>JBKCGB010000186.1:0-11010 GCA_046303375.1 Roseiflexaceae bacterium
CCTGCTGATGTGATTCGAGCTGGCGAAGTCGTGGCCATGATACTCCGTGCTGATGTGTCATGATTGTTTATCGTGGCAAAACATCATCTATTTACGAACATTATTCTGGTGAATACATGAAAATCCGCAGAATAGTCGACAAAAATAAAGATTTGCATCGAATGCACACAAGCGGTATAGTTAGAGTAGAGGAGGCGGCATGACAAACCAACAAGACCAGTCGGTTGATCCATTTTCATCTGAGGGGATGCCTACCATCCCACTACGACCAATGCAAACATCCACAACGATTAACCGTGTCTACGGCGTAGCAATTGCGGTCATTGTATTGTGTATTGTAATTGGCTCTGAGACGCTGACGTCGTTTGTGACGTCGTTGATTTTGCCGCAATTGGTCTTTGTATTGGGGGTCTGTCTGCTGGCGTTCGTCTTTGCGGTTGTCCGGCGCACCTATTGGTTGCTGATTTTCTCACTGACAGTTGCAGGTATCGGCATCGCATTGCCGTGGGTGCCCACATATGGTGGTGCTATTGTCGGTATAAGTGTCGGTGTGACGTTTATCGCCATTTATAGTATTGTGCGTATCTGGTTTGATCGACAAGAAACGTGGCCGTTCGTGATGTCTGCGATTGCCACATTCTATGCGTTGCTTGTGCTTGTTTCACACTACTACGCACTTCCTTCGTGGGCGGTGTTACCTGTCGTGTTGGTGGTGATTTCTGGGCTTTTTGTCGCACAATTACGCCGGCAAAGTGTCATATAAGCATAATTAAACCGCCCACTCGCCACTGCTGCGAGTGGGCGGTTTGTTTTTGTTACGTGTTATTGATATGCTGATGGGCGATTTTGATACACAAATCGGTAATCACGGTGATGCCGTTTTGTGATGCGCGCAACTCGGCGTCTGGATGATGAATGTCGAGTTGTAGCCATAGCACGGGTGCAGCGACTGCAATCGCCTCGTCGACGATGCCAGGCACGGCTGCGGACTCACGAAAGACGTTTACGATGTCGATTGGCTCATGGATATCGTGAAGTGTGGCAACTGCCGCTTCACCAAGTACCGTCGTTTCGCGGGGATTCACTGGAATTACACGATAGCCATGCGCTTGTAAGTATGTTGCCACCTGAAAGCTCGCACGATCTGGTTTGCTCGAAAGCCCAACCATGGCAATGGTGTGGCTTCGTGCCAAAATTGCTGCGACGTGATTCATTGTTACACTCCTACCACATGTGTCATCAAGCGATGGATGGGGCGACTGTTATCAGGGCCGCATGCGGCTTCGTCAGGTTTGTCGGAAAGCCCAAAGAGCAATGCTCCTTGCGCTTTCCAGCGTAGTGCTTGTTGCCAGAGTTCACCGGTGATGACGATTTCGGAGTTGAGTAGCGTGGCTGCAGAATCGGTGTCGGCCGCACACCCAAATCGTTTCGCAGTTTCAGTGTATTCAATAAAACGAAACGCTTTGAACGGTGTCATATCACCGGCACGATAGAGTTGTGCGAATTGTTGGTGAAATGCAGCGAGAGGCGAGTGGAATGCATGAACGCGTGCTTCGGTCAGATCCACAAAGTGATCAAAGTAGCGCATCACGCCTTGTTCAAACATGGCTTGTAACGCCTCTGGAGTGACGATGTTGCCACCTGCCATGACGCAGATAAACGCTAAAAAGTCCTGGTTATCACCGGTGAAGCGATGGAACCGTGGTTGATTGAAGCGGTGGTACGTTTCACTGAAACGACTCTCGTCGTAATGTTCGCCGAGGACATCAATCACTGCGCTTTTGAGGGCTGTCAGGCGGGCGCTATCAATTAACTGATGATTGCGCCCACGTGCGCCAATTAATGTTTTGTCGAGATCAATGATGACTGCAGTCTGTGCATCGACGGCGTGTTGGGCTGCGAATGCATCGATGGCGCTCCAGCGATTTGCGAGCATGATGCCGGCTTCACTCGCTGGAATATAAGTCGGTGGGTCGCTCGATTTTTCGTCACAAATAAAGGCCGCCCCTGCCCAGCCAGTGCGTTTAGCGATAGTAGTATAGGTGCCACCATCGCTCTGGCGTGTATCGCCAATCATACAAAAACGATGTATTGCTGCCCCATTGCGCAACGTCTGTGCAGCGTTGAGGATTGTCACCGCAATGGCCGCATATGCATCATCGCCTTTGCGTGGTTGTGTGTTGGGTGCAATGTCAGCAAGACCGGGGAGACGGCGATCTGCAGGCCGAATATTGCGATATGCGACGAAGTCATCCAGTAGGTCTGCGACGGCATGACGACCATAGATTTGCATCGTAGCCTCCCTTATTTGCTGGTATATCCAGCAGCGACGAGTAGTTCGGCATTCAAAAGTGCGCCACCTGCAGCACCACGAATAGTGTTGTGCGAAAGGACGACCATACGGATTTCGTTGATAGGGCAGCCTCGGATGCGACCGACTGAAACTGCCATGCCATTGCCGAGATCGCGATCTCGGCGTGGTTGCGGGCGCTCAGGGTGCGTATGCAATACGAGCGCCTGCGCCGGTGAACTCGGCAATTCTCGCACGAGTGCTGGCGCTTGCCAAGATTCATAGATTCGTATTGCATCATCACGTGTCAGACCTTGCGCCGAGCGAATTGAAAGGAGTGCCGTATGCCCGTCGATGACTGGCACCCGCGTAACCTGCGCACTAAATGTCGTTTGTGCTGATGTGATGTGCCCATGCTGGTAGGTGCCGAGAATTTTACATGGTTCAGTTTCGATTTTTTCTTCTTCGGTACCGTTGGCGATATTCGGTACGATATTGTCAATGATATCGAGCGATGCCACCCCAGGGTACCCTGCTCCAGAGACAGCTTGGAGCGTGGCAGCATGCACATGTGTTAATCCCACCGCATCGTAGAGTGGTTTGAGCGCTAGTGCGATCCCAATCACTGAACAGTTGGGATTGGTAACGAGAGCACCGCGCCAGCCACGTTGTTTGCGTTGGTCATCAATCATGTTTACGTGTTCTGGGTTAACTTCGGGAATGATGAGTGGCACATCGGCTGTCATGCGATACGAAGACGCATTCGAACAGACGGCAGTCTGTGCGGCCCAGAGCGGTTCGTATAGTTTGGCTGCATCGGTGGGTAATGCAGATAGGGCCAGTGCAACATCCGCAACTTTGTCGCTCGGCTGTACAATCATTTCGGCTACATGTGCTGGTGGTTTATCATCCAAAATCCAGCGTACAAGCTCACCGTATGGGCGACCAATCGTGCGATCTGAGCCGGTGAGTACGGCTATTTCGAACCACGGGTGATTTGCCAAGAGCTGAATCATGCGCTGACCGACTGCGCCGGTTGCACCGAGAATGGCGATAGGAATCCGCCTTGATGTCATTGTTGCGTTCCTTCCACGTGATAGCGATACACCATGTGTAGTGCATCGATTTCCTGATTATCAATGTTTAGCAGGGCTGGCTCATATGCATAGGTCATAAATCCAGTCCGCTGATAGAGGCGCACTGCGGTCTGCTGGCGCACTGTCACACTCAACTTGAGCATCTGCAGGTGTTGTGTGGCACCATGAGTAATGACTGCATCGAGGAGCATGTATGCTATCCCGAGTCTCCGATGTGTATCAGTTACGTACATACCCCATATCATACCGCAATGGTGCATTTTGCTTGATTCATCGATACGACACCCGACCATGCCGGCTAGAGCGTGACCGGTATCTGCAACAAAGATACTGTTTGTACCACTGCTGCAACGCGCGCAGAGCTCACTCCACGAGTGATGAGTAGGATGAGCAAGTTGCGCAGGGCTCATCGCAAATGCATATGGTGTATCATGAAGTGCGGTGTGTCTGAGCTGTGCCACTGCGACTGCATCAGAGATGGTAACACGCCGCACTACGACGGGTTGCATGGTTACACCAATGCCAATTCGTGGAGCGCTTTGACGGCGACATCACCATCTGTTGCTGCAACCACGATACTAATCGAACATTCCGAAGAGCCTTGTGCGATGACCAAAATATTTACTCCAGCGTCTGCGATCGCAGCAAAAACACGTGCTGCCACCCCAGGCCGTTCGTGGATGCCTACCCCGACCACGGTTACAATCACCACGTCATCGCGTGATTTGATTTGATCGATGTCACCACGTGCAATCTCATGGCGCATGGCTGATTCAAGGCCGGTGACCACGGCACGTGTCGACGTATTGGGAATGACAAAGCAGATGCTCTGTTCGGATGACGCTTGCGAAATCATGAGCACGTTGGCACCGGCCTGCGCAACAGCGCTAAAGGTGCGTGCAGCCACCCCTTGTACGCCTATCATGCCGCGACCCTCCACAGTAATCAGGTTCATGTTGCGGATGACTGTCACTGCACGGATGGCGTGCGTGGTTGGCTCTGCAACGCGTGTAACTAGCGTCCCAGGATGACTCGGATTAAACGTATTGCGGATGCGGATGGGAATGCCACGTTCAATTACGGGGCGAATGGTTTTGGGGTGAAGCACTTTAGCACCAAAGTATGCGAGTTCGCTCATTTCCGCATATGACAGATGATTGAGGACTTTGGCGTGACTGACGAGACGAGGGTCGGTGGTCATTACCCCGTCCACATCTGTGTAGATGTCGACTCTTTCAGCATCGAGTGCTTCGCCAAAGATAGCACCGCTGTAGTCACTCCCACCTCGACCCAGTGTGGTGACTGCACCTTCGGCAGTCGCACCAATAAAGCCCGTAATCACTGGTGTGATGCCGTGCGCAAATAATGGCAGAATTTTGGTGCGAATCTGGTCTCGTGTGTGGGGGTAGATAGGTGCTCCATTGCCGAATTCCGCGGTAGTCAGCACTACCGTGTGTGCATCCACGACAACCGCATTGACGCCTTTCGCATTGAGTGCTGCTGTAACAAGGCGTACACTCATGCGTTCGCCCAGGCTTGCAATTGCATCGAGTGCTCGTGGTGACGCTTCGCCGAGTACACTGACCGCTTGTACCAAGAGCTCATATTCGGCAATAAGTGCATTAATTTCTTGCACCACGGATGCTGGCGGTGTGCCACATAGTTCGGTAAGGGTCGTAATGTGTCGTTGTTTGAGTGACTCGGCATTGGTTGCTGCCCCAGCACGGTCACCCCGAGCTGCCGCATTGGCACCGTTGAGGAGTAAATCGGTGACGCCACTCATGGCCGAAACCACAACGGCGACGTGTTCCCAGGATTTTTTTTGGTCGATAGTGATTTGGCAGAGCATGGCAATCGCATTGCTATTACCGACGGACGTACCACCAAATTTCATTGCTAACACACTCATAAATAGACTCTTTCTCCTATGCCAGACCGAGCCATTTGGTGATGGCATGCATGTTGGCGGGGATTGGTTCTGGTGCGGCAAATTGTTCGACCGCAGTATTGGGATCTTTCAGACCATGACCGGTGAGTACCGCTACATACGTGCCTTGGGGGTCAACGCGTTGCTGTTGGACCAGCATACGGAGTCCTGCCACTCCAGCAGCAGATGCAGGCTCGATAAAAATGCCTTCCATTCTGGCTAAATCTCGCCAAGAATCGAGAATTTGCGCATCGGTGACGGCATCAATGATGCCCTCCGATTCATCGCGTGCACTGAGTGCATAGCACCAACTTGCCGGGTTCCCAATCCGAATTGCTGTGGCGATGGTTTCGGGGTATGCAATGGGGGCACCTTGGACGATAGCAGCAGATCCCGCTGCTTCAAAGCCGAGCATACGTGGCAATGTACTGATTTTTCCAGCCCGATGGTACTGTGTGAAGCCATGCCAATAGGCAGTAATGTTGCCCGCATTGCCAACAGGTAGACATAACCCATCTGGCGCACGTCCTAGCACATCACAAATCTCATATGCCGCAGTTGCCTGCCCGTCAATACGGTAGGGGTTGACTGAATTGACGAGGGTGAGTGGATGGGAGTCAGAAATTTCACGTACAATGCGTAGTGCATCATCAAAGTTGCCATCAATGACGAGCAGACGGGCACCGTACATCAAGGCTTGTGCAAGTTTGCCTAAGGCGATTTTGCCCGATGGCACGACCACGACTGCTTCAATTCCAGCCCGAGCCGCATATGCTGCGGCACTCGCTGATGTGTTGCCCGTAGACGCACAGATGACACAGGATGAACCGGCTTCTACGGCTTTGGCTACCGCCATGACCATGCCACGATCTTTGAATGAGCCGGTAGGATTCATGCTTTCAAGTTTGACGTAGAGCTCGTGTACGCCGATTGCTGCGGCTAATTTGGGCACCGGCAAGAGTGGTGTGTGCCCTTCGCTCAACGTGAGCCGTGGAGTATTTGCCGTAATCGGCAAAAATTCACGATAATCTTCAAGTAGCATAGATGCCCTTTCAATCAAAAACCCCCCTCCCTGTTTGGGAGGGGGGCGACCACATCGTCAGCCTACAAACAACCACCTCGCCAAACCAACCTTTCCACACCTGTAGTGCGGGTCGTGGTAGTCAATGTAGTTGTGCGCATCATCGAAGTCTGTGTGTGCATATTCATGCCTGTATGATACGACGCACACGCGTGACTGTCAACTTTGATATTGTGCTGTCATGAAGGGAGTGAAGTGGCTATAATAGAGGAATGAAGAAGTAAAGGTGCTGCTATGAACAGTGTGACCATGGTTGCGATTGATGTTGAGGCAACTGGATTAAGTGATATTGATGACGAAATAATCGAAATCGCGGCGATTCGTTTCCGTGGGAATGAAGTGCTTGATACGTTTTCACGACTCGTAAAACCGTCAATACCGATTCCCCACAAAATTACCCGTATCACCCATATTGACGACGACATGGTGTTCGATGCGCCTGCATTCGCTGATATTCGTACCGAATTGCGCGCATTTATCGGTGATGATGTGGTAGTAGGTCACAACGTCGATTTTGATGTGCGCATGTTGGCGAGTTCTGGATTGCGCCTCAAACAGCATGCTGTCGATACGTTTGAATTGGCGATGTTGGTTGTGCCCCAAGCCAAGAGTTTCAAACTAGGTGACTTAGCGTCTGTCCTGTCAGTAGAGATGCACATCGAAGGTATTGCGCATCGAGCCCTCTACGATGCGCACATGACCCATGGACTCTTTTGTCGTTTATATGAATTACTGCGAACCGTTGAACCAGATGTGCTCATGGACGTGTTGCGGCTGACACGCAACGTAGAGGGTAGTTGGGCACTGCGACCAGTGTTCGAAGAAGCCTTACGCGATGCCACGCGCAATGCGATGACGAATGCCAAACCGCGGGTGATGCGTTCACTCGATGATTATGTGCCGCTCGAACCAACGAATTCATCTGAGCAGGTACGTCCCACCACGATTCAACGTATCTTTTCACCCACGGGGCCGTTAGGCCGCCTTTTTCCAGGGTACGAGCAGCGTGAGCCCCAAGTAGTGATGTCTCAAGCAGTAGCGTCAGCACTCAATTCATCTGCGCACCTGATTGTTGAAGCAGGGACTGGTACTGGCAAAGGTATGGCGTATTTGGTACCTGCGGCGTTGCACGCACTCGAACGTGGGCAACGGGTGATTTTGACGACGCACACGATTAATTTGCAGGACCAACTCTTTTTCAAGGATATTCCTGCACTCGTTGAGATATTTGATGCGGAACGTGCCGCCGAGAACACACATGTGCCCGATGTGCATTTGCAGTCTGCGTTGCTCAAAGGGCGTAGTAATTATCTCTGTCTACACCGTTTCGAACAACAAAAAATGGTCGTCGGAACGAGTAATGACGAAGTGCGTGCTTTCCTAAAAGTTGCCATGTGGGCGAATGCAACTGGGTCCGGTGATCGTAACGAAATATCGTTGTTCGACAAAGAGCTACTGGTCTGGGAGCGTGTTCATGCTGGCTTTGATTTGTGTAATGGACCAGGATGTGACTTTTTTAATCAATGTTGGTTTTTTCATGCCCGCCGTAAAGCAGAAGCAGCCCATTTGGTGGTCGTGAATCATGCGCTGTTACTCGCAGACATGGTCACTGAGTCGCCCATCCTCCCTGTCTATGATCATGTCATCATCGATGAAGCGCATAATCTGGAGGATGTGGCCACAGATCAGTTTGGGTGGCGGATTGCGTACGACGACGTTGAGAGTTTTTTTCAGGCGTTGATGCATGACGGTGGGCAACAACAGGCAGAGGGGTTGTTGTCACGTTTGCCTGGTTTTCTCAAGGGGAGTGTGGCTGGTCCTGACGTGGTAACCCGCATGTCCGCCATCGTACAACGGGTGACTCCCCATATTGAACGTGCTCGTGAGCATGCCAAAGCGTTATTTGGAACATTGCTGCAGGTTTGTCTTAGCGAGGCAGAAACCAACGGATATGATACACGATTGCGGATTGTGCCTGCACTGCGGCGTATTCCACGTTGGGTGAATGTGTCGCAACAATGGGATTCCACGGCGATTTCGTTCCAGAATATTGCACTGCAACTTGCCGACTTACAGCAGATCGTTGACGGATTGGCTGGGGCGGCGTTGCCCGATTATGAAGCGTTGGCAACCCAGTCCAAATCACTCAATCGTTTTGCGTTGGAGTTTCTGCACCAGATGAGCATTTTTATTACGGGGAGTGATGCAAATGCCATTACGTGGATGATTCATGACCGCAATCGAGACGTGTTAAAGCTGGCTACTGCACCACTCGAAGTAGCCACCCTGTTGCGTGAACGATTATTCGACCAAAAGGCGAGTGTAGTGCTTACATCGGCGACGATGTCGATAAATGGACGGTTTGATTATCTCCAACAGCGGCTTGGTGTTGATGCTGCAGAACGCATCCAACTCGATTCACCGTATAACTACGAAGACCAGGTGTTGTTGTATTTGCCGCACGACATTCCTGAGCCACGCGATGACGCCTATCAGTCGTTGCTCGAACAAGCAATCATCGATGTTGCTGTGGCTGCTGAAGGTCGTACGTTAGTCTTATTTACGGCAACAAGTGCGTTGCGTGCCACCTACCAGTCACTCGCAGAGACACTGGCTGCACACGACATAAACGTGCTGGCGCAGGGCATCGATGGTTCTCGCAAAAGTATCCTCGAACGTTTCAAGTCGGAGCCACGATCAGTGCTATTTGGCACGGCAAGTTTCTGGGAAGGGGTCGATGTAGTGGGAGATGCATTGTCGGCACTCATCATCACTAAATTACCTTTTGCCGTGCCTTCTGATCCCATTTACGCTGCACGTGCAGAGCATTTCGTTGATCCGTTCAATGAATATTCGTTGCCGCAGTCCATCCTCAAATTTAAACAAGGATTTGGGCGCCTAGTGCGTGCCAAAGAAGACCGAGGTGTGGTTGTGGTGTTGGATCGGCGCTTGTCAAGCAAACGCTACGGGCAGCAATTCCTCGAATCACTGCCCGCCACGCAAGTGCGTACTGGTCCATTGCGTGCGCTGTCAACCGTGATTAGACGGATGGTGCCGGCGCTGAAGCAGTCGTGAGTGCCGCAAACTGTCGGTGGTAGAGATCAGCATACATTCCGCCACTAGCCATTAATGCTTCATGGGTTCCGATTTCAACAATGGTGCCATGGTCAAGCACCACGATGCGATCTGCTCCACGAACTGTGGAAAGCCGATGGGCAATCACAAAGCTCGTACGGCCACGGAGTAGCCGCTCGAGTGCTTGTTGGATGAGGACTTCGGTGCGCGTATCAACACTACTTGTTGCTTCGTCGAGAATCAACAGTTGCGGTTTGGCGAGGATTGCGCGGGCGATGCCAATCAGTTGCCGTTGCCCTTGGCTCAATGAAACTCCCGAAGTGCCCAGGAGCGTGTCGTACCCGTTGGGGAGTGCCATAATGAACTGATGGGCGTTTGCGTCGCGGGCAGCGGCTTCTATTGCTGCATCATCCGCATCTAACTTTCCATAACGTATGTTATTGCGTACCGTATCCGAAAAAAGAAATGTCTCTTGTAACACCATGCTCATATGTTGCCGGAGCGACTGCGCTTGGTAATCTTTGAGCGTGCGTCCATCGATAGAGATGCTCCCTTTGGTCACATCGTACAGGCGAGGGATCAACGAGACCAGCGATGTTTTGCCAGAGCCGGTTGGGCCGACCACGGCGATCATTTCACCTGGTTTGACATCTAAATTGACATTGCGAAGGACCCAGTCGCCTTCGCCACTTTCGCCTTTACGTGCGCCATAGCGGAACCAGACATCGTTGAACTGCACACCACCCGTGAGTGCAGTCACTGGGTGCTGATGGGGTTCAACGGGCATATCGGTTGGCATATCAATCAACGTAAATGTGCGCTCTGCGGCTGCAATGGCAGATTGTGCGGTGGTGAAAAATTGCGAAATCGCCTGAATTGGCATAAAAAAGAACGCAACATACGTGAGAAATGCCACCACCGTGCCAGGAGTGACGCTATTGTTGATGACCAGGTAGCCACCATAACCGGCAACAATGGCTGTGCCAATTGAGGAAAGCACTGCGACGAGCGGTCCAAATGCCGCAGTGATGGCGGTTGCAGTCATATTTGCATCGCGATTCACCGCATTGCGTTGTGCGAATCGTTCGCGATTGACTTCTGTGCGTGTAAATGCCTGTGCGACTTTCACTCCGGCGATTTCTTCTTGGATGTCTGAAGACACATCACCAATTGATTCACGCGTCTTGCGATAGGCGCGACGTGCCATCGTTGCAAAGAGTTGTGTCATGATAACCAAAATCGGTACTACGGAGAGACTCGCCAGTGAGAGTCGGTAGTCGAGGATAAACATGGCGATGATGATGCCGATGAGGGTGAAGAGACTGCCGATCATCATGTTGAGTCCTTGACCAAGGAGTTGTGTGATGACGTCAATATCATTGACAATGCGTGACATCAGATCACCAGCTGGGTTACGATCAAAAAAGCGCAGGGGGAGTTTTTGTAGGTGGGCAAACAACTCAACGCGCATCTGCGAAATTGTAAGTTGCCCGACTTGTCCCACATACTGAAAGGCAAAGCGCGATGCCAAGGCGCCCAA
>JBKCGB010000187.1:0-9945 GCA_046303375.1 Roseiflexaceae bacterium
GACGCACGAAAGGCCAAGCTGGCGGGCAACAGCCTGGCGCCACTCCAGCGGGTCGACAGCAATCACCGTAATCCCCTGCATACGTGACAAAAGCCAGCTTACCAACAGCCCAACAATCCCCAGCCCCATCACCACCACTACCTCGCCGAGGGCAGGGCGCACATCGTGCACGATGGTGATGGCAGTTTCCATGTTGGCGGCAAACAGGGCGGATTCGATGGCTACATCAGCAGGGATACGCTGTGCCTGCCCAGCAGGCACCTGGCACAACGACTGATGGGGATGGAGCACAAAGACGTGATCACCGCAGCGGTGGCTGGTCACGTTGGCACCCACCGCTACCACTTCACCGACTAGCGCATACCCATATTTGATGGGAAAGGCGAAGCTGCCGGCGAACGTGGACAAATCCAATGCCAGTGTCGCATCGACCTGACCACGATAGACGAGCATTTCGGTGCCATGACTGATGGCCGATTTGCGGGCACGCACGGTGACTGCATCAGCAGCCAGCGGACCGATTTCTTCGGGGCGGAGTGCCACCTGGCGCGGCGCAAGCATCCACAGTGCGTGGGCTTCATGCATGGCTCACCGTCGCTTCGATCCAAATATCGTCGCCACACTGTGATAGCTGAATATCGTGGAACATGAGTGCATCGTGCATGGTTGTGATACCGATATCCGCAATGGCTGGAATCCCCTGCCCGAGGAGTTTGGGTGCAATGGTGACCGCGATGCGATCAACACAACGCGCACGCAACATGCTGGCAATCAGGCGACTCCCCCCTTCGAGCATCAGCGTGCGCACGCCACGGCTTGCCAACTGGTGCAACAGCGGCAGCATGGCAAAACTCCCGTCGTCACCCACTGGTTGTGGAATGAGTGTCGCACCACACGATACCAGTGCGTGTTGGCGTGCTGATGGCGCATGGGGGTCACACACCAGCCAGGTATGGGTGGCGGCTCCATCGGCGAGCACGGCGGCAGTCAGCGGGGTGCGCAAATTGCGATCCACCACAATCCGCAACGGGTCTGGACCTGTCACATGGCGCACCGTCAGGGATGGATTATCGGCGAGAACGGTACCGATCCCCACCATGATGGCATCGTGTTGGGCACGGAGCTGATGGGTGCGCACCAACGAGGCTGCGCCGCTAATCCAGCGCGACGTGCCATCGGCGGCCGCAATGCGCCCATCGAGGGTCTGCGCATAGGCGAGAGTCACCAGCGGGCGCATCAACGGCTCCGTTCGATAATGACTGCAGAGCCACGCAAGACGGTATCGCCGAGCCGCACCCACGGTTTGGCAACACGCACCTGCACCCACAGCACCTGCACCGTATCAGACAAAATCTGCTGGGCGATGGCTTCCGCCACCGCTTCGGTGAGTTTGTAGGCGGGGCCTTCGACGACGGCTTTGGCGATGGCAAAAAAGCGCGAATAGTCGACCCCTTGCGTCAAATCATCGGCTTGGGCGGCGGCACGCAAGTCGACGCCCACGGTCACATCCACATCAAAGCGTTGCCCGAGGGTGGTTTCTTCGGGACGTGTGCCGTGGTACCCAAAAAACTGCATGCCTTCGAGTACGATGCGATCCATAGCAGTTAGTCCTTTGTGGCAACCACACCGTAGAGGAGTGGCATTGCGGGAATATGTGGGGGTGCGACCATGCGGCGCCCGGGTAATTCGACCATGTCGTGAAATGGGCGCTCACCGTTACAAAAGAGGTATTCATCGAGCCGCGTGATGCGTAACCCGGCCATGGCCAAGGCCGTCACCACTTCACCGACACCCCACTGAAAGAGGTGGCACGGCTCGGGATTGACGAAATCAGTCACTCCCGTGGCAAAACCGGTGGGAGTCAACCCGCCACCTGAGGCGGCCACATAATCACCCACACCATCGATGGTCAATTGCCGCCCCCCCATCGGGTAGGCGCGGTGGAGCTGCCACTGGGCGTCAAACATGTTGGATGTGGGATGAAACTCCACGAGCACAAAGCGCCCTTGTGGGTCGAGGATGCGCGCAATTCCGTTGGCCCATGCCTGCAAGTCGTTGAGCCAGCAGATCGTGCCATATGACGCATAGACACGCGCAAAGGTAGCGGGCGTGGTAGCGAAATAGTCGTAAATATCGGATTGAATGAACGTAGCAGCGATAGCGCTTGCTGCAGCCCATTGGCGTGCCTGAGCCACGGCAGCACTGCTAATATCGACGCCAGTAACATGCGCACCGTGATTGGCAAGACTGAGAGTATCGAGACCAGTATTGCACATCAAGTGGATGAGTGAGCATCCCTGTACATCACCAAGGAGGGCGCGTTCTTCGGGAAAGAGTGCGCTACCACCGGCCCGCAAAAAAGCCGGAACATCGTGATGGTGACTCGCATGTGCGGGGACTACCGCATCCCATGAACGTTGATTCTGTTGTCGCAATGTACGTGCATCATTCATGATGGCAATGTTTTCTACTTGGTCGCATATCAAACACTTAAATATACGATGGCAAGGCAGAATTAGATGTATATACCAGATGCATATCGTTGCATGAGTGCAGATAGCCGTTGCGTTTTTGTTATAATTGACACGTTCATGGGCGGTATCAGACCAAGCAAGAGTGTATAACAACATGGATTCAACACCACGATTTTTCACACGGCTACGCCTCTTTTTGCAGCAGGCATTTGCGCCTGACACACAGCGGCCAACGATTGATGCGCCCGACCAATCACGTATGGCACAGCGTATTACGGTGGTGGTGAGTATCGTCTTGTTTGCTATCGCATACTGGGTACGCTATCCGACTATCGCCTTTGCTTTGCCGTATGTGCCGTACGTAGACGAGCCCTATGTGGTTGACCTAGCGTTCCGCGGGTTGCGTGAACAGACCTGGTTAGCGACTAGTTTCTGGCGCCCACACCTCAATCTGTATACGGTGATGCTGGCCGTCATCGTTGACACCCAGATTCATGCCATCGACTGGAGCACATTACCCGTTGATACAGATCGGGTAACTGCCCTGGTTACGCCATACATTGCGGCACGTACGTTGTATGCGGCATTTGGTGCTACTACTGTGGTGCTCGTCTACCACTGGGCCACACTGATGTTCCCACGGTGGATTGCCTTTGTGGTGGCATTTACCATGGCATTCATGAGCTTCCACATCATCTTTAGTGGATTATTGACACCCGATATTCTGACGAGTTTGGTGTGTACCATATTTTTTTATGTGGCAACCAAATATGAACAACACCCCAAACGGCGGTATATTGATATCATGGCGTTTGTTGCCGGGGTAGGCACGAGTGGCAAATACAACTTTGCAGCCTTGTTTGTGGTGCTGTGCTTTCTGATTTGGCGCGGATCCCCTGCCTACCGGACCTGGCCAGTCGTATTTCGTAGTTTGCTCTTCACGATGCTGGGATTTTTCCTAATCACGCCGAGTATTTTGATTCATATTCCGACATTTGTGCGTGATTTTGTATTTGAATTCTTTGCCTATCATGAAAACACCACTGTGGATAATGGCTATTCAGGGCGATTCCGTATCGATTTGTACCTAGAATTCTTTAGCAACATCGTGCTGGTATCCGCAGTATTTTCGGCGCTATTGTTTGGGATTGTGACGCTACAACGACAACGAATTGCGCTTCAAGCCGGGTTGTTGTTGCTGGCGATTCAGCTCTGTTTCTTTTTGTCGGCCAGCTATCACTTCCCACGCAACTTTGTCTTTTTTATACCGATTGCGCTGATGGTGAGTTTTTGGGGCATCCGCACCGTTTGTGTACAGCTCGCACACGACATGCCCCAACGGACGCGTTGGATTACGATCGCAGAGGTGGCGTTGTATCTGCTCATCGTTGTACCTGCAGTGAGCGACGGCTACAAGACACGCGATTACTTTACTCGTCCCTATTCGCTCAACGTACTCGACTCCATTGTGGGCGACACGCGACCACCGCATATCGTGGTGGGTGATTTCGAACCAACACGAGCGAGTGGCAAGCCGTGGCTGATTCCCGAACGACTCCATACTGACGCAGATGTTGCCGTCTGGCAGGCAGGTGGATTTGGGCGGTTTGTCTTTAACAGCAAGTTGTTTGCCGACCCCAAACCGAGTCACGTGATTACCCATCAACACATTGACGGAGACCGTGACGGCGGCAGTGGTTGGCCATTTGACCTGATTGTGACCGATGTGCGCAAGACGCTTTCGGTTATCGGCAGTCCGATGAGCACCAAATTCGGCGTCGATGTGCTCGGTGTGCGCATCGGGCGTGGTGAAATGCGCTCACGATTGACACCACTCGATACCAGCACACAGTTGCCCAACAACGACCAGCCCATTTTGATTAACGTGTATCTTGACACGACACAGACGCCCGTGTATCCCGAGGCATTGTTGTTTGTGCATCTCTTGGATGCCAACCAACAAAAAGTCACACAACGAGACACACCGCCCGTCGACTACTATCCACTGTCACAGTGGCAAGCAGGAGATTTTGTCATCGCCATGGGTGATTTACCCGTAGCCGCACTTGCGCCCGGTACCTATCAACTCAGCATCGGCTTCTACGAGCCAGTCATTGGTCAGCTTCTGCCCATTGTGAACAGTCCGGATGGGACTTATCGGGTGACGTTCACCATTGCTGAATAACCGCCATGTACGCACAGACACGTGAACCCTAGGCACTATCAGGTATAATTGGGTATATCCCATTCGGTTCATTGCCACGCAAAGGAGCTTGGAGATGATGTTATCCGCAGATGCATTACGCACCTACCGTACCCAGTTTGATCGGGATGGGTACACCATTGTACGCGGTTTGTTTAGTCTGGCAGAGATTGCTGACTATGTTGCGCATTTCATGGAGTTACGGCGGCAGGGTGCACACGAGGGTGATTTTGCTGGTGTGCCGATTCAGGGTGATGACGATCATACCCCAGACCCACTGCAACAATACCCACGCATGATTCACATGCACCGCTGGGATGGCAGGAGTCTGCGTTGGATGCTCGATGAGCGCATCAACACGGTGATGCAGGCCCTGCTCGACAAATCTCCATATGCGGTACAAACCATGCTTTACTTCAAACCACCTGGGGCGCGGGGGCAAGCACTGCACCAAGATCAATACTACTTACGCGTGCAACCAGGGACATGCATGGCGGCATGGTTGGCACTCGACGACTGCGACGAGGCCAACGGCTGTATGCAGGTGGTGCCCGGCAGTCAAAACCTCCCACTGCTGTGTACGGTGCCTGCAGACACGACGCAGAGTTTCACCGATATGATGGTGCCGGTACCGAGTGACATGCGCGTCGAGCCGGTCATTATGCGTGCTGGTGACGTCTTTTTCTTTAATGGGCAAGTCATCCATGGCAGCTTCCCCAATACGTCCACTAACCGCTTTCGCCGGTCGTTGATTGGGCATTATATTGTGGGTGATGCTGAAAAAGTGGCCAAGTACTATCACCCCGTGCTCCGGATGGATGGCAGTGAAGTCAATCTCGGCGTCAGCAAATCAGGCGGTGCCTGTGGGGTGTGGGTCGACCGAGAAGGCCGTACCGTGGTTGAAATGCGTGACCCCAAAGCCCCTGTTGCCGTGGCTGATGGTGATGACCCACCGCTGATTGCGTAGACACAAGGAGAGAGAATCATGACCAATACACCAGACACACTCAGTGAGCCAATTGCGCAGTCGACGTTGCACTGGTACCGTGTGCCACTCGACCGTGCAGTGCTCGCCGAATTCAACCAACGCAGTGATGCGTGGGGCTTTGCGCAAACACTCGGGCATTTGGGCATCATTGTGGCCACCGGTGCGTTATCGTGGTATGCATCGCTGCACTGGGGCTGGCTGGCGCTGCTCGGCTGTCTGTTTTTGCACGGGACCGTCTATGCCTTTTTGCTCAACGCGTTTCATGAGTTTTGTCATAATACGGTCTTTAAAACGCGCGCACTCAACAAGTTTTTCTTGTTGTTTGTGAGTTTTATTGGCGGGCTCAATCATGTCTATTTTTGGGCGAGCCATCAAGAGCATCACAAGTACACACTCCATCAACCAGACGACATGGAAGTCATTTTGCCCGTGGAAATCACGCTCAAAAGCTTCATTACCACGGCATTCATTAATCCGCACGGCTTCATTGAGCGCTTCAAAAGTTGGATTATGCTCAGCCTGGGTCATTTCGAAAACGACTGGCAACGTATCCTCTTTCCCGATAATAAACCAGCACGTCGACGCGAACTGATTAACTGGACACGTTTTTTGCTGGTCGGGCACACACTCATCATCGCACAAGCCTTTTTCACTGGCTGGTGGATGCTGCCCGTGTTGATTACTGCGGCACCGTTTTATGGTGGGCTGTTGCTCTTTTTGTGCAACAACACGCAACACGTCGGGCTCCGTGACGAAGTCGAGGACTACCGCTTGTGCACGCGCACCATCTACCTCAACCCGCTTGTGCAGTTCCTCTACTGGCACATGAACTACCACATCGAGCATCACATGTATGCCGGCGTACCCTGCTACAAGCTGGCACGCCTGCATCGTGCCATCAAGCACGAGCTTCCCTACACCCCCAATGGGCTGTATGAGACGTGGAGCATCATCATCGGCATTCTACGGCGCCAGAAGGCGGAGCCAGCCTATCAGTTTACACCTGAATTACCGCGCCCTGTGACCAGCTAACCAGCAGAGGGAGATGCGTATGTTGACAGCATTTACCATGATCCAGGCACGCCCCGACGCCATCAAACGCGTGGCGCAGGCTATCGCCGAGTTACCACATGTTGCTGAAGTCTACAGTGTCACTGGTGAATGGGACATCATCGCCATCGTGCGCCTACAAGACTACGAAAAGCTGGCCGAAATTATCCCGGACGAGATTTCACGTCTCGATGGGATCACCCGTACCAGCACCGTGTTGGCGTTCCGCCGCTTTTCGCCGAGTGACCTCGAAGCAGCCTGGACGGTCGGAATCGAATAACAGACACCACCCACGATGCGCCCGCACTAATGGTGGTGCGGGCGCATTTTGATGCCGTATTTGGGGCGCATGGTAATCGCTGCTTGGGGAATAACTCGCTGTAGTGGGAGCACAGACCAATCGGCGTATTGCACGAGCATCACCAAAATGAGCGTTGCTTCCATCATGGCAAACTGCTGGCCGATACACAAACGAGGGCCACCACCAAAGGGGAAATAGGCGTATTTGGGGAGCTGTGCTTTGAATTCGTCCGTCCACCGTTCAGGCATAAATACATCAGGATTTGCATAGAAGCGCGCATCACGATGCATGGCGTATTGGCTCATGTGCACATCGGTATGGGCGGGGATGGTGTAGTCACCGATGGTCACTTCTTCGCGGCTCGACCGCGAAATCAGGAATGCTGGTGGGTAGAGGCGCATCGCTTCACGGAGCACTTGATCAACGTAGACCAACTGCGGGATATCATCAAAGGTGGGGGCGCGTGTGCCTATCACACGCTGGATTTCACTCCGTAATGTACGCCCAACGACTGGATGCCGTGCCACTAACCACATGCTCCATGCGAGCGTCAATGCAGTCGTGTCGTGACCTGCCAAAAACATGGTTTTACATTCATCGCGTAGCTGCGTGGCCGACATGGGATTGCCGTCTTCGTCACGCGCATCGAGCAACATCGCCAACAAATCGGTGTGTGGTGTGGCATCAGCCTGACGCGTGGTAATAATGCGATCAATGATGCCATCGATGACTGCGACCGACTCCAAGTAGCGCTGCCACGGTTTGTTGACAACAGGAATGTTAAGGGTGTGTGTCAACACATCACCCCAACCCTCACTCGCAAATTGACGCATCGTCACATCCAATGCATCACCAAGCTGTTGTTGTTGCAAAATGTTGATGGTCCCAAACAATGCCTGTGACACAATATCGAGTGTCAACTCCATGAGGACATGACTGATGTCAATAGGTGCACCAATCCGCAGTTTTGCCAGATGCGCATGCGTCTGTGCCACTACAATCTCACTGTATTGCTGGATACGCTGACGGTGGAAGGCGGGCTGCATCATGCGCCGCTGACGCAACCAAAACGACCCATCACTACTCAATAAGCCATTGCCAAATAAATCACTCGCATGTTGTGTGAGAAATGCATCTTTGGTAAATGATTTTTGTTTGGTAACCAAAACCTCTTCGACGAGATCAGGGTGAGTGATTAGACACATCGACCATGCGCGATTGAGCACCATGTTGACAATCTGCGGATGCCGCCGATGCATCGTACACAACACACCAAATTGATCGACCGTCAGTGATAACGCATACCCAAAATAGCCACGATCGACTGGGATATCCACCCCCATGCATGACCTGCCTTTGTTCACAATAATACACACCGATACCAATGGTACCGGTGTGTATTATGCCATCATTTACTCGTCGACTGAAAGCTCATATTCGTTGGTGAGCGTCAATTGATTGCTGATTCGGCGCACCATGACTACCGCAAGCAACGATACCATGGCTACAAGTGCTACCACGAGGCCCCCACGCAAACGTGATCCATTCATCGTCTGCTCCTTTCATGTATACTACCCATATCCAAGACGTCGTATCAGCACCGTTAGTTGCATGAGAATATGCTAAGATAGTATTACTACAATTAATAGTAATGAGGAAATCATGAGCAAGCGCAACAGTGATTGGTTTTTGTCGAGCATGATTAGTGTCATTTTTGGGGTGATGGTGATTGTGGCGATGATTGTGCTTGGATGAATGCGGGAAGGGCGCTCACAGCGCTCCAGGCAATGAGTGCACTCATGGTCACGATTGCTGGCACCAGCGCTTCAGGGATGACGAGTGAGATGACATGCGGCGTCGACACTGCGATGCCGAGTTGCGTAGCACCGCACACACAGATCATCAACCAGCGCCAGGCCCAACGTCGCGCCCACAGCGTGGTCGTACTCTGTGCGGTGAAACGGGTCACCACTGACAAGAGTTCACCAGCCGCGATTGCTGCTACTGCAAACCACGATGCCGGCGTACTGAGCACCCAGATGGTGGCAACGGCCAGCACCCACACAAGCAGTGCATTGCGCCAGCGCTGGGTGATCGGTGATGTCCGTGGCAACACGACTCTAAGTACTACTTCTTCGGCCATGCACCAGCCGGCAAGTGGGAGTGCGACCACGAGCACAGGCCAGAGTGATGACCAGTGAATGACCGGCGCAATTGCGAGCATGTCAAACGCATGTGCGACGACCATGGCCACCCCGATCAGTAGCCAGCCCTCAGCACAGGCACGCACCACATCGCGCCATACCCCCAGCGTCCGCCACGACCAGTCAGCCTGCGTCATCGCCCAGACAATTCCGGTCGCTCCTGCGAGTTCACCCGCTGCGAGTATCCAACTCGGTAGCGCGGTGAGTGGCCACAACCACTGCACCGAAGTCATGAGCACTGTACTGAGCAACACGGCAACTGGCAAGATCAGCAATGTTACGCCAAATCGATACATCAACGCCATCTTTCCACAATAGCCTGTATGTGCATGATACACTGTGACCACCACGATTGAAAAGAAACGAACATGTATGGACGTATTTATGTTGGCAGCACTGCTCTCAGCAGTGTGCTACGGCATCAGTGATTTTGCTGGTGGGCATGCGAGTGCACGGGGCACGATTCCCCTTGTGCTTGTAATCAGTGAGTGTGCTGGGGCGCTCACCCTGTGGGGGATTGCCTGGTATACGGGGATCACCAGCATGGCAGTAGAGATTGTTGTATTGGCGGCCATAGCGGGCATCATCGGAGCCGTGGGCGTGGCGTTTCTCTACCACGGGATTGCGAACAGACATACCGCAGTCACGGTGCCGATCTCGGCAGTGGTATGTGCCTTGGTACCAGTAGGCTATGGCATGTTGAGTGATGGGATGCCCACCACACG
>JBKCGB010000188.1:0-42730 GCA_046303375.1 Roseiflexaceae bacterium
AAACAGGTCATTACCAGCAGTGTGGCCGAGTATGCACAGGCGTATACAGCGTATGTTGATACGCATAAAAGTAGCGAAGATGTGATGATGAACCCATTCCCACGCATCACACTCATCCCCGGCTTGGGGATGGTCACCGCAGGTGCCGATGCCCAGGGGGCAGACGTGAGCAATCAGCTGTACCAGCGTGCGATTGCGGTCATCGGTGGCAGTATGGCCATGGGCACCTACACAAGTCTGAGTGCCGCCGAGGCCTTTGCCATCGAATACTGGCCACTCGAGCAGTACAAACTCAAACTCAAACCAGCCCCCCGTGAACTGGCCGGCAAAGTAGCAGTAGTGACAGGTGCTGCCAGTGGCATTGGGCGGGCCACAGCTCGGCGCCTGGCAGCCGATGGCGCCCACATTGCGATTTTTGACATTAATCTGGCAGGCGCCGAGACCGTCGCCCAAGAGCTCAACGACACCTATCGCATGCGCCGCGCCATCGCCGTGCACTGCGACGTCACCAACGAGCAGGCCGTGATTGCTGCCATGCAACAGGTGATTTTGGCCTTTGGTGGCGTAGATATCGTGGTCAACAATGCTGGATTCGCCATCGCCAAGCCGGTCACAGAGACCACTAGCGACGATTGGGATCGCATGCTCGGCGTATTGGGCAAGGGCTACTTCCTCATTTCACGCGAAGCATTCAAAATCTGGCAACAACAAAAGGTCGGCGGATCGCTCATCGTCATCGCCAGCAAAAATAGCGTGATGGCTAGCAAGGGCAACGTGGCGTATAGCGCCGCCAAAGCCGCCGAGCTCCACATGGCGCGCTGTCTGGCCGAAGAAGGCGGCGCGCTGGGCATCCGTGTCAATACGGTGCTCCCCGATGCCGTGCTCGAGGGGAGTGGCATCTGGGATGCGGGCTGGCGCGCTGCCCGGGCTGCCGGTTATGGCATCAAACCTGAGGAGTTGGAAGATTTCTACAAGGCCCGCACGGTGCTCAAAATTAATGTACGTCCCGAGGATATTGCCGAAGCCGTCAGCTTTTTTGCGGGACCACGGGCTAGTCGGACCACGGGTGGGTTACTGACTGTGGATGGTGGTGTCGCAGCCGCCTACGCACGATAAGGAGATCATGCATATGCGCATTGGCATTGTCGGATGTGGTGGGATTGGTCGCACACACATGAACGCCTGGCTGGCAGCCGGACATCGCCCAGTGGCCGTCTGCGATAGCGTGACGTCGTTGGCACACACACTGGCAGCCCAGAGTGATGCTGCAGTCTATAGTGACGCTGCCACCATGTTTGGTGCAGCGCAACTCGACATCGTCAGCATTTGCACGCCACCGGCACTGCATGCATCGTTGAGTATTGCAGCACTCCAGAGTGGGATTCATGTGCTCTGTGAAAAGCCACTCGCAGTCACAACTGATGAATGCCGTGCTATGATTGCCGCAGCCGAGCAGGCCAAGCGCATCCTGAGCGTGGGGTTTTGTCATCGCTTCCAGCCACACATCGAAGTCATGAAGGCGCAGATTGACGCTGGACTGATTGGCGACATCATCATGTTTCGCAATCGGTTTATTGGGCATATGCCCAATCCCGAACAGCGCTGGTTTAGTGACCCAGCCCTGGCCGGTGGGGGAGTAATGGTCGATACGTGCGTGCATTCGGTCGATTTGTTCCGCCATCTGATTGGTGATGCGGCAAAAGTGCAGGCAAGTGCCGTCACCCGCACCACCGCACTCGGGCCAGCGTTGCGGGTCGAAGATACAGCAGTCATCACACTCGTCAGCACTACCGGCATCATCGGAGTCATCGAAGCAAGCTGGCGCACCCCCCCTGGTGAATGGGTAGTAACCGTCAATGGCACTGCTGGGTACTTGAGCATGGATTATGCGACCATGCAGCTGACACACGGTGATGCGAGCGGTCACACGACCGTGATCGATGTCACCGATGCCGATCGCTTTACACGAGAGGTGGCCCACATGGTCGCATGCGTACAGGGCACTGCCACGCCACGTGCCACCATGCATGATGGGCTTGCCGCCTGTGATGTATTGCAACAAGCCGCTCGTAGTGCAAACCTCAAGGATTAATCTATGCGCATCTCTACACTAATTAGTGCAATGTGGCTTTTATTGCTCGTAGGCTGCCAAACGACACTCCCATCAACCAGCAACGAACAAGGGGCATACCCCATTGGTGAAACACCAACAAGCGCATCCTATCCAGCACCAAATGAAAATAGTGTGGATGGTAATGGCACGGTGGATGGTAATGGCACGGTGGATGATGGAACAACGTCAATGCCAGAAATCGAGCCCATTACCCCACTCAACAACGACATGGACATTACGCAACCGGGTGCATTCATCGTAAAAGTTATTCCACACGACATCCCGTACATGTTACGAGCACGCACCGACACACATCAGGTTGATGTCACGTTGGCGGGCATTTATAGTGCAGACCTCGGCAATCCACTCTGCAACGATATCGTCAAAGAACGCTTGCGGTTGTTGACGAGCAACCCGGCAGCCACATTCACCATGAATGTGATTTCAAGTGATCCCAATAATCCGGGAGCGGTGATTGCACAAGTCACTCGGCACGACAACGTCGATATCGGGCTCGATCTGGTGGCATCAGGATATGCGGTACTCAAAGACCAACCGTTCGAAGGATTCGAGATGTACCAAGCGCTACGCAACGTGGCACGTGCCAATCTATATGGCATGTGGAATGAGGGTGAATGTCAATTCTCACCCTTTTACTTGGAAGGGCAGAGTGCCAAACAAACTACGACCGCCGCAAGATGATGAGTTTGACCCATAATTGCACGAGTTGTACGAGTGTGCGCCAGATACGTGGAAAGTTGAAAAACTGGCTTTGACCGTACGTACGATGGTAATGATGAACCGGCACTTCGGCGAAGACTTTGCCTGCATCCTGCAACTTTTTGACTAGTTCTAGACAGATGGTGCCACTATCTGATTCGAGCGTGATGTCGTGCATGGCAGCACGCCGAATCAAGCGGAAGTCGCAGTCGACATCACGTAATTTGAAACCAAACATGAGCTTGACGGTGTGATGGTAGAGGCGCCCAATAATTTTGCGGTGAAACGGGTCGCTACGATCGATTTTGTAACCGTTGACCACATCGATGCCATCACGCATGGCAGCGAGCAGGAGCGTCAATTCACGTGGGTCATACTGTGCATCACCATCGGTGTAAAAGATGAAATCTTTGGTGCACTCAGCAAAGCCGGCACGCAGTGCACCACCATAGCCGAGTGGAGCCGCATGGGCTTGATAGCGGAAATGATCGTATTGTTCGGCGAGTTCTTTGAGCACTTGCACCGTATAGTCGGTACTGCCGTTTTCAATCACAATCACTTCATAATCATCGCTGACTTCGGCGAGTGTTTGCAGTGTGGTCACCACCAAACTACCAATGGTACCCCCATCGTTGTAGGCCGGGAAAAACGCCGAAATGCGTGGGCGATTGCTGGTCATAGCACCTCAACTCCATATCACTGAGCCATGTTGTATTGTTGGTAGTATACACGCAAACCACCACAATGCCACAGCACAGACGTGGTATGGTATGATAGCGAATGTACACAACCACGTGAGATGCTCGACCATGAACAGCGATATTTCCACATTACTTCGTAGTGATTTGGCCACATTTGCACCATATACACCCATTGTTCCCCTCGACGTACTCGCACGGCAACTGGGACTGACCCCTGATCAGTTGGTCAAACTTGATGCCAACGAAAACCCATATGGACCAACTGCAGCTACACGAGCCGCCATCGCGCAGCTCGCTACCAGTGTGGGATCCAACGAGATGGTGGCCATCTACCCAGACCCTGACAACACGGTATTGACCCAAACAATTGCACGTCATATTGGACAAGATCCGACACGAATCATCTGTGGTAATGGATCAGACGAGTTGATTGATGTGTTGTTGCGGGCCACGATTACACCGGGTAGTGCAGTCATCGATGCCTCGCCAACCTTTGGCATGTACGCCTATGGCACAAATTTATGTCAAGGTCAGGTCATCGATGTACCACGTGATGCGCAATTCAATCTCGACATCGATGCAATACGGGCAGCGGTGCACACGCACAACGCCAAAATCATCTTTTTGGCGGCACCCAATAATCCGACAGGTAACCCACTCACCCATGCCGAGCTCACCGCATTGCTCGAATTACCGCTGATTGTGGTAGCCGATGAAGCATATGCAGAATTTAGTGGCATCACCTTTTTGGATGCCATCGACGCACATCCAAACTTAGTTGTATTGCGCACCTTTAGCAAGTGGGCAGGGCTTGCCGGGCTGCGTGTGGGCTATGGCGTCATGCACGAAACCCTTGCCACACACATACGCAAACTCAAACAACCGTATACAGTCAATGTGGCGGCACAGGTAGCCGCAACTGCGGCCATCAACGATTTTGCCAGCATGCAACCGGTCATCCGCAAAATCATCCACGACCGCGATGCACTCGTAGGCGAGCTCACCCGCATGGGGTGCGACGTCTATCCCAGTGTAGCCAATTATGTGTTGGTGCGCACGCCGGTGGCTGCTGAGCATGTGCGCAATGTGCTCCGGCAGCATGGTGTGCTGATTCGATATTTCCCCAAACCACGTTTGCGCGACACAATTCGCATCAGTGTGGGCACACCGAGCCAGCACGAACGATTACTCGATGTTTTAACAACCGCATTCCAGTCTGCATAAACGATGCAAAAGGAGCGTTCATGGCACACGAAGATTTACGGACACTGCGTGATTTTGCGACAGAATTGGCGTGGAATGCAGGGCGAGTAACGTTGCGTCACTTTCAAACCAATGTGGTCGCAGAACTGAAAGCAGATAATTCGCCAGTCACGATTGCTGACCGCGAATCTGAACGCCTGATGCGCGAGCTCATCGAAGCACGCTATCCACACCACAGCATTTTGGGCGAAGAAGAGGGAGAAACGCGTCCTGGCGCCTCCTTTCGCTGGATTCTTGATCCCATCGACGGCACCAAGTCATTTGTCGCTGGGGTACCGATGTATGCCGTGCTGGTGGGGCTCGAACGCGATGGTGTACCAGTGGTCGGCGCTGTGGCGATTCCTCCACTCGGCGAAATGCTTACCGCAGCACACGGCGAAGGATGTCTGTGGAATGGGCGTGTTGCGCGTGTCAGCAGCACACCAACACTTGCGGATGCAGTCATTTCTACCACCGATGTACGCCACATGCGCGAGTACGGGCGTGATGCAGCCTTTGAACGCCTGAGTAGTCGCACACGTATGCTCCGTGGCTGGGGCGATGCCTACGGCCATGTACTGGTGGCCACGGGACGCATCGACGTGATGCTCGATGCCGTCATGAGTCCATGGGACTGCGCAGCCCTCGTCCCTGTCATCCAAGAAGCTGGTGGTACCTTTACCGATTGGGACGGGGTGACGACCATCTATGGTGGTGGCGCAATTTCAACAAACGGCACGTTGTTTCCACAGGTAATGCAGACTATTCGTGAACAAGCGTGAGCCGAAAGGGGGCAACGTATGCGTGTGGTAGCACTCATCATGGCAGGTGGCGAAGGAGCGCGCTTGAGTGTGCTCTCCGAAAAGCGTGCCAAACCGTCTGTACCATTTGCAGGGAAGTTTCGTATCATCGATTTCCCACTTTCTAATTGTGTGAATTCGGGAATTTTTGATGTGGCCGTGTTGACACAGTATCAACCACATTCACTGAATGCACACATCGGCAACGGCAAACCGTGGGACCTCGACCGTAGTCACGGCGGCGTGCAGCTCTTGCAACCATACCAGGGCCGCAATGAAGAGGGCTGGTACCAAGGCACATCAGATGCCGTGCTCCAAAATATCAACTACATCCGCGAACGTCGGGCCGACATAGTGGTGATTTTGTCGGGTGATCATATCTACAAAATGGATTATGCACCGATGATTGCCTTTCACCAACACCATGCGGCAGACCTCACCGTCGGTGTCATGCATGTACCACTCGATGAAACTGATCGCTTTGGCATTATGACCGTCGATGATGCTATGCGTGTACGTGAATTCACCGAAAAACCCAAAAAGCGCGACAAAGGCACCCTCGCGAGTATGGGGATTTATGTGTTCAATGCAGATGCGCTCATCAAGGGTCTGACCACGCTCGATAACGGTGTGGCACGTACCGACTTCGGCAAGCATGTGATTCCAGCCATGGTCGCCAATGATCATGTCTTTGCCTACCCGTTTGCCGGGTATTGGGTAGACGTAGGAACCATCGATTCATATTGGCGTACCAGCATGGAGCTGCTCGACCCCAGTAATTCGCTCAACTTGTATGATCCATCATGGGTGGTGCATACCCGTAGTGAAGAGCGCCCTCCTGCCAAAATCAGCGCACAAGCACACGTCAGCCAGAGCATGGTGTGTAACGGATGCACGGTACATGGCACAGTGGAACGCTCCGTGCTATCGCCGGGGGTATATGTGGCACCTGGTGCCGTGATTCGTGATAGCGTGGTGATGACCGATACCTGGATAGGGCCGGGGACTATACTCGATAAAGTGATTGTCGACAAACAGGTGGTCATCGGTGCCAATGCCATCATCGGCTACGGAGATGATCTCACCACACCCAACACCAACCAACCCGACAAGGTAAATACGGGGATTTCGATTATCGGCAAAAATGCGCGCATCCCGGATCACTGCAAAATTGGTCGCAACGTGGTCATTGGGGCAGACCGCACTGAGCACGATTTTGTCACGCTGAATGTGGTATCAGGGATGACCGTTTAGCAACCTGTCATGGCATGCACCAGTAGTGTGCACGGCGTCAACTGCCTAAAACATGGTGGAAATACGCCGTACCAGCTGGGTAAACCAGCGGTCAGATCCATAGTTTTCCACAAAGTGCTGAATGGCCGCATCGGGCCCAGGATCAGCACCACCGGCTTCTTGCAGCATATACCACCGATGCTCCATTACCCAACGATAGAGATCCGCTTCGGTACGCCCCGGGAAGTGCCGTAGTGTATCACGACTCCGAATACACTCAATCACAGGCATGTAGACCGTGTCATACCAGTTGGTCACGGCTTCGTCGTTTTCGATGGGGCGTTGCAGAGCCATGCCCATAAAGTAGCGATGCCCATTGATATGTCGCACCAGTTCGAGATATCCGCCCTGTGCAGTGAATTCGATGCGCTGTTGTGGGCGCAACTGTTGCAGTTTGGTCCATTCGAGGAAGTCGGCATACTCTTCTTTGATGAGTAAATCATCCCGTGTCATGGCTGCATCCACCGGCACATCAGTGAATAGCTCGTCCACGTTGGCATCGATCTCGGTTTGCCCTTGTTGGCGAGCCACAGACACACGATGATTGCCATCACGCACAAAGTAAACATCACCGATTTTGTAGAGGTCGACGGGTGGCAAGTCAATGTAGAGATGATTGGCACGGTCGACATTCATCCAACGCTCACGCACATGGTCGCTCCGTGGCAAAAAATGCCGATCAAAATCAGCATAGCGCCCCTCGCTCCCGATGATTTTGTCGAGTGGGACGGTTATCACGCCGAGGTGGCGCTGCCCACGAATTTGCAGGCGATTACGGACTTCTTCGAAGGCGAGAAGCTCATGTGGTGAACGACTAAGCGCATCCCGAAGCGCTGCAAGCCATTCACGGCGCCGTGCTTCTTCGAAATTTGCACGGGTAATCTGTTGAATAAAAGAGTTGTTACCAGTCGTATTGTGGTCGGTCATATGATTATTCCCATCTGAGACGATGGCAACATTGCCTTTGTGAAATCAAGTACAATATACCAGAAAACACCATGTGTTTCAGGATGTGCGCTGGAGTGGGGGCGATCGTCACCGATCAAGCGTCATATGGCGATATCCAGCCGTGTTGAGAATCAGTGTGTCGTTATAGAGTGTTTCGGTAGCGATGCCATACGAATACGAGCGGTGCACGTGCCCATGAATCCAGTAGCGGGGACGGAACCAGCGTTGCAGCGTGTGAAAGATTTTGACACCACGGTGTGGGCGATCTTCGGCATCGTGGATCCCTGCGAGCGGTGCATGGGTCAGCATCACATCGAGGCGACGGCGCGTACGGAGTTGCATCCACCATATTTTGCAGGCAAGCGCCATGGCACGCTGTGTCATCTGCCACTCGGTATATTGGGGACCACGACTAGCGTTATAGCGCAGTGACCCACCCATGCCTGCCACCAACAGTCCATCAACAATGGCCACGTCATCGTCGAGGCAGACACAGCCACGAGGGCCGGTTAATATTTCACCGCTCCCGGTGAGTTCGTCGTGGTCGTGGTTGCCCATGACGTAATAGCATGGCACATCGAGCATGGTCATGACAAACTCGAGATAGTAGTAGGGCAAGTCACCACAGCCAAAAATCACTGCCACATCGGCGAAACGCTCTTTGACTTGCAAACTGTAGACTAACGGCACGACTTCGTCGCTGATGGTGAGGACCCGCATTGGTCACTCCGTTCTAGTCATCGTCGCTGAAATCCACGTCGGTGAGACAGGGGATTGCCAATGTAAAGGTGGTACCCACACCCACAGTTGAGGTAACGGTCACCGTACCCGCATGTGCATCAACGATGTACTTGACGATGGCCAACCCCAGCCCTGCCCCACCACCGGTAATCGCACGCGCCCGTGAGCGATCCACACGGTAGAAGCGGTCAAAGAGATGGGGGATGTCTGTAGCACTAATCCCCACACCGGTATCACGAATAGCGATGTGCCCATAATCACCAACCCGACGCAACTCACAGGTAATCGTACCGCCATCTGGCGTGTGTTGGAGCGCATTGACACAGATGTTGAGGATTGCCTGTTTGAGGCGGTCGCGGTCGCCATTCACCATGACTGCAGTATGGACGACCAGATTGAGCGTGATTGTCCCAGTGAGCGGTTTGAGCTCACGGGTAATTTCAAGCAACAGTGTGGCCAAATCAACAATTTCAAAGCGCATCCCCGCAGCTGCCTCGTTGCGGGCGAGCATCAGCAAATCGTTCACAAGGCGAATCAGGCGTTCGGATTCACGTTGCATATCAACCAATGATTCATCGAGGAGCTCAGGGTCACGCACCGCACCACGTTGCAGAATTTCGATGTTGCCTTTCATGGCAGCCAGTGGTGTGCGTAATTCGTGGGATGCATCGGCCAAAAAACGCCGCTGGGTCTCAAACAGTTGTTCGATGCGTTCGAGCAAGTCGTTGACGGTTACCGTAAGCAGTTGCAGTTCGTCTTGCACGGCGGGCACTGGCACACGCCGGCGCAAGTCGGCGGCACTCACAATACTTTGGGCGGTGCGTGCAATCACGTCAATGGGGCGAAAGGCAGCACGCGTCAACCAGGCGCCACCTTGGGCAGCCGCCACCAACACCGCCACACCACCAAATGCGAGTGCATAGAGGAACACGCGCAATGCGCGCTCTGTTTCGTCAATGGTGCGTACCAACTGGAGCACTCCACCCACCTGGCTAGTAGCCGTAAGCGGGTTGGTAAATACCAGTGGCACAATCAGCACACGCAAGCGGGCTACGCCGATATCCATAGTAAAGCGCTGCACATCACCGTTTATGGCGGTGCGGATTGTATCTGCATCGAGGAGCAACAAGCGGGCCAGGCTAGGCTGACGAAGCAGGTTGACCGAACGTGAGCTCAGCCGACCAGAGGTGTCATAGGCAATCGCAAGCAAATTACTGGTTGCAAAATTATTGACGGCATCAGGCATAGTCAATATCAAACCGCCGCCTTCGCGGATTTGTGGTTCGATGTTCGCCTTGCTAAAACTTTCTTGGACAACTCGGGCACCCAACTCAAGTTCGTTGTCGATGCTCGTAAGCAGTGCGCGTTGCACCACGTAATACAAGCCGACATCGAGCACGGTCAATGCGACAGCAAATAATCCCACATATGCCAGTGTGAGACGGAGACGAATAGACACGGGGATTCCCCATTGCCACGGCGCAACAACAGTGCAAATTACTGATTTGCGACTACAAAACTCGCAGCCACCCAGCCTTCGCTCCCTGCTGCATCGCGGACATTACGCCAGACAATATCGTCAACTGTTTTGTTGGCACCGATAATGTCCAACACTGCTCCCTCAGGGAGTGTTTTGACTTTTTCGGCCGTTTTACCAGGATCTTTGCGCAAAAACAGCCCAGACGCGCCAGTGCCACTGACCCGTACCTGCTCACCAGCGGCAACGGTCATGGTGGGGTAGAGTGTTGCTTGGGGAGTCGTCATCGCTTGTGTATCAGACTCCACTGGAACACCTGATTCACTATTGCCCTGTATCAATGCCCAGCAGACAAAGATAAAGAAAATCAGCACAAGTGCTAGTGCGAGACGCCAGCCACCCATCAAAAAGACAGCACGCCATGTACTCGTATTACTCAGCGGAGTACGTTGGGTGGTACGGCGATGATCTTCGTGGAGTGGACGGATGCGTTCACTTGTTGTCGTACGCAGGTCACCTTGCAACGGATGCCCTGAACGGTCATTGGGATTTGGATTGCTCATGACGTCCTCCAAAACGCCAACCTACACAATGGTAGTAAAAAAATATCAGCGTGGGATGAGAAACACTACCGTTATGCCAACAGTATACCCTGAAAACATGACAACTCGGTGAATCTTTTATTCGGTGCGGATGCGTGCCCGCCAATAGGCCAACAACTCGTCGATAATTTGCGGCATGCTGATACGCGGTTGCCAACCAGTCACAGCCACCAACCGGCTGTTGTCGCCGCGCAAAATCGGCTCATCAACGGGGCGCAACCGAGCCGGATCCACGCGCACCTCGACGGGCACCTGACCACGCGCAATCACCATATCAACGATGTCGCCGATACGGACTGCCTGCCCCGAACACATGTTGTAGACGGTGCCACCTGGTGCATGCTGGATGAGCGCCCACAAGGCCCGTGCCACATCGTCGACGTGCGTATAATCGCGACGTGGCTCCACATTGCCTACGAGAATCACCGGCGCTTGACGTCCCACCTCAATGAGTGCCATCTGGCGACAAAATGTTTGGATGGCGGTGCGATCACCTTGCCGTGGACCGACGTGGTTGAACGAGCGGGTCACCACCGTGTGGATGCCGTAGCTGTCGAAATATTGCAGACCGAGTAATTCTTGCGCAACTTTGCTGATGCCATAGGGCGAAGCAGGGCGCATCGGATGCGTTTCTTTGATGGGCACATGTTCGGGCAATACTACACCGTACTGCGCACTCGAACCCGCAATGTGTACACGGGCGTTTGGTGCATGGCGGCGCACCGCTTCAAGCAGGTTGACGGTCCCTTCCACATTGGCGCGCATCGTCGCCACAGGTGCTCCCCATGAGGCAGCAGGGTAACTTTGAGCCGCTAAATGAAAGATGAAGTCTGGGTGGAAATCTGCTACCGCATCAGTAACCGCATAGGCGTCTTCGATGTCACCTTCGTAGAATGTGACGCGTGACTCAATAGCAGCCACTGCACGCATGTCGCTCCGCCATCGCTTAAAAATAGCGAGTTCCACATCGGCATGCGTGATGACATACTCAGCCAGACTACTGCCTACCGGACCAGTAGCACCTGTAATCAACACACGTGGCATATGCATTCCCCTGTCACAGCATGGTGTCGTTGCTTTCATCATACCAAATACCAATTAGGAATGAGGAATGAAAACACAGCATACAGAATGGAAGGGTAGTTTAAATATCGCTGCAACGGGTGTTATAATGCACCATAAGCAAGAGATGTCATCGGTTAGGAAGTATTGTCCATGAAGTATGTAGCCACCATCGGTCTCGAGGTTCATGCGCAGATTCGCACCACCTCCAAAATGTTTTGCGGGTGCCGCACGGATGCCAGCCAAGCAATGCCAAATACAAATGTCTGTCCGGTCTGTTTGGGGTTACCTGGGGCTTTACCCGTACCCAATCGTCAGGCCATCGAGATGGCAGCCATGACTGGGTTGGCGTTGCATTCAACGATTACACGTGACAGCGTCATTAGTCGCAAGAATTACTTTTACCCTGATTTACCGTCGTCATACCAGCGGAGCCAATACGAAGACCCGTTGTGTGTGGGCGGGTACGTTGAGTTCCCCACTGCTGATGGCATGCGGCGCATCGAATTGACACGCATTCACATCGAAGAAGACACGGGCAAATTGACGCACATGCCAGACGGGAGCTCACTCATTGACTACAACCGGGCAGGTGTGCCGTTGATGGAGATTGTTTCTGAACCGGTCATTGCCAGTGCCGAAGAAGCCCGTCTCTACTTCCAGACCCTGCACCAGCTCCTCAGTTGGATTGGTGTCAATAGTGGGAATCTCGAAGAAGGAGCGTTGCGCTGTGATGCCAACGTGTCGGTGCGACCCGAGGGACAGAAAGAGTTTGGCGCCAAGGTCGAAATCAAAAACGTCAACTCGTTCCGCAACGTGGAGCGTGCCATCAATTACGAAATCGAGCGCCAAATCGACGTCCTCACCAACGGTGGCCGCATCATTCAGTCGACCCGTGGCTGGAATGACGCCACCGGTAAGACGGTTGAGCAACGCACCAAGGAATTTGCGCACGACTATCGATACTTTCCCGACCCTGACATCCCCCCCTTGCAAATGGAGTCGGCCTATGTGCAGACCATTGGTGCACGGCTGCCCGAATTGCCAATCACACGCTATCAGCGGTTTATGACGCAGTATGCGCTGAGTGCCAAAGATGCAGAATCGCTGACGATTACGCGAGAAGTCGCCGATTTTTATGAGGCCACCGTGACTGCTAGCGTCGCCGTAGGCGGGAGTGCCCGCGATGCATCGGTATGGATCATTGGCGAGTTCTTCCGTTTGCTCAACGACCGTGGTGAACGAATCGCCGATGCCAGTGCACGCATGACGCCGCAGCACATTGCTGGTGTCATTGCACTCCTCAGCAAAGGCACAATTACACGCGCTTCTGCCAAAGAAGTTTTTGAGGAGTGTTACAACAACGGCACCATGCCCGATGCAGTAGTCGCCACCCGTGGTCTCGCAGTCATTGGTGACAGCGATGCGTTGCTCAAAATGGCACGTGATGCGGTGGCTGCCAACCCCAAAGCCGTTGCCGACTACAAGGCCGGCAAAGACGCTTCAATTAAGTTTTTGGTAGGGCAGATCATGAAAGTGTCGCGTGGGCAGGCCAGCCCGCAAGCAGCTGAAGCGGCATTGGTGACTGCACTCAGCGAAGTATAACGCATGGAACAGCTCGTCCTTGGTCCCTTTCAACGTGCATGCGGTGAAATCACGCTCCCCGGTTCGAAGAGCATTTCGAACCGGGTGTTGTTGCTTTCTGCACTCGCGACGGGCACGACACGCCTCAAGGGATTACTCGATGCAGACGATACCCGGGTGATGCGTGCAGCCCTGACCACACTCGGCATCACGCTAACCGCTGATGGCGCAGATTGGTTGGTACACGGTGGTGCCGGGCGCTTCCCCACAGCACATGCGGACCTATTTATGGGGAATGCGGGCACCGCGATACGCCCCCTGACAGCAGCGTTGGCGCTCCTTGGTGGCGACTATCGTTTGCACGGAGTCCCTCGCATGCACGAACGCCCCATTGGCGATCTCGTTGATGGGTTGCGCATGATTGGGGCGATTGTCGATTATGAGCAACACAGCGGGTTTCCACCGATTCGGGTAGGCCGTGGGCAGATTCATACAGACCAACCAATTGCTGTGCGTGGCGATGTATCGAGTCAGTTTTTGACCGCGCTGTTGCTCGCATTACCACTCGTCGCACGTACGCCTATCACGATTAATGTGATCAGTGAGTTGATTTCTAAACCGTATGTGGCACTCACCATCAAGTTGATGGAGCGTTTTGGCGTGACCGTGAGTCACCAGCACTGGCAACAATTTGTCATTGCGGGGACACCACAGGCCCCCTATCAATCACCGGGCACACTATGGGTTGAGGGTGATGCATCATCTGCATCGTATTTCTTGGCTGCAGGCGCAATCGCTGGTGGCCCGGTGCGGGTACACGGAGTAGGGCAACACAGCATCCAGGGTGATGTCGCCTTTGTAGATGCGATTCGCCAGATGGGGGCACGGGTCGACATAGGCGAGAACTGGATCGAAGTCGCCGGTGTCAGCCATGCCGATGGGCGCTTGCGAGGCATCAACATCGATTGTCTAGCTATCCCTGATGCAGCCATGACCTTGGCAGTGATGGCACTATTTGCCACTGGCAAAACCACACTCACCGGTATCGGCAGTTGGCGCGTCAAAGAAACAGACCGTATCGCAGCCATGCACCACGAGCTCGTCAAAGTGGGGGCTAGTATCACGAGTGGCGCTGACTGGATGAGTATCGAGGCGCCCGTACAGTGGCAGGCTCCAGCACGTGGGGTCGACACCTATGATGACCACCGTATGGCGATGTGCTTTTCGTTGGCTAGTTTTGCGGGGATTGCCATCCCGATAAATGAGCCGGGATGTGTTGCCAAAACATTCCCGAGCTATTTCTCGGCATTTGCACAACTGACGCAATGAGCGCACCGCGCTGAAGTGTTGGGCACGACAGGGAATTTTGGGATGACCTCGTATTGTGCGGTTTGACACAATCAACTGCAGGTGATAGGATAATGCCCGTTAATCGGCATACTTTATATGTATGTATGGGCGAGATGCAAAGCTAGTAGGATTCTTATGCCGCCAATTACCGAACATGTCGTCCTCAGAGACAATGACGTACCAAACATTGCTGATTTGGATGTCTATATTCAGCACGAAGGGTACGAAGCGTTGCGCATGGCAATCAAAGAAAAGACGCCGGCTGATATTATCACCGTCGTCAAGGATGCCGGGTTGCGTGGACGCGGTGGTGCGGGATTTCCCACTGGAGTAAAGTGGGGGTTTTTGCCCAAAGATGTCTATCCTCGCTATTTGTCGTGTAACGCTGACGAAAGTGAACCAGGTACGTTCAACAATCACCAGATTATTGATCGCAATCCGCACCAACTCATCGAGGGGGTTGCCCTCGCTGCCTACGCCATCGAGTGTCAGACGGCATTCATCTATATCCGTGGTGAGTTTGCAGCAGGAGCACGCCGGCTCGAAAAGGCCATCGCAGATGCAACTGCCCGTGGCTTCTTGGGCAAAGGGGTATTTGGCACGTCAGTCGATATCAACATCGTAGTTCATCGTGGTGCAGGTGCAGATATTTGTGGTGAAGAGACGGCACAGCTCGAATCACTCGAAGGCAAAATCGGCCAACCACGCCTCAAGCCTCCCTTCCCCGCAGTGGCCGGATTATACGGCAAGCCGACGATTATCAACAACGTCGAGACGTTGGCCAACGTGCCACGTATTGTGCTCAAAGGTGTGGAGTGGTACCGCAAACACGGCACCGAAAAAAGCCCTGGAACCAAGGTATTCTCGGTATCTGGGCATGTGCGCAAGCCGGGCAACTACGAAGTACCGTTTGGTACCACGCTCCGTGAGCTGATTTATGAATATGCGGGTGGCATGCGTGAAGACCGCCGCGTCAAGATGATTATCCCTGGTGGAGCATCCTCAGCGTGGCTCACCGAAGCCAACCTGGATGTTGCCATGGACTACGAATCGTTGGCCGCTGCCGGCACCATGCTGGGGTCAGGTGGAGTGATTATTCTCGACGAAACCGTCAGTGCGGTGGAGTTGGCATACAAGATGGATGAGTTCTTTAAGCATGAATCGTGTGGCAAATGTACGCCGTGCCGCGAAGGAACGACGTACTTGGTCAAGACACTGCATCGCCTCAACCATGGTGGGGCCCAAAAGAACGATATTGCCAAGTTGCATGATATTTACAACCAGATGGCAGGTAATTGTTTCTGTTTGCTTGGTGAAAGTGCAGTCGTACCGATTCGCACGGCACTCAAGCTCTTCCCACACGAATTCGAAGAGGCACTAGCCAAACACGCACGGCACGATATTCCACTGACCTTGGCACACTAATGCTGGCCCGTAGTACGGACAGCCGGGAGTAAGAGAACGATGCCAGATGTAAACGTAATCATTGATGGACAGTCGGTGAGTGTGCCAGCCGGCACCAACATCGTCGATGCGGCACGCTCAGTCGATGTGGCCATTCCTGTCTTTTGTTATCACCCCAAACTCAAACCAGTCGGTATGTGTCGCATGTGTTTGGTCGAAGTGTGGACGCCGCGCATCGACCCAGCCACACGCCAGGTCGTGCTCGGACCCGATGGCCAACCACAGATGGCACTGATGATGAACAAGCTCCAACCAGCCTGTGTCACACCAGTCGCCGACGGCATGGTCATCAAAACAACCACCGACAAAGTCAAGTTCGCCCAGCGTGGCGTGCTTGAATTTTTGTTGACATCACACCCACTCGACTGCCCGGTGTGCGACAAGGGCGGCGAGTGCCCGTTACAGAATCTGACGATGCAGTGGGGACCAGAAGTATCGCGCTATGACTATGCCGACAAGGTGCACTTCGAGAAGCCTGTCAAACTCAGCGATGTCATCTATCTTGACCGCGAGCGCTGCATTCTCTGCTCACGCTGTGTGCGCTTCCAGGATGACGTCGCCGGCGACCCCGTACTGGGTTTTGATAATCGTGGCCGGTCATGGGAGATTATTTCCAAGTCGGAGCCCGGCTTCGATTCGAAGTTTTCGGGCAACACGACGGACATTTGTCCAGTCGGTGCCTTGACCAATGCCGACTTCCGCTTCCGTTCACGGGTATGGGAAGTACGCAGTACACCGAGTGTATGTACGCATTGTGCAGTGGGTTGTAATATGACCGTTGATGCGCGCCTCAACAAGGTGATGCGCATCATGCCTCGTGAAAACGATGTCGTCAATGAAATCTGGCTCTGCGACAAAGGGCGCATGGGGCAACGTTTCATTGAAAACAGTAACCGCATTACCACGCCATGGGTACGCCACAACGGCAAGTTAGTAGAATCGACGTGGGACGATGCGCTCAACCGAATTGCGAGTAGCATGGCCAGCATCGTAGACCGCTCAGGGGCGAATTCGGTGGGTGGCTTGATTGCGGATAGTCTGCCCAACGAAGATTTGTACGCCTTCCGCAAGTTGTTCAACGACGTCCTAAACAGCCAATCCGTAGATCATCGTGCCGGTGTTGCCACAGATCCCAACATCGACGAATCACCACTGCATGTGGGGGTAGGCAATGACACCAACTTGACAACGCTCGGCAAAGGCACAGCGGTTGTGGTGTTGGCTGCAGACCCCGAAGAAGAAGCACCCGTCTACGTGTTACGGTTACGCGGCATTCAGAGTCGTGGTGGTGCAGTACACGTGGTCAACTCCTTCCCCACCAAGTTGGGCAAGTCGGCGAGCAGTGATACGCGAATTGCGCAGGGTGGTGAGTCAGCATTTGCCCTCGCCTTCCTCAAGCAGGTGATTGAAGCACAAAGCGCAAATGGCTTCGACAAGCGCTTGCGTGGGCTCGATGATCTGCGCACCCAATTAGGCAAGTACCCACTCGACACGCTTTTGAGCAGTGCAGGAGTGAGTGCCGCACAGTTACAAAAAGTCGTGGATGCCTACATGGGATCCAGCAACAGCATTATTGTCTATGGGCGCACCGCCCTACAAATTGGTGCTGGCGTCACCAAGAACATGGCTAGTGCTGCGATGGTTACCGGCAAATGTGGCAAGGCCAACAGTGGCGTAATTGCGCTGACAAGTGGCGCAAACAGTCTGGGTGCCGTCGCATTGGGGGTACGCCCCGGCAAGGGGGGGGCCACTGCCAGTGAAATGTGGACACAGGCTGAACAAGGGCAGTTGCGCGGCATGTTCATTGTGGGGATGGATCCAGCAGGCAAAAACGAACGTGCTGCCCAAGCACTCGAGACCATCTCAAAGAATGGGTTCGTGGCAGTACAGTCGATGTTCATGACTGAAACAGCAAAGCGCGCTGATGTGGTGTTGCCGTTGATGGCGACTGCAGAGCGTGACGGCACCATCACCAACGCCGAACGCCGAGTACAACGCTTCCGCACTGCGGTCGCTGCACCTGCGCAGATGTACCCCACATGGCAAATTTGTGCCACGGTCGCTGAATATGCGAGTGTGGTTGTAGGCAGTGGTCGCACGGCAGTAGCTGGCGGCTGGGGCTATGCAGTCACAAGCGATGTCACTGATGAAATCGCCAATACACATGCTCGCTTTGCGGGAGTGACATACACCAGCCTCGATCTGACCATGAATTCATGGGGACGGCAGAGCGATGAGCTCTTTTACTATGACGGCACATCGTACAGCAACCCAGAAGGGCTAGGGGTACAGATTGCAAGCGTGGCCGATGACGCCAACGCACCATTGCACTTGGGGGTCGGGGCATTGGTTGGGTTCGAGCCCAAGGGTGAGTTCAGCATGTTGATGCAGATGCCAGCACGTGCCTACGACGGTGGTGAATGGAGCATCGATTCCAAGCTTGCGTCACGTCAAGTCAGTGCGCATGTGGTGATTTCTGTGGCAGATGCACAACGCTGGGGGATTGGCATTGGTGATGTGGTGGCACTCTCATCACCAGTGGGCTCGGCTCTAGTACGAGCACAAATCGATGCCGGTCTTGCAGAGGGTCAAGTACTCTTGCCTGATGTTGCTGGAGCACCGACAAATCTCGCCCTCGGTGCATATACTCGTGTATCAGTTCGACGCGCCGAATAGCAGGGGATCGAGGAGGACTTGATGGATTTTTGGATTGACATACTCATCCTGCTTGTGCGGTGTTTGGTACTCGCACTCGCGGCCACAACGCTCTTTGCGTATTTCACGCTGTTTGAACGGCGCCTGCTGGCCAAGTTTCAGCATCGTGTAGGGCCAAACCGTGCCGGGTATATCCCGTTGCCAGGTGGCAAGAAACTTTTTGGCGGATTTTTGCAACCAGCAGCAGACGCAGTCAAACTCTTTTTTAAAGAGGATGTCATTCCTGCGTTGGCGGATCGCTGGGTCTACTTGATGGCACCCGGGTTTGCAGTGATTCCAGCATTGATTATCTGGGTGGCTATTCCGCTTGGTGATTGGCCGAGTGGATTGACCTTTGCGGATGGTACACCGGTCAACTGGTTGCACTATGCACCCATCGATGTGGGGGTGCTTTACCTGTTAGCCGTTACGTCAATCGGTGTCTACGGGATTGCGATTGCGGGCTGGGCGTCCAACAACAAGTACTCGATGCTGGGCGGGGTACGCGCTTCAGCACAGGTGATTTCGTATGAACTAGCCCTTGGATTGAGTATTTTGGGTGTGGTCATGCAGAGTGGCTCACTCCGCACCGAAGAAATCGTGAATGCACAGCTAAACATGTGGAACATCGTGCCACAGTTTCTGGGTTTCATTATTTTCTTGGTCGCAAGTACTGCTGAAGTCGTACGCTCCCCTTTCGACTTGGTCGAAGCCGAGCAGGAGTTGGTCGGTGGCTACAACACCGAGTACGGCTCAATGAAGTTTGCGCTCTTCTTCATGTCTGAATACATCAAGCTAATTGCCATGAATGCCATCGCAGTGACGCTCTTTTTGGGGGGTGGCTATTTGCCAGGCATCAAAGAGGCGAGTATTGCGGTCACTGCAAGCTACGGTGCGACTGCTGGGAATGCAGTGCTCGGGTTGTTGACACTCGGTGCCTTTCTGCTCAAAACCACGGCACTTTCGTTCTTGTCGGTCTGGATTCGTGCGTCAGTGCCACGGGTGCGGTATGACCAGCTGATGAATCTAGGGTGGGTCATTTTGATGCCGTTGGCACTGTTGAATGTTATCATTACTGCCGTCTTCGGCGTTTTGTTCCCTGCCGGGGATAGCATGGCAGCGTGGGTGATGGGTGGGATTGGTGTAGTTATCATTGTGCTAACCACAGTGCTTGCAGCCCCAAAACGTGCCAAACGTGGTGTTACGTTGGTCCGTTCACAGGCGAGCAACTAGAGAGGATCGCATGCTAGGCGCACTGATCAAAGGCTTGAGCACGACGTTCAAGTATCTCTTCAAAAAACCGGTCACAGTTGAATACCCAGAAGTCAAGCGACCTGTGCGTGAGCGCTTCCGTGGGCGACATCAGCTGCGGCGGTTCGAGAATGGTATGGAGCGCTGTATCGGATGTTCGCTGTGTGCTGCAGCGTGTCCGTCAGATGCCATTTTGGTGATTCCTGCCGAAAATAACCCGGCAGCACCCAATTCTCCAGGTGAGCGGTATGCGGCGCGCTACGAAATCAACATGTTGCGTTGCATTTTTTGCGGCTATTGTGAAGATGCCTGCCCAACCAACGCCATCGTACTCGAGCACCAGTACGAGCTGTCGTTCTATGACCGCAAGGCATCCATCTACGACAAGTCGATGTTGCTCGTGCCTGTGGATCAAGGGCATGGCGATATTCCACCGGTGTTGCAGCAACTCAACCGACGGCCTAGCCCGCCGGCTCAGATTGACCTGTAGGGGGCATGCATGGAGTTGGTGATTTTTTCTATTACCGCACTAATTGCCGTCATTGGGGCGGTAGCCATGTTGTTAAGCCGCAATGCGGTGCATAGTGCACTGTTTTTGCTCTTGAACTTTGGGGCAATTGCAGTGTTGTATCTGCTGTTACAGGCACCATTCCTGTTTGCAGTGCACCTGATTGTCTATGCGGGTGCGATTATCGTGCTCTTCTTGTTTGTGGTGATGTTACTTGGTGCAGAACGTGACGAAGCCGAGCCCAATCCAATACGCTGGCAGACGCCTGTCGCGCTGGTAATGGCCGTGCTGCTGATTGCAGAAATCGTGTATGTGCTTGTGAGTCACCCACAAACAACGGTAGCACGGGTCGGCGATGCAAATGTGTTTGCGGCACCTGTGGACATTGCGCGAGCATTGTTTACGACCTATCTGTTGCCGTTCGAAATCGCTTCGTTTGTGCTGTTGACTGCCTTGATTGGCGTTGTCGTGCTGCACCAACGGCGCAGTTAGGAGGGGATGCGCAATGTTACCAACGATTTTTTACATTGGCTTGAGCGCACTCTTGTTTGCGATTGGGGTGTGTGGTGTGCTGATGCGCCGGAGCGCATTGATGGTGTTTATGTCGGTTGAGTTGATGCTCAACTCAGCAAACTTGGCATTGGTGACCTTTGCCAACCAGTGGAAATCACTAGATGCACAGGTGATGGTCTTCTTTGTGATTACCATTGCAGCAGCAGAGGTAGCAGTAGGGTTGGCATTGTTGGTGATGATCTTTATGCGCAAGCAGACCACCAACATCGATAGTATGAACACGTTGAAGGGATAGTGTCCGTCAACCGTGCCGAGCACGGCTAACGAATGCAGAGCAGCTCATGACGCAACTCGCTTGGTTACTGGTCCTCATCCCGGCATTTCCGCTTGCCGGATTCTTGCTGAACGCTTTCTTGCTCCGTGGCGAACGTGCCACCGGAGTAGTTGCGAGTCTCAGCATCGTAGCGTCGTTTGTGACGACGCTGATTGCGGTCACCAATCTGGCAGCCACGCCCGAAGATGCGCGGTTTATCAGTGCCCATTTGTGGGACTGGTTGGCGATTGGCAAAGTCAATGTCTCAGTTGGTCTGTGGTTCGATCCACTGACTGCAGTGATGACGTTGCTCATCACAGGGGTAGGGTCACTCATCCACATTTACTCGATTAGCTACATGCACGGCGATAATCGCCCGCATCGCTATTTCGCCTACCTCAATTTGTTTGTGTTTGCCATGCTGATTCTCGTCATGTCTGATAACCTGTTCTTGCTTTTCCTTGGCTGGGAAGGGGTCGGGTTGTGCTCATTCTTGCTCATCGGACATTACTTTGAGCGGAGCAGTGTGGCACCGGGCATTGTCCCAAGTGAAGCGTCAGCCAAAGCGTTTGTGGCCAATCGTGTTGGTGATGCCGGCTTGCTCCTGGCCATGATGGCGATTGTGTCGAATTTTGGCACCTTGTCGTTTTTTGGTGCAGATGGCAATTCGGGCTTTATCAGCAGACACACCGATGCATCATTTATCACCGTCAAAAAGGGAATCTTTGGCAGCATCGGGCTCGTAAGTGGCATCGCCATGTTGATGATCCTCGGTGTGGCCGGTAAATCGGCACAGTTGCCGTTGTACACGTGGCTCCCCGATGCCATGGCAGGCCCGACACCGGTCTCTGCCCTCATCCATGCGGCGACGATGGTTACTGCAGGGGTCTACTTGATTGTGCGCATGCATGTTGCCTTTGATCTGGCTCCAGATGCGGCAGGACTAGTTACCGTCATCGGGGCTGCGACAGCCTTGATTGGTGCCACAGCGGCAATCACCCAGTTTGATATCAAGCGCGTGCTGGCATACTCGACGATTTCGCAACTCGGCTTCATGGTGGCAGCAGCTGGTATGGGCGCATACACGGCAGCAATTTTTCACCTGTTGACCCACGGGCTGTTCAAAGCATTGCTCTTTTTGGGGAGTGGCGCAATCATTCACGGCATGCACGACATTCAAGACATGCGACGGATGGGCGGATTGCGGGCGCATATGCCAACCGTATACCGCGTCTACCTGATTGGGGCCCTGGCACTTGCAGGTATCTTCCCGCTGGCAGGGTTCTGGAGTAAAGACGAAATACTGGTACATGCTTGGTATAGCGCGCAGAACGTAAACATCACCGTCATGCTTGTATTTGCATCTTGGATGACCGCATTCTACATGGGGCGGCAGATGGCGCTAACATTTGCAGGGAGCACGCGCGACCACGATGTTCATCCCCACGAGAATTTGGGCACCATGAAGTGGCCACTCTACATCTTGGCAGTAGCAAGTGTGCTCGGTGGCATCATCAATTTGCCGGGCATTCATTGGCTGACGGACTGGTTGAGCCCAGTGCTTCACCACGAAGCCGAACTCTACACCTGGAGTATGGGGATTTTTGCCACACTCATTGTGGTTTCTGCAGGGGCCATCGGCTATCTCGGCTATCGCTTGTATAGCGGTGCACTCCTGGCACAAATCAAAGCTGGCGAAGAAGACCCGGCGCACTACTACCTCGGTGATATCTGGAAGGGTTTCGAGATGGGCTGGGGACTCGATTACGTCTACCAACGCCTGTTGGTACGACCATATCGCACGTTTTCACAGTTCCTCAGCGAAGTCTTTGACCGGCAGGCCATCGATGGCATTTTGGTTGAAGGCAGTGCCGGATTGGTCGGGAAGGTTTCACAGGCAGCGTCACGCGTCCAAAACGGCAGTGTGCGCACCTATGCCTTAGTCTTTTTGATCGGCGTCGTCATTATCGTCGGGTACGTAGTAATCGGCGCGTAGTCGGGCTGTGGCAGACATGCTACACTCGGGTGTGGGGTGTTCGTGAACCAGTTAGGTTTTCCTCTCGTAACATTGTTGATTGCAGTGCCGTTTGTAGCCGGTTTGATCGTGTTGCTTGCACCACGCCATGCCTACGGCTTACAGCGAGGCATTGCCAGCATTGCGGCCATCGCCAATGTCGTATTGGCAGTCATTGGCCTGGTCAGTATGGCACCGGTCGCAGGCTACCAATTTGTGGATAGCATGGCATGGTTCCCTGCCATCGGACTAAAGTATGCGGTGGGGCTTGATGGCATCAACATTTGGATGGTCATCATTGCCACACTTGTGATGCCGCTGGCGTTGTTTGCGGCACGCACTCAGCCGCATGATCGTCAACGTGGTTTCTATGCGCTGTTGATGATGCTCTCTGCGAGCACAATTGGTGCATTTGTAGCCATCGATCTGTTGCTCTTTTACGTCTTCTTCGAGTTGACATTGGTGCCAACTGCCATGTTGATTGCCATGTATGGTGTTGGCGAACGCAAGGCAGCAGCCATCAAGTTTTTTGTCTACCCGTTTGTGGGGTCAATATTCTTGTTGGTGAGTATCGCAGGATTGGTCATTTTGACATGGCAGCAGACAGGGGTGTGGTCGTTTGACAGTGTAGCACTGGCAGGCGCACTCAACAGTGGTGCCGTCACCCTCGACGAGCAAGTCACCCATCTGCTCTTTGCAGGTTTCTTTATTGCGTTTGCCATCAAGACTCCAATTTGGCCATTCCACACATGGATGCCACAAGCGCAAGCGGCCACCCCCGATCATGGGGCGGTCGACATCGCAGGATTACTGCTCAAAGTAGGTGCATTTGGGTTTATTCGTTTTGCGCTGCCGTTCTTTCCGCAGTCAATGAGCTGGGCTGCACCAGCAGTCGGGATACTGGCAATCATCAGTATTATCTACGCTGGCATCGTGGCATTTGGGCAACACGACATGAAAGTGTTGCTCTCGTATGCAACCATCAGTCACCTCGGCTTTGTCATCCTAGGGATTTTTTCCCAGACGGTAGAAGGAATCAGTGGTGCCTTGTTGACGATGATCAACAGCGGATTGACCACCGGCGCATTGTTTGTGATTGTGGGTATTTTGGCACGCAATCCTGGTGGGCGTGACCCCAACAGCTTTGGTGGTGTATGGGCAAGTGCGCCGCGCTTTGGCACGCTTGCACTCGTGGTCGTGTTTGCATCAATTGGGGTGCCTGGTCTCAATGGATTCATTGGTGAGTTCTTGTCGTTGCAGGGTGCGTGGTTGTCACCACATCTCGGATTCGGCTACATTAGTGGCGCAGTACTCGGGATTGTGGTCTCTGCAGCCTATCTGTTGCGCATGTTCCGCACGGTATTCATGGGAGCAGTATCAGCCACATCGCCTGTGGCTGAGGCGAGTAAGAGTGAGTTAGCGGTATTAGGTGTATTGGTCATTGCCATGGTAGTGATTGGGTTGTACCCACAACTCATTTTGCAAAGCATGCAACCAAGCATTACCGCATTGGTGAGCGGCATCAGCCAGCCATAATGCACACGACTGGTCGTCGTGGATGGAGTGGAGCAGAACGATATGGCGTTTCCAAGTATTGATTTCATGATGATTATCCAGCTGGTCATCGTCTTGGCAGGAGCAACCATACTCCTTGTGGTAGACTTGTTCATTCCAGCTGGGCGCAAACGCATCACTGCGGTGCTTGCGTTAGCAATCACCGTGGCTGCCCTCGTTGCAGGGAACTATGCCACAACCGGCACAACCCTCTCAGCGATGATTGGCTTTGGCGCAGTATCGCACGCAGTAAACACGCTCATTCTGGCTGCCACTGCGCTGAGCATCCTGCTTGCCAGTGATGCGCTCCCCAAACACGGTATTGAGCGCAGTGAGACGTACGTATTGATGCTGTTGGCTACTGGTGGCATGTTGCTTTTGTCACAGGGCACGAGCCTTGCTACACTCTTTCTCGGCTTAGAATTGCTTTCGATTGCACTCTATGTACTGACTGCTATCGCATTCCCCGATGTTGCATCCGAAGAAGCAGGCCTCAAGTATCTGATTGTGGGATCATTTGGGGCAGGATTTTTAGTCTTTGGAATTGCGCTGACATTTGGCGCAACAGGCACATTGATGTTGAGCGAAATCGCTGCCAAGATTCCACAAAACGGCATTGAACGTGGCTACTTTTGGGTCGGTGTCAGCATGATGTTGGTTGGGTTTGGCTACAAAGTGTCGCTGGTACCATTCCACATGTGGACACCAGATGTCTACCAAGGCGCACCAACACCAATTACCGCCTACATGTCGGTGGGCAGTAAAGTTGCCGGATTTATCGCCATTGTGAGCGTGTTGCAGGTCTTAGGGAGCGAACTCACCACCTTGCGCCCAGTGCTCATGGCGCTGAGTATTGCCAGCATGTTGGTTGGAAGCATTGTAGCGATTAACCAACAAAGCCTCAAACGCATGTTGGCCTATTCAAGCATCAGCCACGCCGGCTTTGTCATGATGGCCATCCTCAATGGTACACCAGCCAGTATTGAGGCTGCCATCTTTTACTTGACTGCATATACGGTAACCAATCTGGCCGCGTTTGCCGTCTTGATGGTGCTTGAAAACAACGATACCGATCTCACCATTGGTAATCTCGGTGGTTTATGGCAGCGTAATCCAGGGTTGAGTGCCGTCATGGCTCTCGCCTTGTTGTCACTGGCCGGTGTACCACCAACTGCTGGCTTTTTTGCCAAGTTTTTGGTGATTAGTACAGCATGGCAAAATGGCATCGCCTGGGTAGCAGTGGCAGCAGCAGTTTCGTCTGCAATTGGTGCCTTCTTTTATGTGCGCTGCCTCATACAGATGCTGAGTGGGCACAGCGATGTGGCACCTGCCCGTATCCCAGTGAGCACGCTGATTGTCGTAATCGCCGTGAGTGTTGCCATTGTGTTGGGCGGTTTGATGCCAGCAAGCGTCACAGCGGCATTGGCACTCGCCCAGTAATACCCCGGTATCCGCAGCAAACACCCCCCGCATTGCGTAGGCAATGCGGGGGGTGTACTACAACACCAACACAAACGCACTATTTGGTGCCGTGCACCACATACACATAGGTACCTGTCCCGGCAAACGCACGCAAATCGATGATACCGATAACCAGAGTAGTTGTACCGTGCTCATACGCACCGAGAAAGAATCCATCTTGGGTACCAGGAGTGCGCTGGCGAAAGATCCACCCGTCGTTGCCGAGCGCCTTGTTGTAGTACTCCGTAATTTCATCGAGTGTGCTGCTACTCTGATAGCTCTCCTCGACAATAGTTTCTGCTTTGATGGTGCCGACAATCAACCCATCCTTCGCGTCGGCTTTCCAGTCAGTAATGACACCCTGCAACGCCGTATCACTGATAGTATTCCCGTCGATTTTGTTGTGTGGCGTAGGAATGGCCGGTGCACTGCCACCACATGCGGTCAACAATGCCAGCCCCAACACCAACAATCCTACTCGCCACAGATGCTTCATGATATTCCTCAAACACACAAACGAAAACCTAGTCGTATTATACCAACTTAACGGTCAGCCGTCAGACGCATCACCACCACACCATCACGACTGTTTGCTTCAGCAAATAGCGTCACAATCAACAACTGCGTACCGAGACGATAGGTACGCAGAATACGCTGCTCACGGGCAGGCAAAGGTGCGTCAAGAATCCACCCATTGGCTGCTGCTGCTTGATCGTAGGTAGTAGCAACTTGGTCGAGTGGACGCAGTACGCGTACATACGCAATGTCACTGGTAATGCGATACCCTTTGGCACGCAACATGGCATACATGTTTAACTCGTATGCATCCATGATGGCTGGCAAACTCGAGCTGTTGAGCACCTGGTAACTGATTGCATCAGTGGGATCCGGTACCACAGCTGGCTGTGACACCGCCGTACAATTCACCACCAGAAAACATGCTAGGATAACAAGAAACAGACGACGCATACCATGCACCTCAAGGAGCAAAATGGATACCATAGATATTATCACGGATGGCGCGTGTTCGGGCAACCCGGGGCGTGGTGGCTGGGCGGCGATTGTCATCGTAGCCGGGCGTGTAGATGAATATAGCGGCAGCGAGCTCAACACCACCAATAATCGCATGGAATTGACCGCTGCCATCGAAGGACTACGACACGCTCCACAGGCTGGACCGATTACCATGGTATGTGATAGCCAGTATGTCATCAATGGCATCACCAAGTGGGTACACGGCTGGAAACGCAACGAATGGCGCACACGCGAAAATCAACCAGTCGAAAATCGTGATCTATGGGAAGCACTCGTTGCAGTATCATCGCCACGCGTACGGTGGCAACACGTCAAGGGCCACAGTGGTCATGCACTCAACGAACGGGCAAATACACTGGCACAGCAACATGCTCGTTCAACCACACGCACACGGAATACTACCGAATCCAGCAGCACTGCAGAATTTCCCTGCTATATCAGTTATGTCAATGGTGTGGTAACGCGCCATGCGACATGGGCAGCATGCCAACACGCCGTACATGGCGTATCCAACGCCAAATTCAAAAAGGTCGCAACTGCCACAGAACTGACGTTACAATTACACAAATGGGGGGTACTGTCTTAGGCTATTCACTATCGCGTGTGAGCCGTTCGAGCCGCGCAAAACTCGCAATCAAGCGTTTTTCGCCCAGTGCTTTATCTGCAAACCGTACGACCACCTCCACATCATCATCCACCACTTTGGCTTCGAGGATGATTCCTTCACCAAAGCGCTGATGGCGCACATGATCACCGACCTGCCACTGCTGCACGGCATCAGTAGCCGAGGACGTGGTGGGAGTACGTTGGAACGTCGCTGCCGTACCCCAGCCTTGGTAAGCAGGATTACTGGTGCTACTGCGATTCGGGTTTACTGGTGCGGGCGACATCGTCAGGTGTTTGCTGATAATGGGCGCCACAAAGCGCGAAATCGTAGTGGTATCATAGCGCCCAAACGTGGCTCGCCGGCGTGCACGAGAGAGTGTGAGTGTTTTGCGGGCACGGGTCACGCCGACATACAAAATGCGGCGCTCTTCTTCGATTTCATGTTGGGATTCGTGGGTACGGCGATGTGGCAGGATTTCATCCTCGAGCCCCACCAAAAAGACATGGTCGTACTCAAGACCTTTGGCCTGATGCATGGTAATACAGACCACATGGTTGTTATCACTTTTGAGTGTATCCACATCAGCCACAAGGGCGATTTCTTCCAGGAATCGTGTCAGCTGTTCGGGCATCGGTAATTCATCGTATTCCGCAGCTACACGCTGTAATTCGATGACATTTTCGGCGCGCGATTCGCCATCCGTCTCGCCATGTGCTTGTTGGAGGGCTGCAAAAAACTGCGTCTCGGCAAGAATCGCCGCAAAGGTGGTCACCAGTGATTGATGCGGCGCACTATCAATGAGACGTTGCAGGCGCCCGCCAAACAGCAAGATGCGTTGGCGTGCCGATCCTTTTAATGCGGGAATAGCATTGACATCACGGGCTGCATCACACAATGCGGTATACCACGAACATTGCTGCGTAGTCGCCCATGCCGTGACATGTTCTTGGCTGGCATCGCCGATACCACTTGCAGGGAAATTGATAGCACGCAGGAGCGACACATCATCGTGTGGGTTGGCCACCACCCGCAGCCACGCCAGCATATCTTTGATTTCACGTCGCTCGTAGAAACGCATACCCCCTACCAGCACATAGGGGATTTGGCGGCGCCCTAATGCTTCTTCAAAGGGGCGGCTTTGCGCATTGGTACGATACATGATGGCACAATCCCGATATTGGGCCTGCCCACTCTGCACTAGGCGCACAATCGCATCACACACACGTTGTGCTTCATCGTTCTGGTCTGTGTGCTCGCGCCATACCACTGGGTCACCCCCAAGGTGTGTGGCTCTGAGTTCTTTGCGGTGCGGGCGCTCAGTGGCGCCATCAATCAGCGCCTGGGCCACCTGCAAAATAGCCGCCGTACTTCGGTAGTTTTCAGCCAAAATCACGATATGCGCATTGGGAAAATCCCGATCAAACCGGCGAATATTGCGCACATCTGCGCCACGCCAGCCATAGATGGCCTGATCATCGTCACCTACTACAAACAAGTTGTTGCTACCGCGTGCCAAATGCTTGACGATTTCGTACTGGGCTCGATTGGTATCCTGGTATTCGTCAACGAGCACATACTGATACCGCGCATGAAAGCGGTGCACGGCCGGGGAATTAAGCAAAGCAATTGCGCGGATCAACAAGTCGTCGAAATCAACCGCATTGGACTGGTGCAACAGTGCTTCATAACGGTCGAAACAGCGTGCAATCATGCGTTGTTCTGGGGTGCGTGCCACAGTTGCATAACTCTGCGGGCCATGCATATTGTTTTTGGCGTCAGAAATAGCGCTAGCAAGGGCACGTGGTGATAACGTACGCTCTGGCAGGTGTAATTCTTTCATGACCCGTTTAATCAGCCGTTGTTGATCATCGTCGTCGTAGATGACCCAGCCATCAGCTAAACCGACCATACGCCCATCGCGGCGCAACCAGCGTGCAGCCAGGCTATGAAAGGTGCCGATGTCTACACGGCTCGCTTGGTCGGCACCAATCAGCTGCACCATGCGCTCACGCATTTCACGGGCCGCCTTGTTGGTAAAAGTGACTGCCAAAATCTGCGTAGGGGCGATTTGTTTGTGGTGAATCATGTAGGCAATACGGTGCGTGAGGACGCGCGTCTTGCCACTCCCGGGGCCAGCCAACGCAAGCACCGGGCCATCGATGAGTTCGACAGCCCGGCGTTGCGATTCATTTAATCCATCAAACAGTGGTGTAGCCATAGCGCCTAGGAGCTACGGAATATGAAGCCGATGCGACCAAGCACCACTTGTGCACTATCAGGCAAAAGAGTGGGTACGCCAGGATCGATGCGGACACCGTTGACACGGGTATGATTGGTGGACTGCAGGTCGGTAATCATCCATTGTCCATCTACCACTGTCAGGCGCACGTGACGGCGGCTGACACCACCGCTTTCGGCACCATACGGAGTCAAATCAATCTCAGGGTGAACGCCACTGATGGGGTCATCGCGGCCGATGATGATTTCGCGACGGCCAGTGGGAAGCGGCACAATGGTGCCTGATTCGAGTTGCAGGCGGGCAGCCGGCGCCACCGGATTCACCACCGGGTTAACCACTGGTTCGGGCATTGCAATAGGTGCGGCAACCTCGTTGACCGGTGCAAGCACCGCAGGCGGTGGGGTGGGTGGCACCATCGGCGCTACGGGCATTTGTGGTACACTCGGTGGCACTACCACCGGAGGCACATTCACCGGTTGACTATTCGCACGTGGCAACATGACATCAACACCCAACGTCTTGAGTTCAGCACGAATCTGTTCTTCGGTCTGACGTGCATCAATGATACCTTGCAGCACCGCTCGCGGTGTAGCCGATGCAAACGTATGCTGCAACTGCTCAAATTGCTCAATGATTTCAAGTTGACGTGCAAGGTCTTTCTGGAGGCGCTCAATGACTGCCGGGTCGACTTCAGGTAATACGGGCAAATTATCGAGTTCGGCCTGTGCTGCTTGCAGTTTTTCCTCGGCTTCAGCAATCCCCATCAGCACCGCTTGTGGCGTGACTTCACGGAAGGCACGATGCATTTGATCAAGTTGTTTGATGATGTTGCGCTGGCGCGTCATTTCATCGTCGAGCTCTTGGCGCCGGCGTTTAATCGCCTGCACATCACCGACAGGTGCAGCTGCGGGTGTTGCCACACTTGTATCCGCCACGTGTGCAGCGGTGATGGGCTCGTCATCGGTGATAAGCACCGGTGCATCAACAACTTCAGGCGCCGCAGGGACTGCAACCTCATCCTGTACATCACTCGCAGGGGCATCGTCGGTATTTTCGATGCGGTATTCAATGGGGCCAGAAACACTGGTAGGGGTTTGTTGGTGCAACACGTTGAGGTCATTGGCTGTATCTGCAAATCCCTCGACGGGCAAATCAACCACTTGGAGCTCTGAACTCATTTGCGTGAGAATTGGCATCCCCGCAGACATGGCGGTGTTGTTGGGCAGAGTATGACCACAGCTTTCACAGGTTGCTTCACCAGGCAACACGACAGCTCCACATTGGGGACACGTCAATGCAGGCACAATCGCCGGCATAACAGGCGTTGCTTCGGTACTCGGTGCATCAAGGCGGGCACCACAATGCTCGCAAAAACGCACCTCTAATTTATTCGTCTCACCACACATGGGACACTTCATACGCATACCTCACTCACACAAAACGAACACTCGATGAACTTATTCCTCACAACGAATCACAACCACACTGATATTATCATCACCACCTGCCTCATTGGCAGCAGCAACAAGTGCCTTGGCCCACGACTCCGGCGTGCCTTTTTTGCGCAGTATCGCTGCCATTTCCGTATCGCGCACCATTTCCCACAAGCCATCACTGCACAGCAACAGCGTGTCATTGGGGCGTACACGTTCGACGTCAATATCCGCTTTTACTTCTTCATCCACACCAAGCGAACGAAGCACACCGTTGCGCTGTGGATGTGTATAAATTTCATCCTCGCTGATATGTTTCAACTCAACGAGTTTCATTACCAACGAGTGATCCGTCGTGATGCGCCGTAGCTTGTTATCACGCCACAAATAGGTACGGCTATCACCGATGTTGGCAATATAGGCCATATCCCCCAGCACCACCGCCATCGTCAGCGTCGTACCCATGTTGTTACCCAGTTGACGCGCCTCAGTGACTACACGCTGATTTGCATACTGGATGGCATCATCAATGGTTTGGACGATATGCTCCATATCGTTGCCAAATGTGGTCAGGGGGAGTTGCGCACTGTTGGCCCCAACGATATGCTCACCAATCGCAGCTACAGTCAGTGCACTTGCTACCTCACCTGCAGCATGCCCACCCATTCCATCTGCGACAGCAAATACTCCTACCGCATATGGGGAATTATCACGCACCCACTGCATTTGCACCGAAAGCGTGCTATCCTCGTTGCTTTGGCGCTTCTGGCCAGTATCGCTGAGCGTTGCACAACGCAGGTGCAAACTACGCCGCGTCGCATACGGCACGATGGCAGTTTCGATGCGAGCAAGACATTCAGCATACGTGGTAATCAGCTCAGAACGCACATCAGCAATAATACCCAGCAGCGGATTCACATCCGCGTCAGCAATATCAAAGCGGCGCGTAATACGCGGCTCGTCGACATGTTGATCAATGATGTCAATGAGCTGAAGCAACGCTTGATGTTCAGGGACAGTCGCGTTGGTCAGGTATGGTGCAATCCGCAGCGACACTGTACCATTGTTGTGGTACACCACATCTGAAGCAATTAGTTGGCCGAGTGTATAGCCAGCCAGTGCCAGGTGTTGCGCCGACGACAGCAGGGCTCGAGCCAATAGCAATGTGTCATATGCCATCAACGGGAGCGGCGTTTGCCCATCGACGGACTGCGCTACACACACTGTGCCGTTGGGCACATCAAAAGAATCATACATATCGGGAAGGCGCATCAGCGCTAGCTGAATTGTACTATTGTTCGCAAGATTCAGCAATAACCCCGCTGGCGTAGTCTCATGCAATTCGGCACGGTAGCGGCGTGGCGTAAAGCGCGCACCACACGCACCACAATAGTCGTCACTCTTTTCACCAAGGCGGCTATCACACATCCAACAGCGGCGCCACGGCTCTTGGTCAACGACCCATAATGCCGCATTCTGCTGTTCCACAATGCTGTAGCGTGCTGGCATGGCAACAACTTTTGAACTAGCCATCCAAACCTCACGTATCGGAGTATGATGACTTATCGTACCATACCTGGACAGAGATACGAAAGCGTGTCGTATTACAGTGCGATAACACCTCGCTGAAAACACCCCTGGTACACTGGTCTTTACACGGCAACTGAATTCTGACTTATACTGTAGTTAACATTCTCATAACACGGTATATCAACATGCGTGATTCAGTGGTGCAGGCTCGCCCAGACAGTATCTTGTTTAAACTAATGTTGACTGCTGTCCGACCACACTGGCGGCCATTTGCCATAGCGCTAGTATTGTTGTGCATTTCAGCAGGATTAAATGTTATCCCACCGGCATTGCTACAATGGGCGATCGATGGACCGATTGCCAACGGCAATACCGAAGGTTTGTGGACGATTACGGTGCTCTATGGTGGCACCTCTATCCTGATGTTTATCATCCAGTACATCTACAGCTATTTTTTGCAACAAGCAGGGCAACGCGCCTTGGCTGATTTACGGACAGACCTCTTCAAACGCATTATGACCCAGGATCAAGCATTCTTTCATCGTAATCCGGTAGGCGACTTGGTAACACGTTTGACCAGTGACATCGATACGTTGAGCGCATTGCTCTCTACTAGCGCTGTCACCATCATTACCGAAGCAGCCACGCTTGTGGTTACCATCATTGTGATGTTTAGTATCAACTGGCGCCTAGCCCTGCTCGTGCTGGTCGTATTGCCAGCGTTGGTATGGGTTACTGGCTATTTTTCAGCACGCGTACGGAGTTCGTCCACTGGTGAACGCACCGCCTTGGCCAAGGTCAGTGCATATCTCAACGAGCAACTCCAAGGTATCCCCGTACTGCAAGTCTTTGGCGCACAAGCTGCAAGTACACTACGCTTTGATGCACTCAATAACGGGTACCGCCATGCGCTGATCGTGTTGCGCCGCCATAGCGCACTCTTTTTGATGGTGCAAGAATACCTGGCTGCGATTGGGCTGGCATTGCTACTCTATGGCGGCGGCCAGGGAGTTTTGGCTGGCTGGGCGACACTCGGGATGTTGGTTGCATTCATTCAATATGCGGATCGTGCCTTCCAACCTGTCTTACGCCTGTCCGAACAATACAATGCGGTTCAGATTGCATTTGGCGCAGCAGATCGCATCCAACGTACCCTCGAAGAAGAATCACTCATTCAAGCCCCCGCCTACCCGACTGCACCGGTGGAACCCTTTCGTGGTGACGTGCAGCTCGAAAACGTCCACTTTCACTATGTGGCAGATCAACCGGTGTTGCGTGGTATCACGCTGCATATCCCAGCCGGGCAACGGGTGGCCATTGTTGGACCTACCGGTGCGGGGAAATCGAGCTTAATCGGACTCCTCGCCCGCTGGTACGACCCACAGCAGGGGCGCATTTTGCTCGATGGGGTCGATATTCGCCAGATGGAGCCAATTGCCCTGCGTAGCTTGGTATCGGTGATACCGCAAGACCCGGTCACATTTGTGGGTGATATCACATTTAATGTGCGTTTGTACCGTGAACAGGTGGCTACACAGACAATTATGGCGGCTGCACTCACTGCCAACGCAGCCCCTTTCATCGAACGGCTCCCCGCCCAATATGCAGCTCCAGTGACACCCAATGGTGCGAATTTGTCTGCAGGCGAACGCCAACTCCTCGCATTGGCGCGTGCTATTGCGCTCCAACCACACGGCATTTTGATCCTCGATGAAGCAACAAGTAGTATTGATACAACGACCGAAGCACTCGTCCAAGAGGCACTCGAACGCCTCTTCAAGGGACGTACCAGCATCATCATTGCGCACCGCCTCGCCACCGTCCGCAGTGCAGACCGTATCCTCGTGGTACAACAAGGACTCGTTGTCGAAGATGGCACCCACGAGCAACTGATTGCACTCAAGGGTGTGTACGCCAAATTGTATGCACACCAGTTGATTGATACCGCCTAAATAATGGTGATACAAGACCATATACACACCGACACTACACCTGACGACAAACAACTACTTAGTATAGTAGGCACACATGCTACACTGGATGTAGTATTTGGGGGGAAACATGTTTATTGCACGTCATGATTTGCTCTTTCAGAATGACGACCGCCTGAGTTACGGGGTGGCTGTCTGTGATATTGATGGTGACGGGCAGTTTGAGTTTGTGGTGACTGGCTTCGGGTATGCCAACTTGGCGTTGAAGTGGAACGGTCGCGGGTTGCTCGATACTGCTGATGCGGTCTTTGCAGACCAACAGCGGCTCGCCATTGGGGTGGCTGCCGCCGACATCGATGGAGACGGCGTCGAAGAAATCTACGTGGTCAACAACGACTCATTTACGGTCAACAAACAGGCTAATGATCGGCTCTTTGCATTGCACGGCGGGCAACGTGTTGATTTATTTGATCAGCCAGAAACACAGCTGATTGCGAATCGCAACACGGGAAAATCGGTCGTTGCCGTTGATCGGCATGGGTTGGGGCGATATGCGTTTATGGTGGCCAATTACGGTGCCATGATGCGCGTTTATGAGCTCGACGAACAGTGGCAACTCTGCGAAAAAGCACGTGATGCAGGAGTCAACTATGCAGTAGGCGCACGCGCACTCTGTGCGGCCCCGCTCTTTGGGAGTGACGTGGATATCGTAGCCATCAATGAACGCGGCACAAACCTGTTATTCCGCAGCAACAGTGACGGTACATTCCATGATGTTGCAGTCAACATGGGTATCGCAGACCGCCATCATCATGGTCGTGGAGCAGCACTCTTTGACGCCAACGATGACGGTGTACTCGATCTCGTGTATGCAAATTGGGAAGGACCACACCGCTTGTGGATACGGACACCTGATACGCCATTCTTTGATTATGCACCACATGCCATGGCGACTCCTAGCCGTGTACGGACCGTGATTGCGGCTGATTTCGACAACGACGGCAATCCAGAGATTTTTTTTAATCATTTTGGCAGTGCAAACCGCCTTTTTGGGCGACGCAACGGTGATTGGGTCGAGCTCGATATCGGCGATGCCCGTGAAGCAGATGGGCTGGGGACAGGCGCTGCCATTGCTGACATTGACGGTGACGGGCGCCTCGAGTTGCTGATTGCGCATGGTGAAACAGCTCCTCAGCCGTTGAGCTTTTATCAGGTACCCGCCAACCGCAATCATTGGTTGCGTGTACGCCCATTGACGCGGGCAGGGGCACCTGCACGTGGGGCATTGGTCACCATCGCCTATGCAGGCAAAAAGGTGGCGCAGGTAATTGATGGTGGAAGTGGATATTTATGTCAAATGGAGCCTGTGGCACACTTCGGCTTAGGCTCGCATACCAATATCGATACACTCACCATTCAATGGCCCAGTGGAGCGACATCGATTGTACGGCAACCGCAGGTTGACCAACTCCTTGTTATCCCCCACCCCGCAGTAGACGACGATCAAATTTTGTAGGAGGAGCGATGAGCACCCCATCCACCAATGAATTTAGTGCTGATGAACGTGCAGTCCTCGCACCGTTCGTTACCGATCTCGATGCACCTATTTTTGGCTTGCGTAACCTCCCAGAAGTCGTCAAAGGGGCACTCTTTTCACGCTATAGCCGCAGTGAAAAGAGCATACGCCGGATTTTACTCGACGAATTCATTAACCTGCCTGAATCAGGCTTTGCGGCACTGGTCGCAAATGTGCAATCTGCGGGCATGGAACAACTCGTCGCAGTGGCACAAGCTGAAGCATTCTACGACCGTGTGCTGGTCGGGTATGGTGATGACTCAGTGGCCGAGCTCGGCGGAGCACACGTAGCCTGCGAAGAAATCAGTAATGTGGCAGCAAAACTTATCGAGGATGCACGTATCGGACTCAGTCCACTCGAAAAATCTACTCGGTATGTGAATTTTAGCCAGAAAGTCAATGGTCAGTACCGCTACGTGCGTGAACAACGCATCATGCAATCACGCTGGGCAGTCGATTACGAAGCAGCCATGGACGGGTTGTTTGATACCTACGTGCAACTTCTCGAGCCCACCATTGCCTGGGTACGGGCACGAACACCACGCGACGCACAAACGAGTGAGCGTGCCTATAATTCGGCCACCCGTGCCAAAGCATTTGACTTGCTCCGCGGGTTATTGCCAATGGCGACACGCACCAACGTAGGCGTCTTTGCCAATGGTCGCGCCTTTGAATACTTGATTACGCGACTCGGATCACACGATCTCGCTGAACTGCACCAGGTCAGTGATCAGTTGCAACAGGCACTCGACCAGCTCATCCCGTCGTTTGTCAAACGTGCCAAGACACCACGCGGTGCAGCCATGCGCAATTACTTGGCCGGGATTCGCCACACTCTGGCACAGGCTGCACGCGTACTCCCCGCTCCGGCAGCCACACAGGCCACCCCACAGGTCACGCTGGTGGCGTACGACAGCGATGCCCTAGTGCGCGTCGCAAGTGCGGCCCTCTATCCGCATACCACGCAACCGTTGTCTGAGGTCGTAGCGTACGTGACTCAGCTTACCCACGCAGACCAAGTTGCCCTGATTAGCATGGCTGCCGGTGAGCGAAGTGTGCGCTTTCACAAACCGGGGCGCGCCTTCGAAGAAACCAGCTACACGTTTGATATCATTGCGGATATTGGCGCATACCGCGACTTACAGCGGCATCGCATTCTCAGCCAAACACGTCAAGACTTTGGCGTAGATTTAGGCTACATGGTACCTGCAGAACTGCGTGACGCAGGGCTAGACGATATCTATTGTGCGGCCATTGAACGCGCAAGTGTGTTTGTGCGCCAGTGTCGTGCCGATGTGGGCGACGCAAGTCAGTATGCGGTACCAATGGCCTGTTTGATGCGCTGGCGTATCACGCTCAACTTGCGTGAGGCATATCATCTGTGTGAGTTGCGCTCGAGTCCGCAAGGGCACCCCACCTACCGTGCCGTAGCACAACAGATTTATCATGCCATCCATGCCGTACACCCAGCTCTGGTAGCCGCGATGCGCTTTGTAGATCTCAACGACTATGAGCTCGAACGTCTCGATGCCGAGCGCAGACTCGACAAGAAACTGGGCGCATCACAATAATACGTAGACTCACATACGACCGTCCACTACTCGGTGAGTGGACGGTCGTCGTGCTGTGGGGAGTGGTCTAGGCGGTCACATCATCGCCATCGTCGCTGTCACCATCATCGCTGTCGTGGGCCGACAAAAAGATGCAGTCGCTGGCTCGTACCGTGGTGCGATACATGCGCTTGCCTGATTCTTTGTCTTCCCACGAGCGGGTCATGACCGAGCCCGTGACCAACACGCGGCTCCCCTGACGCAACGCCTTGTCGCAGCGTTCGGCCAAGCGATCCCATGCTTCCACGTTCAACCATTCCGTCTCGTACTGTGGTTCGCCGTTGGTGCGGCCGGCCATGCGCTTGGTACCGACGCTAAACGTGCAGACCTTGCCATCTTTGCCCACAGCCTTGAGTTCAGGATTTTGTCCCAGCCAGCCGATCATTTCGATCCGATTGAGTGTGCCACGAATTGAACGCATCTTAAACCTCCTCTACGGTTGATGTCGTCGTCTTTCACAGTTGCGAAAGACACTCTATTACCGTTGCAGGCAAGCAAAAAGGTACGGTCAGTTTTTGCGGGTGCGCGGACGTTCGGTACGCAGCATCGCGATGAGCTGGGTGGCTTCGCCGTAGGTCAATTCTGCTAATGGCACATCGATGTTGAGATGCTGGCGGATAGCTGCTGCAATATCCGTTTGTGTACTCGTCGCCACACGTTGAATCACGTCGTATTGCCCCTTGTTGATGGGACCTTCATCGCGTTGTTGATCATCAAACAGCCTACGCAGTTGTTCAATGAGGGTTGATGCCTGCCGGCGTGTCAGCAGGGTGATATCGAGGCGTCGCTCAGCAAGATAATTTGCGAGTTGCGCTGCATCCCACCCAAGCACCCGTTGTAGATTATCGATGGTACGTAGCTGTGACGGGAGTGCTGCACGTTCACGGTCGCTCCCATATGCGTCACGCATTTCGCTGATTTGAGCTTCAATTGCTTCACGTTGCTGGGTATAGACGCGCCAACCAAAGGCAACTGCTGCGTGAATTTCATCGTCACTTGCATCACTAGCCAAGGTGATACTTTCTTCGATGGTCACGTAGTCTTCACCGATTTTGAGTGCCGCGCGCAAGGTACGGGTCACACTCGATTGTGGGCGGGCAGGAGCAGGCATCGCACAGACCTTTCTAACGAATCGGCATCTGTTCGAGGTCAATGACTGACCCCGAAAACGCAGCAGCCTCATCACTGGCAAAAAAGAGAATTGCACTCGCAATATCGTGGGGATCGAGGAGCTTGCCCGTAGGGCGCGTTTTGCCAGCCCGGACCGCCCAGTCTGCACCGTTACCGAGACTGATTTGCAACTGGTGCTCACCGTCACTGTGCGTCCACCCCACATTGAGCACCTGCACACGAATCCCCTCGGCACGGTGGGCTGCAGCCAAATTACGCGACATGGTTACCAAGGCTCCTTTGCTGGTTGCATACGCCAGCAAATTCGGTGCGCCCACATAGGCGTTGAGCGAACCGATGTTGAGCACCACGGCTCCGTGTGGATTCGCACGCAAAGCGGGTAACGCCTGGCGCATGATGAGCATGGGGGCACGCACGTTGAGCGCCATCATCCGATCAAAAAAATCCGCATCAGTGCTTTCGAGGGTACTGCGTGCTACCGACGCAGCGTTGTTGATGATAATGTCGATACGCCCCACAGCTGCAAGCGCCGCATCCACAAATTGACTCGGTGCATGGGCATCCGCAAGGTCAACATTCACGTAGTGAGCCCGACCATGGCTCGTGGCGACCATGTCGGCAGCCACCGTATCACCAAAGCCACAAAATACCACTGTGCCACCTTCGGATAGGATGCGCTGAGCAGTGACACGCCCAATCCCACTCGTTGCCCCACTAATCAAGGCAACTTTGTTTGCAAAACGCTGCATAACGGCCCCATTCTGCACAGTAAACCTAACCCTATTGTATATGCGATGTGACACCATCCTATCACGTCCGGTAGCGAGCCAGGTTGAGATGCATCTGCATACAAGCTGACATGTTGACGACGCCATGAGCATGGTATAATACTATATATATCAACTGTCATTAAGGAGCTGACACATGAAGCTCACCTGTCTGCAAGAGAATCTCAAACGTGGCTTGTCGATTGTCGGGCATGCGGTTGCCGGCAAAAGCACGTTACCAGTCCTTTCCAATGTGTTGTTTGCCACGGACAACGGTCGACTTAAACTAGCTGCTACCAACCTCGAATTGGGCATCACCTGCTGGATTGGCTCCAAGATTGACCGCGAAGGTGCAGTCACCATCCCCGCCAAGTTGATGAGTGACCTCGTAGGAAGCCTACCCAACGATCGTATCGTCCTTGAGCTTGATTCTGCGTCACAAAGCGTCAAAATCACCTGCACACGTTACGACAACAATATCATCGGTCTTGATGCCGAGTTATTCCCAACCTTGCCATCACTCGACGAACGCGAGCCGATTGCAGTCTTTGCCTGTGAAATCCTACGCGAGGCCATCGACCAGATTGCATTTGCTGCTGCCACCGACGATTCACGCCCCGTGTTGACGGGTGTACTGGTACGCTTGCGCGACAACCAGTGCACGTTAGCATCAGCAGATGGATTCCGGTTGGCCCAACGCACCATTCAGTTGGCAACACCCGTCAAAGACCCCGTCGAAATCATCATCCCAGCCCGCGCCTTGACCGAGTTGTCACGCATCATTGCCGGGAGCGAGGGACACGTGGCCATGACCATCACAGAAGGTGGCGGGCAGGTGCTCTTCCACACCGAAGATATTGATTTGGTGACTCGTGTCATCGAAGGCAAATACCCCGACATCGAGCGTGTCATCCCACACGATAGCAGCACACGCACAATCGTTGATACGGTTGAGCTTGCCAAAGCCGTCAAAATCGCTTCGCTCTTTGCAAGCGCATCAGCAAGCATTGTGCGCTTGACCATTGAGCCAGGCAATGACAACGGGCCTGGGCGCATCCATATCGCCGCCAATGCAGCCGAAGTAGGCAACAACAGCGGTGTCGTGGATGGGAGCATCAGCGGTGAAGGCAACAAAATCGCCCTCAACGTCAAGTACCTGCAGGATGCCATCAACGCCATCAAGACAGCCCAAGTCTCTATCGAAACCAAAACCGAACAAAATCCTGCCGTCTTCCGCCCCGTGGGTGTTGACGGCTATATCCACATCGTCATGCCGATGATGGTGCGCTAAAGGAACGCTATCCATGACGGAAGTCAAACGTGCACTAGCGATAGGCGCGCATCCCGACGATGCCGAATTCGGTGCCGGTGGTACATTGGCACGCCTGGCCCGTGAAGGCTGGGAAATCACCTACATCGTCGTCACCAACGGCAACAAGGGCACACACGACCGCGCCTTCAGCCCATTTGAGTTGTCTGCTACCCGTGAAATCGAGCAACGCAAAGCACTCGACGTGTTGGGTGGCAAAACACACGCCATCCACCTGCGCTACAACGACGGCGAGCTCGAATCGTCTGCCGCCCTACGCCTCGAAATGGCGCTCTACATCCGGGTGCTCAAACCAAATCTAGTCTTTAGCCACGACCCGTGGAAGCAGTACATGTGGCATCCCGATCACCGCGCCGTCGGCTTTGCCGTGATTGACGGCTTGGTATCAGCCCGCGACCATCTGTTTGTACCGGGCATGATGCAGGTCGGCATCGACTTGTGGCGCCCCGAAACACTCTACCTGTGGGCGGCCGAACAACCCGACCACTTCGAAGACATTACCAACACGCTCGACATCAAAATCGCCTCGCTGCGCGAGCACCACACCCAGCTCGACAACGCCAACGGCTGGGAAGATCGCGTACGCACCCGCGCCGCTGAAATCGGCGCACCACACGGGTTTGCCGCCGCTGAGGGATTCAAAAAGATGATCGTGTAGGGCGTCTGTTTAGACAATCTCAATATCGCTGTCCAACCATACCACGTCGGGGCGCGTCTCTTCGATAAAACGAAAGACGGCCTCGATTTGTTGTTGGGCGTGGTCGGCACGTGTCGATACGGCCGCAAATCCCAGCATGGTGCGCCCGTGCAGATCGTGGTAGCCGACTTCAGCCACTGCCACGTTGTAGCGCGACTTGATGCGCTCTGTCAGCGATTTGACGATGGAGCGCTTTTCTTTCAGTGAAAAAACAGCTGGTAAGTGTAACGATGCGGTGCCAACGGCCACAATCATCAGTTCCAACTCCATGGCACCTGAAACGCCGTGGGCGGTGCATGCAACGGCAATGTGTTGCGCTCGGCACGCAAGGCAACCGTCATGCTGCGCAAGCGCTGTGGTGCACTACTCTCCAGCCACAGCTGTTTGCGCGCTGTATCAACGTGCATCAAATGGGCAAGTTGCCAACTCAGCGCTACGT
>JBKCGB010000189.1:0-12818 GCA_046303375.1 Roseiflexaceae bacterium
AATTAACGGAATAACGTCATTATACCGTATCGGCGCACGGACGGGATGCACAGGGATGACGATTGCATTGATTCTACAAGGCGTGCAAAAATATATATTGATACCGCAGTATTCATTTATGTTGTAGAAAATCATCCCGTAGGGGCGAATATCATTCGCCCCTACGACACATAATGCGCGACTGCTACCCGACGCGATGGCCTTCTTCGGCATAGTACGCCGCAAAGACATCTTTGGTGTAGCGCAGCACGGGGTTACGTGCTGCCCGCACTTCGTCGACGCGCCGCACGGTGGCATTGGTGGGTGCATGGTGCAGAATATCTTCGTCGCGGCGGGCTTCGTCGGCGATGGTGCGCATCACCTCGATAAAGCGATCCATGTTCTGCTTGCTTTCCGTCTCAGTGGGCTCGATCATCAGTGCCTCGGGTACGATGAGTGGGAAGTACACCGTCGGCGGGTGAATGCCGTAGTCGATTAGGCGCTTGGCGATGTCGAGCGTACGCACACCAGCGGCGCCCACAATCTGCCCCTTGAGCACTGTTTCGTGCATGCAGAAGCGATCAACGGCCAACGGATAGACGTCACGCAGTTTGGCTTGGATGTAGTTGGCGTTGAGCACAGCCGTCTCGCTGACCTCGCGCAGACCAGCGGCGCCCAGCATGCGGATGTACGTCCAGGCGCGGATGAGCATGCCGAAGTTGCCCCAGAATGCTTTGACCTGGCCGATGCTCTTGATGGGCGTTTCCCACACATACGTGTCACCCTGCTTGCTCGCCCGTGGTCCCGGCAAAAACGGCTCCAAGGCGGCCGTACAACCGACTGCGCCCGAGCCCGGGCCACCGCCGCCGTGCGGCGTGGTAAAGGTCTTGTGCAGGTTGTAGTGCATGAAGTCGAAGCCCACGGCGCCCGGTTTGACGATGCCCAAAATAGCATTAAAGTTGGCGCCGTCGCCGTACATCAGGCCGCCGGCGTCGTGCACCAGTTTGCAGATGTCGCGGATGTGCTCTTCGAACAGCCCAACCGTGTTGGGGTTGGTCAGCATCATGCCGGCGGTGCGTGGTGACAGCTTGCTTTTGAGGTCATCCATGTCCACGTTGCCACGGGCGTCGCTTTTGACTTCGACCACCTTGTAGCCCACCATGGCGGCCGTGGCGGGGTTGGTACCGTGCGCGGCATCGGGTACGAGAATCTCGGTACGCTCGTGGTCGCCGCGATCAGCGTGGTAGGCTTTGAAGACCAAAATCCCCGTCAACTCGCCTTGGGCACCGGCGGCAGGTTGCAGTGAGGCTGCGTCAAAGCCCGAAATTTCGGCCAAATCGCGTTGCAACTCGTACATCAGACGCAACGCACCCTGGCTGAGGGCGGCAGGCTGCAGGGGATGCGCACCGGCCAAGCCGGGGATGCGCGCGGCTTCTTCGTGGATTTTGGGGTTGTACTTCATCGTGCACGAGCCGAGTGGGTACATGGTGGTGTCGATACACATGTTGCGTTGGGAAATGCGTGTGAAGTGGCGAATGACTTCCGTCTCGCTCAATTCGGGCAGTTCGTTGAGCTCATCACTGCGGAGCAGATGGCTGGGCAGTGGCGTTTCTGGCACATCGCTGGCCGGTAGGCTGACGCCGATGCGTCCGCTGGCAGCCAATTCAAATAGGGGTGGTTCGTAGGTGTGATTCATGCGTTTTCCTCTGTAGTGGAAAAGGTTGTTTCTGGTGAAAATGTCGCACACCAGCGCTGGACGCGTGTCAGCAATGCGTGTGCGGTGTCGCTATCGCTGCGGCGGGCAGCAGCAGCAGCGAGCTGGAGTGTGTATACGACTCGTTCGCCGTGCAAGGCGTGCTCACGCATCTGCATTCCGGCATTGGGAGTCTGTTCGTCGTAGGCTTCGCCGTACCCCACGCGTAGGGCAAACCACTGTTCGCCATCGAAGTGATGCTGGAGCCGTACGTGTTCGGCACGTGCGAGCCCGGCATGGGCGCTGCTCCACGACGTGACGTGGGCGACCTGCCAACGTGCCCCGTGGCGTTCCACCCAGACCGTTTCTGGGGCGATGTCGCCACACACGAGTACCGCCTGCGTGCTCGTGGTGTGATAGAGCGCTACGAGTGTTGGGATGAGCGCTGTCAGTGTATCAGCGGACGCAGTGCGGGCCTCACGCAGTGTGCTGATGGCCGTGTCAATGCGTTGCTGCAGCACGGTCGCCATCGGGTGTGTGGCATCATTGAGTGTCCCAAATCCTGCATACGTCTGTAGTTGCCAGCGTGCCACAATCTGGCCGAGTTGTTGACCGACCGCATAGCGCTGATCGTGACTCATCAGTGCATCGACATGCGCAAGCAGTTGCCCACGGGGTGCGTCTGCCAGCACAAACGCCGTGCCACACAGCTGCCCAGCCACATCTGCACCCCACAGCGCAGGGACCGCACTATCGCCATTGAGACGATTGAGTGCAGCCACACATGTGCGGGCTGATGTCTGCTGTCGATACACCCACACTGCCAGCTGGCGACCATCACGCATGGTGGCTGTCTGGGATGAATTGTCATACCGCGCAATCTCGTGCGTCGGCAACAATTGGCGCAGGTTGTCGATGGTGACTCCGGGCATGTGTGGGTTCCTCGTCTGTTAGCGCAGCGCCTTGAGTTGGCTGACCAAGTTGTCGATGTCGGCACGGTCATTCATTTCGGTCGCTGCCACCAGCATGTGGTTGGCCAGATGCGGGTAATCCTGACCGAGGTCGTAGCCACCGATGATGCCCACATCGGCCAAGGCAGTGTTGAGTTGGGCGACCGGCTTGGGACATTTCACCACAAACTCGCGGAAAAACGGCCCATTGTCGATGACTTGATATCCAGCCAGCGTGCCGATTTGTTTGGCTGCATAGTGCGTGTTCTGGTAGGTGAGCGTAGCCACCTGGCGCATGCCTTGGCGCCCCATCAGTGACATGTACACTGCTGCTGCTAGCGCCATCAACGCTTGATTGGTACAAATGTTGCTGGTGGCACGCTCGCGGCGGATATCCTGCTCGCGCGCACGCAGCGTCATCACATAGGCCATCGTGTTGTCGACGTCGCGCGTGAGTCCCACGATGCGCCCGGCGATTTTGTGGACGAATTGTTTGCGCGTGGTAAAAATGCCCAGGTACGGTCCACCAAAGTTGAGCCCGATGCCCAGTGCCTGCCCCTCGGCAGTGCCGATGTCGGCACCCACGTCGTGCGGTGTCTGGAAGAGTGCCAGTGCGATGGGGTCGAAATGATGCACAAACAGCGCCCCTGCCGCATGCGTGGCATCGGCAAGTGCCTTGAGATCGTGAATGGTGCCAAAGAAATCCGGGCTTTGGAGCATCACGGCAGCGGTGCTACTGTCGACATGTTTCATCACGTCACTCAGGCTTGCCTGCAGATTCTCGTCGCCAACCACCTCGATGCCGCTGCCCACCAGCAGGGTGCGGATGACGCGGCGGTAGTGCGGGTGCATCGACGGGGCAATCACCACTTTGCGGCGGTTGCGAAGCACGTTGACGGCCATCACGGCGGCTTCGGCGAGTGCGGTGGCGCCGTCGTAGTGCGAGGCGTTGGCCACATCCATGCCCGTCAGGGCACACATCAGACTCTGGTATTCAAAAATAGCCTGCAACGTGCCTTGGCTGACCTCGGGTTGGTACGGTGTGTATGCCGTATAGAACTCCGAGCGGCGCAGGATGCTGTCGATGGCGCTGGGCACGAAGTGATTGTAGGCGCCGGCGCCGAGAAAGACGCTGTGACTATGTGCGCCGGCATTGGCCGTAGCCATGCGATTCAATTCCCGGCGCACCGCAATTTCGGACATGGCGTCGGGGAGATTCAAACGCGGGAAGCGTACTTCAGCGGGAATATCCACAAACAGGTCACTGGTGGTGTTGACCCCAATGGCGGCCAGCATTTCAGCGCGTTCGGCTGCAGTAATCGAAATATAGTGTGACATGCGCGTCCTTTTTTAGTGCTTGATCGAATCCACATATGCGGCGTAAGCGGTAGCATCCATCAAATCGCCTTGGCCACCCGTGAGCGTGATTTTGAGCAGCCAGCCAGCGCCAAATGGGTCGGTGTTGACCAAATCGGTGCGATCTTTGACTTCGTCGTTGACCGCAATCACGGTGCCCGCAGCAGGCAAATACAACTCAGATGAGGCTTTGACCGATTCCACCACGCCAAATTCGGCACCGGCTGCAAAGGTAGTGCCCACGTCGGGGAGCTCGATATAGACCACATCGCCGAGTGAGTCTTGGGCGTAGTCGGTGATGCCCACGGTGGCGGTGTCGCCTTCGATGAGAATCCATTCGTGTGATGAGAGGTACTTGAGGTTGCCTGGTGTCTTGAACGACATGATCGGTGCTCCTTACTTTTTGTAGCGGCTCTGATAAAACGGATACTTGACGACCACAGCCCGTACTGGCTTGTCGCGGATAATGACATCGAATTCAGTCCCCTCGGCCGTGTAGGCACGCTGCACGAGTGCTAGTCCGAGTGGTTTGCCCAGCGTCGGTGATGGCATGCCGGTGGTGACTTCACCGATGGGTGTGCCGTCTACGGCATGCACGGCGTAGCCACCACGTGCGATTCCTTTGCCGGTCACTTCAAAGGCCACCACGCGCCGTGTATAGTCGGTTTTAAGGCGCGTCAGCGCGTCGCTTCCCACAAATGTGCCCTTGTTGAGCTTGACCGCCCAGCCCACCCGTGCCTCATAGGGATTGATGTCGTCGTTGAGCTCGTGACCATAGAGTGCCAAACATGGCTCAAATCGTAGACTGTCGCGGGCACCGAGCCCACACGGCGTGGCACCTGCAGCCAGCAGTGACTGCCAGATGGTCACAGCACTGTGATTGTCACTAAAAATCTCAAAGCCGTCTTCACCCGTGTAGCCGGTACGGGCCAGTGTGACGGCATGCCCGGCAAGTGTGGCAGTAGCGACGCCGTGGAACGGCAATGTGACGGCTACATCACCGACGAGGGTGGCGAGCAGTGCTTCGGCCTGTGGCCCTTGTAGGGCGATTAGGGCAGTGTCAGCGGATGCGTTGTGCAGAGTGACGGCAAATGTGCCGACGTGTGATTGAATCCACGCCCAGTCTTTGGCGATATTGGAGGCATTGACGACGAGCAGATAGCGCTCATCAGCGATGTGGTAGACGAACAGGTCGTCGACGACCCCCCCGTCGGGGCGACAAAAAAGAGCATAGCCGGATTGACCGACGGCGAGCTGGCTGATGTCGGCGGTGGTCACATGCTGCAAAAATGCCAGTGCATCGGGTCCGCTGACCCAGAATTCGCCCATGTGACTGACATCAAAGATGCCGGCGCGTTCGCGCACGGCACGATGCTCATCGATGATGCCCGTGTACTGCACGGGCATATCCCAGCCGCCGAATTCGACCATGCGGGCGTTGAGGCGCAGGTGCTCGCCGTGGAGCACTGTTTTGAGAAGATCGGGACTCATAACACTCCTTTTGATAAACGGAGCGCAAGTGAGGGGTGATGATGAGTACAAAAAAGCACCACTCATGCGCTACAGACAGCACACACCACTGCACACGGATGCGCAGATGGTGCCTTGGCTCTGTCCTGTAACCTGAGAGGTGCCCTGCGGGTGGCAGGTTGCTCCGTCGGTGCCGAAACGGCTCTCCAGAGGTTCGTCAGACTACCGTTGCGGGGCCTGAGAGATTCGCAACGAGGCGGCAACTCGCGCTTGCTCCTTCGGCGACGGCGATGGTGCGCCGTGCTCTTCGGTAGTCGTCATTCGACGTTTAATTATCAGCAGTATAGCACAGTTTATTGGCTGAAAATATGCAAAATTACGATGAAATATCGCTATGTATCTGCGTAGTTATGCTATGATACGCCTGTGTGAAAAGAGGAAACGAACATGCAACCATGGGAACAACGTGATGCCGATAGGCAAATGCTCGAACTCAGTACTGCACAGGTATCAGCGGTCACAGTGAGCAGCTCGAGCGAGTTCCGCCTTGTACGCGAACTCATCGAAATGGTGATATTTGTCGTGATTTTGTTTTTTCTCGTGCGTGGCATCGTGCAAAATTTCCTCATTGAGGGGCAGAGCATGGAGCCAAACATGCACTCGGGTGAATTCATCCTGGTGAATAAACTGAGCAATCTGCATTTTGATTTACATGCCCCATTGCGGCTGTTTGACCCAGATGTGCCCGCAAATATCATCTATCCACTGGGCAAACCGACCTATGGTCAAGTAGTCGTCTTTGAATATCCCAATGACCCGAGCAAAGACTACATCAAGCGTGTGATTGGTTTGCCCGGTGATACCATTTTGATCCGCGATGGGCTGGTATTTGTGAATGGGCAACAACTCGATGAACCCTATTTACTCGGTGCGCCCACCTACTGTCATCAGGGTGATGATTGTGCATCGGGTACGGTCGAAGTGCCTGCGGGTATGCTGTTTGTGATGGGTGATAACCGCGAAAACAGTAGTGACTCGCGCGAATGGGGCGGGTTGCCGTACGATCGCGTCATCGGCTTGGCGTGGGTGGTATATTGGCCGAGCGAAAGTGTGAGTACGATTGCACATTATCCAATACTGCCGCAGCAGAAGTAAGAAAGCATTCCTATGCATGTGGCAATAAACGCACATTTGCTGGCGCATACTGCCAACTTTCGCCGTGCGGGTGTGTCGCACTATGTCGAAGCCCTATTGCATCATCTTGGCCACATTGACACGCATAATCGCTACACGGTCTACACCACCAAAGGGGTGGATGCAGCTGCGCTCGGTTTGCCGGCAAACTTCGTGGTACGCCCGAGTCGCTTTCCCACGATTAACCCGCGGGTACGCATCCCGTGGGAGCAGCTGATTGCGCCGATTTCGTTGGCACGTGAGGGGGCAGATGTCTATCATGGGGTGCTCAACGTGATGCCACTCTGCGCTGGTATTCCGTCAGTGGTGACAATTCACGATCTGAGTGCCATGCTCTTTCCACAGACATTTCGGCGTATCAATCGCATGTACACCCGGTGGGCCATCAATGTGTCCGCCAAACGGGCGGCACACATTTTGACCGTGTCTGAATATGCACGCCAAGAAATCATCACCCATCTCAATGTGCCTGCTGAGCGTGTCACCGTGACATACGATGCCTGTGATGAGCGCTTCCGTCCATCGTCACCAGCCGAATTGGCGGCCTTTCGGCAGCGCAACGGCTTACCTGAGCGCTTCTTCTTTTATCTGGGCACACTTGAGCCACGCAAAAACATCCCACGCTTGTTGGATGCCTATGCCAAGATTGCCCACGAAGTCGATGCGCCGTTGTTGATTGGTGGTGGCAAAGGGTGGCTCTATGAGCCGATTTTGGCGCAAGCGGAGCGGTTGCAGCTGGGTGACAAGCTCAAATTTGTGGGCTATATCCCACAGGAAGACCAGCATTTGTGGTATGGAGCGGCGACGGCTTTTGTCTTTCCATCACTCTACGAAGGCTTTGGTATGCCACCGCTCGAGGCGATGGCGTGTGGCACTCCGGTGATTGTGAGTAATGCGAGCTCATTGCCCGAGGTGACCGGCGATGCCGGGTTGCAGGTGGACCCATATGATGTGGATGGCTGGGCAGATGCCATGCGGCGGGTGCTTACTGACCGCACGTTGCATGCTGATTTAGCGGCACGTGGACCACGTCAAGCAGCCAAATTCTCGTGGGTTGAGACGGCACAACGCACCCTTGAAGTCTATCAACGAGTTGTGCGGCGTTGACAGAGCGTAGTGGTGGGGTATAATACCCTCGTAGTGGTAGTTGTTGATTGAGAGGAGATCCCTTATGAGCCTCGGCGTACCAGAGCTGTTAATCATTCTTGTTATCATCATCCTGCTGTTTGGTGCGAGCCGTATTACCGGGATCGCTTCAGCATTGGGTGGCAGCATCAAAGCATTTCGCACAGCTGTGAAAGACGAAGATGCCAAGACTGACAACAAAGACGAACCCAAAAAGTAGCTCGTAGTCATGAGGCGCAGTGGCGCCTCTCGGTGCCCGTGATGCCAGCGCCGTCTGCGCTGGCATTTTTATCGAAACACGTGGGTGGATATGTCGGGTGAATTTTTTGACCAAGCAACGATTTTTTTGCAGGCTGGTACCGGTGGCGATGGCATGGCAACCATGCGTCGTGAAAAGTTCATCCCACGCGGTGGTCCAGATGGTGGTGATGGTGGGCGGGGTGGGCATATCTATCTCGTCGCTGATGCGAGTGTCAATACGTTGCTCTCTTTCCGTGAGAAAAACAAATTCACTGCATTTCCAGGAAGTAATGGGGGGACTGCGCGCCGTCACGGTAGTGATGGGCGCGATGTCGTAATCAAGGTGCCACCCGGTACGCAGGTGCGGACCACGATTGATGGTGAGACATTTGTGGTTGATTTGGTTGCTCCCGGGCAACGCTTGTTGGCGGCTCGTGGTGGCAAAGGCGGCCTCGGCAACATTCACTTCACCACGTCGACCCATCAGGCGCCGCGTATCGCCGAGCTTGGTGAGCCTGGCCAAAAGGTGCAAGTGGAGCTCGAATTAAAGCTCCTCGCTGACGTCGGGTTGGTGGGTTTCCCGAATGCGGGGAAGTCGTCGTTGGTTGCAGCGATGAGTGCAGCCCGACCCAAAATTGCCAATTATCCGTTTACCACGCTGACACCCAATCTGGGTGTGGTGGCGTACGGTGATGATACATTCGTGGTGGCAGACATCCCCGGTCTCGTCGAGGGTGCACATCGTGGTGTTGGGCTCGGGCACAGTTTTTTGCGGCACGTGGAGCGTACACGTGTCTTGGTGCATGTGATTGATATTGCGGGTGTCGATGACCGTGATCCGTGGCAAGACTACCTGCAAATCAACGAAGAACTGCGTCTCTACCGGCCCGAATTAGCTGAGCGTCCACAGATTATTGCGCTCAACAAGTGTGATCTTCCTGATGCAGCAGTATACATCGACGAATACAAGGCGCGCTTTCGTGCAGAAGCACATGATGTGTTTGAGATTTCTGCGGCCACACGGAGTGGTATCGAGCCGTTGATTCGTAAGCTGGCGCAAACCCTAGCAGCGTTTCCGCTCACCTATGACCGTACTCCGCGCAGCGAAACATTCGAGTGGCCACTCGACACGAGTCGTGACCATTATTTCACGGTGGAAAAGGTCACTCACGGCTTCCGTGTGCATGGACGCCGCATCGAGCGCCTTGTTTCAATGACCAACTTCGCACAATCGGAGTCGTTGGGTCGGCTGCAACGTGTGCTTGAGGCGACAGGGATAAGTGCTGAACTCATCAAACACGGTATTGAGATCGGCCAGACGGTCTACATTGAAAAAGCCGCCTTGGTGTGGACTGAAGACTACGTTCCGTAGTCGGTGTCAGGGTAAAAGGAGCACGGAGTGACACACACCTCACCTACAAGCAAATCATGGGGGCGTATGGCGCAGAGTGCCTCTTGGCTGCTCTTTTTCGTGCTCGACAGTTTGGTCATATTGGCGAGCATGGGCACCGCCTATGCGTTGCGCTACTTGGTAGTCTGGCCTGGCTGGATTGGGGCACTGGTGCGCGAGGTGCCAAATGAGTTCTATGTGGCGTGGAGTGCGTTTTTGCCGATTGGTTTGCTGTTGCTCGTGTTGATTCAGGCACAGTTTGCCATCCGTGGCATGTACCGGCTGGCACCAAACGCTGGCCTGACTTCGCATTTTCGCATCATTTTTAATAGTACGACTACTGCGGCTGCACTACTGATTATCATCGTCTTTCTTTATCGACCGTTTTACTACTCACGGTTGGTCATTGCGTTTGCCTTTGTGCTGGTGATGGTGTCATTGAGTGTGGTACGCATGGTCATCGTCTTTGTGCGTCGGGTGCGTTGGTCCCGGGGATTTGATCGTGCTCGTTATGTGGTCGTCGGTGACAGCGATGTGAGCCATTCGGTGATGGCAGGCATCGTGGCACGGCCTCACCTGGGCTACACGCTGGTGGGGTATGTGGCTGATCGCGACGAGACCAAAGACAATGCATCTGCACAGCCGTTGCATTTCCACCATCTCGGGCCAATTAGTGCGGTCGGCGAGATTATCCGTGAGCATGCTATTGACCATGTCATTATCGCATTACCGTTTTTTGAGCATCACCGTCTCCCCGGCATCATTGATGCATGCCGTCAGGCTGATGTTGATTTCCGCATGGTGCCCGATTTATTCGAGCTCAGCTTCGACCGTGTCGACATCGAGGAGTTCGATGGTCTGCCACTCATCGGGCTGCGCGATGTCTCCATTCAGGGGGTCAATCGGTTGATCAAACGGGGCCTCGATTTGGCGATTACGATTGTGGTTAGTCCGTTTGTACTGGTGTTGTCGGCGCTGATTGCTGTTGCCATTAAAATCGATTCACCAGGATCGATTTTGTTTGCGCAGACCCGTGTGGGCGTCAACGGGCGCCATTTCAAAGTTTACAAATTTCGCACCATGGTCGAAGATGCTGAATCGCGCAAGGCAGAACTCGTCGAACAAAACGAAGCTGACGGACCGATTTTCAAAATCCGCAATGATCCACGGCGTACGCGCATGGGGCAGCTCTTGCGCCGAACCAGTCTTGATGAGTTACCACAGCTCTGGAACATTTTCCATGGCGAAATGAGTTGGGTGGGACCCCGCCCTGCAACCCCTGATGAAGTTGCACGGTATCAACGCTGGCATCTGCGCCGTCTGGCTGCGACACCTGGTTTGACCGGGTTGTGGCAGGTGTCGGGGCGCAGCGATACTACATTCGAAGAAATGGTGCGTCTCGACATCTACTACGTCGAACATTGGTCGGTGATGATGGATTTGCGCATCATGCTCCAGACAATCCCTACTGTCCTGTCGGGGCGTGGCGCCTATTAGTGTGTCGTGAAAAGGAATGAGTCACATGCGCGTGTTAATTACAGGTGGTGCAGGTTTTTTGGGCTCACATCTTTGTGAACGCTTCCTCGCCGAAGGGCACACAGTTGTGGCGATGGACAACCTGATTACCGGCAGTGCCGATAATATTGCGCACTTGTTCGGCCACGAACGCTTTCGCTTCATGAAACACGATGTGACCGAATACATCTATCTCGATGGAGCACTCGACGCCATCTTGCATTTTGCTTCGCCGGCGTCACCAGTTGACTATCTCGAATTACCGATTCAAACACTCAAAGTCGGTGCGCTCGGTACGCACAAAGCGCTTGGGCTTGCCAAAGAAAAGGGTGCGCGATTTTTGTTGGCATCGACATCCGAAGTCTATGGTGACCCGCAGATTCACCCGCAACACGAGAGTTATTACGGGCATGTCAACCCGATCGGCCCACGTGGGGTCTACGACGAAGCCAAGCGCTTTGCTGAGGCGATGACGATGGCGTATCACCGGTCGCACGGCGTAGAAACACGCATCGTACGTATTTTTAATACGTATGGTCCACGGATGCGCCTGCGTGATGGGCGCGTCGTACCAAACTTCATCCAACAGGCGCTCCGTGGCGAAGCGTTGACGGTGTACGGTGATGGCAGTCAGACACGGTCATTTCAATTTGTTGCTGATCTGGTCGAGGGTGTCTACCGCTTGCTCCACAGTGATTTCCGTGAGCCCGTCAACATCGGCAATCCGCAAGAGCGTACCATCGAAGACTTTGCCCGCGTCATCAACGAGCTGACCGCCAATGTGGCAGGGATTGTGCGCAAAGACTTGCGCACCAAAGATGACCCGCAGGTGCGACAACCCGATATCACGCGTGCCCGAGAGGTGTTGGGGTGGGAGCCACAGGTTTCACTCCACGAAGGCCTTACGCGTACGATTCCGTGGTTTCGTGCGCAGTTGCAGGCGCGTGGGGAGCTGTAGTGATGCGTTGGCTATCCGTGGTTGTCGCTACACCCGTCATCATGTGGGGGGTACTGTATGCCATCGCCGCGGTACCCATGCAGGATTACCTGATGGTGGCTGGCATCAGCCATTCGCAGTTGGCCACCGTGTTGCTTGTTGCCACTATCGGCATGCATGTGCTGATTCGCCGTCAGCACGTGTGGCGCTCCGATGAAACCATGGGGGCGCGGCTCATCATGGTGATTGCACTCTGTCTGGCCACCGGGTTTGCAGGAGCGGGGTGGCGGAGCGGAGTCGACGAAATTCGGCGCTGGGGACTCGCATTGCTGGTCGGGTATCTGGTCTATGTGGTACCGCAACAGTGGAACCACGTGCGTCTGCTCATCGTCGTGTTGCTAGTTGCACCGAGTTTGGAAGCGGTGTTTGCGCTCGTCCAGAGTATGCGTGGCATTGGGCCTGCCGCCTTTGCCATTGGGACAACAGGTGTCACACGTGCATTTGGCACCATCGGTCAACCCAACTCGTTTGCGGGCTATCTTAATGGGGCATGGCCGCTCGCACTTGGCATGAGTGTGTGGGCGTGGCAACAACGGTACTGGTGGCGTTGGTTGGCAGTTGGTGCATTGCTGTGTATGATTGCTGGGTTGGCGCTGTCGTTTTCACGGGGGGCTTGGATCGGGGCACTGGCCGGACTGCTGGTGATGATGTGGCTCTGTGGTGGGCGATGGCGGACGGCAGTTGCTGCCGTCGTGCTCAGTGCAGTGCTCGTGTTGGTAGGTGGGTGGCAGTATATTCCTGCGCCACTCGGTCCACGCCTCGGGAGTGCCACTCAAATCCTGAGCGCCCCTGATATTCGTCGTGATGACGCCCAGCAGCGCCCTGCCGTCTATGCAGCCGTCGAACGTGCCGCTCAATTCAAGGCGGGATTCGCCATGTGGCAGATGGCACCACTTACTGGGGTAGGTC
>JBKCGB010000190.1:0-12824 GCA_046303375.1 Roseiflexaceae bacterium
GCACTTGGGCTGCTAGCAATTCGGGCACTCTTTGCAATTGTTGACATGATCAACACCGTGATACGCGAATTTTTGGCATCACGTTTGGAGCGAGATGCCCGTGAAGAGCTCTATATCAGCCTGCTCGGCAAAAGCCAAACCTTTCACAACCGCCAACGTGTCGGGGATTTGATGGCAGCGGCCACTGGTGATGTGACCCAACTCAACCTGATGATTTCACCAGGAATCAGCCTGATTATCGAGGCGACCACGCAGATTATCTCACCAATCGTGGCCATTGCGTTTCTCAGTTGGCAACTGTTGCCGATTCCTGTGCTGTTTGTGATTGCACTCATCTGGGGCTTGATAAATTACAATCGTCAGCTTGGTCCAGTTGCTGGGATGTTGCGTGGTCAGTATGGGCAAGTAAGTGCTCGTCTCAACGAAGCCATCCAGGGTATCGAAGTTGTCAAATCGACGGCACGGGAAGAGTTTGAAGTTGCACGGTTTTACGAAGTTGCCAAACGCTATCGTGATTTGTTTGTGCAAGAAGGTGAAATCCAGGCACGTTATCTGCCAGCACTGTACTATGGCTTAATGATTGGTCTGTCATTTGGGTATGCGGTATGGATGCAGAGCATGGCAGTGATTACTACGGCACAGATGATTGCGTTTCTCTCCTTGGTGACACTCTTTCAGTTCCCCACATTTATTTCACTGTTCATGTTTGCCTTGGTGCAGTTTGGTTTGGCAGGTGCTAATCGTATTTTGACTATCATTAATACCGAAACAGAGATGGACGAAAACCCGCAAGGGGAATCCCATCAAGTACGCGGTGAAATTGAGTTCAAGGATGTGACGTTTGGTTATGCTGATGGCACGATCTTGAATGATGTGAGTTTTACCGCCAAAGCAGGAGAAACAATTGCAATTGTGGGGCAGACTGGCTCTGGCAAAACAACATTGACACGCTTGGTCAACCGCACCTACGATGCAACTGCGGGGAGTGTGAGTATCGATGGTGTGGACGTCAAGCGCTGGAACTTAGATTCGCTGCGTTCACAGATTTCAATGATCGAACAAGATGTCTTCTTGTTTTCGAAGACCATTGCAGAAAACATTGCCTTTGGTGCACGCGGTGATGTGCCACGTACACAGATTGAGTGGGCCGCCAAACAAGCACAGGCGCATGACTTTATCTGCTCATTTCCGGATGGATACGATACGGTAGTGGGTGAGCGCGGTGTCACGCTTTCGGGTGGGCAACGTCAGCGTATTGCAATTGCACGTGCGTTTTTGACGAATCCGCGTATTTTGATTCTTGACGACTCAACAAGTGCCATCGACAGTGCCACAGAAGATCAAATCCAGCGAGCGATGCACGAAGTCCTCAAGGGGCGTACGACGCTGTTGATTACCCATCGTCTGGCGCAAATCCGTTGGGCGGATCGCATTGTGGTGGTACGCCGTGGGCGCATCGAGGCGCAAGGCACACACGATGAGTTATTGGTAACGAGTGAGTCATATCGTCGTATTTTTGTGCGTGACGATCACGCCACCACAAAGGCGTAATCGAGGAGAATCATCATGGGTTTTGTGCTCGACGGGTTAGACGCCGAAGCGTACGATCGTCAATATAGCGATGGGGTGCTCATCAAGCGTATCACTGCATACTTTCGCCCCCATCTGCGTGTGATGCTGTTGGTTATTTTGGTTACTGCGATAGGGGCTGGATTTCCTTCGATATCAGCAATACTGATTTCACGTGGTGTTGATGAAATTGCCCAAGGTGGCGACACGTCTGCGACGCTGGTATGGGCAGGTATCATCACATTGCTGGGGTTATTGGGCTGGGGCGTCAATTATATTCGCCAGCGCTATACTGCAATTGCTGTTGGTGATGTGGTGCTCAAAGTGCGTCAAGATGCTATGAATGCGGTTGTTGCACGTGACATGTCATTTTATGATCAGTTTGCCTCTGGCAAAGTAGTCAGTCGCGTGCTTTCAGATACCCAAGATTTTTCATCGGTTGTGACTCTCACCATTGAGCTATTGAGTCAGGTGCTGCTCGTGCTCGTAGTAACAGTGTCACTCTTTTTTGTCAATACCACGCTGGCATGGATTACGTTGGCAGTTTCGCCACTCGTTATTCTCGCAGCGCTCATCTTTCGACGGGTAGCCCGTGCTGCCACCCAGCAGTCGCAACGGGCAAGTGCACTCGTCAACAGTGCAGTCTCCGAGACGGTGAGCGGGATCGGTGTGGCCAAAAGTTTCCGCCGAGAAGCCAGCATATACCGTGAATTCATGGAAACAAACACCATGCAATACGGTATCAAATTGCGCCAAAGTATCATTTTTGGTTCAATCTGGCCAGTCCTCAACATCATTTCAGGTCTGGCACTGGTGATTATCGTCTATGTAGGTGGGCAGATTGCAATTACCACGCCAGAATCACTCTCACCAGGGAGTTGGTATTTGTTTATTCAGAGTGTGGCTTTATTTTTCTTTCCGTTGACAAGTATCGCGTCGTTTTGGAGCCAGTTTCAGTTAGGGCTGGCGGCCAGTGAGCGTGTATTTGCCTTGATGGATGCTGAATCACGCGTGGTGCAGACCAACAATCTGCCCGTCCACGATATGCACGGGGATGTCGTCTTTGAACGGGTCACCTTTGCGTATAATCCGGAAAGCGTGGTGTTGCGAGAGTTCAATTTACACATCAAGCCTGGTGAAAAAATCGCCATTGTAGGGCACACTGGAGCAGGTAAGTCGAGTCTCATCAAGCTGTTGTTGCGTTTCTACGAATTCCAAGGTGGGCGCATCATTGTTGATGGGCAAGACATCCGTGACCTCGATTTGGCAGAATATCGCCGTCATACGGGGCTTGTGCCACAGGTGCCGTTTCTCTTTTCTGGGTCCGTGCTTGAGAATATCCGATACGGACGCCCAGAAGCGAGTGATGATGACGTATTGCGTGCTGCCAAATCACTCGACCACGGAGATTGGATAAACGACTTGCCCGATGGCTTGCAGAGTGACGTGGGCGAGCGTGGGAGCCGCCTATCGCTTGGTCAGCGCCAGTTAGTGGCATTGGCACGTGTGTTGTTGCGCAACCCGTCGATTTTTTTCCTCGATGAAGCAACAGCGAGTATTGACCCGTTTACCGAACATCAAATCCAAGAAGGGTTGGATGTGGTCATGCAAGGGCGTACCAGTATTGTGATTGCCCATCGACTTTCAACGGTGCGCACGGCTAATCGCATCTTGGTACTCAAAAATGGTGATATCATCGAAGAGGGGAGCCACGAGGCGCTATTGGCCAATGGTGGTCATTACGCCGAATTGTATAATACGTACTTCCGGCATCAGACGTATGACTATCGTCCGTGGGAAGCATAGAAAGGGAGTTTCATGGAGTGGATTAGTTGGTTTCTGTCATTCATCCTCCATATTGATGAGTCACTCAAAGAAATCACCGCCACATATGGCTGGTGGACCAATGCCATCTTGTTTTTGATTATTTTCTGTGAGACTGGACTCGTGGTAACGCCGTTTTTGCCTGGTGATTCGCTGTTGTTTGCCACGGGTGCCATTGCGGCTGATCCGAGTGCTGGATTAAATCCACTGGTGTTGTATGTACTGCTCACCATCGCAGCGATTTTGGGTGATTCAGTCAACTATGCAATCGGTCAACGTGTCGGCATGCGCATCCTCGATTGGAATTTGCCGTTTGTCAAAAAGGAACACATTGAGCGCACCACAGAGTTTTATGCGAAGCATGGTGCAAAAATGATCGTGCTGGCACGCTTTACGCCGATTGTGCGTACCTTTGCCCCATTTGTTGCAGGTATGGCCAACATGGACTACAAAGTCTTTGTGACCTACAACATCGGTGGTGGGATTCTGTGGACGACGCTGTTTATCTGGTCTGGCTATTTCTTTGGGAATTTGCCATTTGTGCAAGAAAACTTCGAACTGGTTGCATTAGCAATCGTGGTTATTTCGATTCTGCCTATGATCTATGAATACTGGCAAGCACGCCGTCATAAAGCGTCCTAATCCTACCGAAACCGCCTGTCTGTATTGCGCAGACAGGCGGTTTTAGTGTGTCTGAGGCAGTGTACTGGGCTGTGCAGCAAACAACGGATTCACGCACACCATTTCGTTGCGATAGAGTGCCAATGCTGGCTCACGATAGATGCTTGCACGTTGCAAGTAGTGTTGGAGTGACCGGTTTTGGGCAATGTGTTGCGGGTCCACGATGCCCGCATTGTGCCATGCGAGCAGTGTTTTCCAGGTAATGGGGACCGCTTCGTGTTGTGCCCTAATGATGCCACGTTCGAGATTTGCCGCCAGTAGTGCTAATGCGGTATCTGTGGTAGAGGCGAGTTGATTTGCTCGTGCGGGGTGTTGTAGTTGTGGCGGTATGAGCAACGGCAAATCGTGATGCCCAACTTGTGGGATTTCGTTTGAGAGAATTTCATCAACTACAGAAGGGCGCAAATTTGCTGGCCACACGCTGAAGTTGGTGCCAATATACTCATTGCTAACTACCTGTGCTGCTTGGTACAGGGGTGTAACTGGTCGTATCGACGGTACAACGTCTTCGAGCCAGCCCAGCTGCTCTGTATACAAGATTGTGACCATAATTGCCGCAAACTCGTGGTCATTGATTTGCGTACGTTGTGGGTGGTTGTGGGTGTGTGCAAGGGTGAGCAGGTACTGCTGATGGTGATGGACCAGTGTTGCAATATGTGGGCGGATATAGCCACTTGGCGCTGCTAAGTATGGCGCAACCAACGCACTTGACGCGGTGGTAAAAAGGCTGGTAATTGGTGGCGTACGATTCATAAGGGCCAGCAACAACGTCGTTGCACAAAAGCCGAGATACAAGGCGCGCACGACGTTTCCTCCCTCGCTGACGCCGACGTGGTATAATGCCAAAGGTAAGTATAGCATAGTGAACATGTAGGCGATGGAATATCAACCCGATTTACAAAAAATAACTGGCCAAGGTGGCGAGATTGCAGAGCTCTCGCCGGATGGCACTGGGGCTGCAGCTGGCTTGCAAGTCGGCGACATGGTTGTTGCGGTCAATGGGCAACGCCTACGTGATGCCATCGACTATCGATTCCTGATTGCCAACGAACTTGTTGAGCTCGAAGTCGTGCGTGCAGGTGAATCGTTCATCTATGAAATCGAAAAAGACGATGATGATGATCTTGGTATTGAATTTACTGAGCCACTCTTTGATCGCTTGCGTACCTGCAACAACAAGTGTCCATTCTGCTTTTTGACGCAAATGCCCAAAGGATTGCGCAAGACCCTTTATCTCAAAGATGATGACTATCGTTTGGGATTTTTGTATGGCAATTTTGTGACCTTTACCAATCTCAATGAGGATGATTGGCAGCGCATAGACACGCAGCGTTTGTCGCCACAATATATTTCTGTACATGCAACCGATCGTGCTGCACGTGCCGTCTTACTCGGGAAGGTCGATGTTCCCGATGTGCGTGAGCAGATTCAGCGTCTCGGCAGCATGGGAATCAGCGTGCACGCCCAGATTGTGGCCATGCCCGATATCAATGATGGGCAGCTGTTGCATCAGAGCATCCGCGATTTAGCAGCGCTCTATCCTGTGGTGCAATCCATTGCGGTGGTGCCTGTCGGATTAACCAAATATCGATTTGAGGGCAAGCGTCCACAAAGCATCCGTACTGCCATCGAAATTCATGAAACACCTGATTGGATTGATGCCAACTGGGAGCGGCAGCCACTCTGGGATCAAGCCATCAAAGCCGAAGACCTCGGTTTTTGTTCGCGGCTTGGTGCGGCCACGGATGTGCCCATGCGGGTGTACACCGCAGATGAAGCTGCGCGGGTCGTCGCAATCATAGAGACGTATCAGGCGCGATTTATGGCTGATTACGGCACAGCACTTGTCCATCCTTCCGATGAATTCTATCTGCTCAGCGATCAGCCAGTGCCACCTGCGTCACGCTATGCTGATATGCCACAGTATTCGAATGGTGTAGGCATGACGCGTGACTTCCTCGATGGCTGGGCGAAAGCGCAGCGCCGGTTGCCGAGTGCCTTACCCTGCCCACGTGATCTCGGGATTGTGTGTGGGACATTAATCGCTCCCACACTTGAGATGCTGGTGACGCGTCTCAACCGTATCGAGAATTTGACTGCAACATTGATTCCTGTAGTGAATCAGTTCTTTGGTGAGACAGTGACTGTTTCGGGGTTGTTGATGGCACAAGATGTCATCCCGGTACTGAAACAATCGGGAGTGACGCGCGCATTGTTGCCGCGGGTCATGTTTGACCACAAAGGGGAAAAAACCATCGACAACATGACACTTGCTGATATTGCTGATGCAAGTGGAGTCGCAGTCATGATGGCCGGTGAGCCTGATGATGTGGTGCGCTACATCAAGGCGTTAGCTCGTGCCGATGTAAAGGGATAATGATGAAACCGATTGTTGCAATCGTTGGCCGCCCCAACGTGGGGAAGTCAACGTTTTTTAATCGCCTCATCGGTCAGCGTAAAGCAATCGTTGAGGATTTGCCAGGTACGACCCGCGACCGTCTCTATGGCGAGTGTGAGTGGAATGGGCGTATTTTTACTGTAGTTGATACTGCGGGCTTGCTCTTTGAGCACGACGATTTGACGACTGGTACTCCGCAAATTGAAATAGCACGCCAAGTGCGTGCACAAGTCAAGATTGCGCTCGAAGAAGCCGATATCATTATTTTTGTCGTGGATATCGTGGCTGGTATCACTGCTGCTGACGATGAAGTTGCTGTGCTGTTACGTCGGTCAAACAAGCCAATCATCTTGGCTGCCAACAAGTCTGATAGTCTGGCACGGAATCTTGATGCGGTTGAGTTCTATGCATTGAATCTCGGCCATCCCATCCCGATGAGTGCGTACCATGGCATTGGCACAGGTGATGTGCTCGATGCGGTGACCGACTTGATACCAGCGCTTACAGAGCCTGAAACCGATGAAACTGTGCGTATTGCCTTGGTTGGGCGCCCAAATGTGGGTAAATCGTCATTGCTGAACCGGCTTGTAGGCAGCGAGCGTAGCGTCGTATCGTCGGTGCCGGGGACTACTCGTGATGCCATTGATACGCCTATTACCATTGATGGTGAAGCAGCCATTCTGATCGATACAGCTGGTGTGCGGCGGCGTGGCCGGGTTGAGCCTGGGGTAGAAAAACACAGCGTATTGCGCACATTGCGCGCCATTGAACGCGCCGATGTGGCAGTATTGCTCATCGACGCCGAAGAAGGCGTGACTGCCCAGGATACCCACATTGCTGGAATGATTCTCGACAATCTCAAGGGTGTAGTGATATTGGTCAATAAGTGGGATTTAATCATCAAGGATGATACCACGTTCAATACATTTACCCGGGGTGTGCGTGATGCCTTCAAGTTTATTTCGTATGCGCCACTTATTTTTATTTCAGCGAAAACCGGACAACGTGTAGATCAAGTGCTGCCGACTGCCATGAAAGTTGCAGTGGAACGACGCAAACGTGTAGCCACATCGCAACTCAATGCACTACTCCGTCAGGCGCTCTACGAACATCCACCAACATCAATCAAAGTAGGTGCACATTTACGTATCTACTATGCAACACAGCCACAAATCAATCCGCCAGTGTTCCTCTTTTTTGCGAATGATGCCCAAATGATACACTGGGGGTATGCGCGCTATCTAGAAAACAAATTGCGTGAAAAGTTTGGCTATATGGGCACCCCAATCAAGATTGTCTTTCGAGGGCGCGTTGAACGTGATCCCAACGACCCTAAACCAAAGAAGCGCCGCCAATCGGTGCCAGACCCACAGACAACGGTGGCGATCCCACTTGATGAAGAGGCCGTAGTTGAGACCTGGGATGGCGATGATTTCGATGACGAAGCCGAAGTGTTTTGGGTGACCGAATAGCTGGTGGCAGTGGTTATGGGCTAGTGCCGCGCAACGTGCGTTGTAGCTCGCTATAGATGGCGCGTGGCGTGCCATCAGCAGCTACGATGTTCCAACCATCGTGATATGTACGAGTTGGTGCGGGCAGCCCAAACTGCCACAGTGTGAATGTGTGTGCCCATGGCCAATCTGATACTAATTCGTATGCATCAATACTCCAGCGGATACGCTGGGCAGGAGTGACAGCTAATTCCCAGCGACTTGCATCATTCCAGCCACCTTCGGTGATATAGATTGGCACATCGACATAACGACTAATCTGTGCATGGACTAATTCAGTTCTGCGGATATTCACCGTGTCCCACGACGGTGCAGCGTCGGCATCGAATTGTCCACCATAGGCGTGTACGCCCCAGGCGTCGATGTATGTTCCGCCACCCGCTCGGAAAAATTGTTCTGCGTATTCACGGTCGCTCAGTCGCACCTCACTGTGGTCACCCAATGATGGACCAGGTGAGAGTGCCCCGGCGATGACTGTTACTGATGGTGCCGCGGCTTTTACTGCCGGGTAAACGGTGGCGAGGAGTTGTGCATATGCGTGTGGGTCTGGTGTACGTCCGCCCCACTCGAAGCGCAAATTTGGTTCATTCCAGATGATGATGTGCGATACCCCGCGATGCTGGTAGCGGGTCACGAATGCAACCACGTAGTCACGATAGGCGGTATAGCGGTGCGGTTGCAGTAGCCGGTCGCTACTGCTCGGTGGGCGCGCCCATTGTGGCACGATATCGAGGCGTGCGATGACGTGTAGCCCGCGTGCATGTGCCTGGTCGATGACCAGGTCGAATCCACTCCAGTCGAATCCATATGCAGAACGGGGCTGTGCGTATGCCCACGGAAACAATTCGACGATCCACGGTGTGCCGAGTTGAGCGACGAGATCGAGTTGTGTGTTTACATAGGTGGAATCTGCAACTCCGGTGAGTCGCGTATGTACTGCGGCCTTGGGATTGGTAGTGGTAATAGGCTGTGGTGCTGGTGTAAGCAGTCGCGGTGTGGGAGCGCGTTGCGCAACGAGTGTGCTTACAATCATGCACACACTCACCACGTACCAAATCGTGTCCATGAAAGCGGTGCGCTGTTTCATGGTGCTAGCATACCATAGGTGCGTGTGTTGACCGATGCTTGCGCTCGGTGTGGCGCAATGATTCGACAGAATCCACGATTTCAGGTATAATCGCAGGCGCTTTATCGTGATCCTCTCATGAGGTGACGCAAAAGAAGGATATTATATGGCGGCTGCAACGGCTCTGTATCGTTCAACGATTGGCAAAAAAGCCATCATGGCGGTTACGGGGATCATCCTGTACGGATTTGTCATCGTACACATGATTGGGAACCTCAAAATCTTTGAAGGTCCCGAAGGGTTTAATGCGTATTCCCATTTTTTACGCGTCGTTGGTGAGCCTGCGTTGCCCGCAGGTACATTGCTTTGGTTGATTCGTATCGTCTTGTTGGTGTCTGTTGTTGCGCATGTGATTGCGGCGATTCAGTTGACGCGTATCGACACCGCAGGGCGCCCAGTTGCCTATCAAAAGGTGCGTCGCAAGCAGGCCAGTTTTGCATCATTGACGCTACGTTGGGGTGGTGTCGCTATTTTCTTTTTTGTGATTTATCATCTGATGCATTTCACTGTGGGGACAGCTCACCCGCAATTCATCAAAGACAATCCGTACAACAATGTGGTCATCGGGTTTACTGCTCAACCGTTGGCGGCAGTCGCCTATATTGTGGCTGTGGCCGCCCTTGGTACCCATCTCTTCCACGGTGTATGGAGTGCCACGCAAACGCTCGGTTTGAATAACCGGCGCTATGATGCTCTCTTTCGCGGGCTAGCGCTGTTGTCAGCTGTCGGATTGTTTTTGGGATTTGCAGTTGTGCCTGTAGTCGTTTTGTTGGGAATCATCAAATAGCATCGTAGCAGATGTGGAGTGGATACAATGACAACCGATACGAAGCCATCAGTCGATGTGCGGAGCTCAGTCGTCTACACTGACAGCCGTTTAGACGCCAAAATCCCTGCTGGACCCATTGAGCAAAAATGGGAAAAGCATAAGTTTGACATGAAGCTTATTAATCCTGCAAATCGCCGTAAGTATACGGTAATTGTAGTAGGTACTGGGCTTGCAGGTGGTGCTGCGGCTGCCACTATGGCCGAGATGGGCTACCGAGTCAAAGCGTTTTGTTATCAGGACAGTGCGCGCCGTGCCCATAGTATTGCGGCACAAGGTGGGATTAACGCTGCCAAGAATTACCGTAACGACGGTGACAGCATTTATCGACTTTTTTATGACACCATCAAGGGTGGCGATTTCCGCGCCCGTGAAGCTAATGTGTATCGTTTAGCTGAGCTGAGTGTCAACATCATTGACCAATGTGTGGCCCAAGGTGTGCCGTTTGCACGTGAATACAGTGGTTACCTCGATAATCGTTCGTTTGGTGGTGCGCAGGTCTCACGTACGTTCTATGCCCGTGGGCAAACGGGTCAGCAGTTGCTCCTTGGTGCGTATCAAGCGTTGAGCCGGCAGGTTGCCGAGGGTAACATCGATTTGAATGAACGTACCGAAATGCTCGATTTAATTGTTATTGATGGGCGGGCACGTGGTATTGTGACCCGTGACATGGTTGATGGCAAGATCGAGTATCACCTCGGTGATGCAGTGGTGCTGGCCACTGGTGGCTACAGCAACGTCTTTTATTTGTCGACGAATGCCAAGGGGTGTAATACGTCGGCGACCTGGCGTGCGCACAAGCGCGGGGCGTTTTTTGCGAATCCGTGCTATACGCAGATCCATCCAACCTGCATTCCGGTCAGCGGCGATCACCAGTCCAAGCTGACATTGATGTCCGAATCGCTCCGCAATGATGGGCGTGTTTGGGTTCCGGTGAAGCCTGGTGACACACGGTCGCCCGACAAGATTCCTGAAAACGAGCGTGACTACTACCTCGAACGCCGTTACCCAAGTTTTGGAAATTTGGCGCCACGTGATATTTCATCGCGGGCTGCCAAGACCGTGTGTGACGAAGGGCGTGGCGTGGGGCCTGGTGGTTTGGGCGTCTACTTGGACTTTACGGATGCCATCAAGCGTTTGGGTGAAGCAACAATCCGTGAGAAATACGGTAACCTGTTCGATATGTATGAGCGGATTACCGGTGAAAACCCATACAAAGGACCAATGCGTATCTACCCAGCAGTACACTACACCATGGGTGGCTTGTGGGTCGACTACAACTTGATGTCAACGATTCCTGGCTTGTTTGTGGGTGGCGAAGCCAATTTCTCTGACCACGGTGCCAATCGTCTAGGGGCAAGTGCGCTGATGCAAGGGTTGGCAGATGGGTACTTCGTATTGCCGGCAACTATCAGCAATTATCTGGCACAAGGTGGTCTCAACAACGTCGATGGTACGCATCCAGCAGTGCAAGATGCGGTACAACAGGTCACGGCGTTTAATCAGCGTATTTTGGACATCAAAGGCACGCGAACTGTTGACTCGTTCCATCGTGAGCTTGGTAAAATCATGTGGGAATACTGTGGCATGTCACGCACCGATGCAGGTTTGCGCTATGCCTTGCAGCGCATTCCCGAACTGCGTCAGCAATTCTGGAGTGATGTGCGCGTACTCGGGAGCGGTGACGAACTCAACCAAGAGCTCGAAAAGGCTGGTCGTGTGGCTGACTTCATCGAGTTGGCCGAGTTGATGTGTCTCGATGCCTTGAATCGTGCTGAATCATGTGGCGGTCACTTCCGTGAAGAAAGTCAGACTCCGGATGGTGAGGCGTTGCGCGACGATGATGAGTACTGCTACGTGGCAGCCTGGGAGCATAATGGTAATCCAGGAGCGGCGATTCTACATCGTGAGGCATTGATATTCGAGAATATTAAACTGGCGCAACGTAGCTACAAGTAGTGTGAATGGAGTAGACGATGAAGTTGACCGTCAATGTCTGGCGCCAAAAAAACACTGCCAGCAAGGGTAAAATGGTGAAGTACCAAGTTGATCATGTCTCGCCGGACATGTCATTCTTGGAGATGCTTGATATTCTGAATCAGCAGTTGATTGCCAAAGGCGAAGAACCGGTCGCCTTTGATCACGACTGTCGTGAAGGCATCTGTGGATCGTGTGGTGTGGTCATCAATGGTGTGCCACATGGTGGTCAGGTTGCCACTACCACGTGTCAACTGCACATGCGCAAATTCAAGGATGGTGACACAATTACTGTGGAACCATGGCGTGCCAAAGCGTTCCCGGTGTTGCGTGACTTAGTCGTTGATCGAGGCGCATTTGACCGTATCATTCAGGCAGGTGGCTTTATTTCTGCCAACACCGGTAGCGCGCCAGATGCAAATGCGACACCTGTTGCAAAAGACAATGCGGACATGGCATTTGATGCGGCGCAGTGTATTGGATGCGCTGCATGTGTCGCAGCCTGCCCAAATGCCTCAGCAATGCTCTTTACGGCGGCCAAAGTCAGCCACCTCGGATTAGTACCACAGGGGCAACCCGAGCGTCAGCGCCGTGTGATACACATGGTTGCACAAATGGATGCCGAAGGCTTTGGTGGGTGTACGAATATCGGTGAGTGTTCGGCAGCATGTCCCAAAGAAATCGGGTTGCACTTTATTGCGCGGCTCAACCGTGATTTGTTGGGCGCCACGTTACGTGGTGGTAGCACAGTAGAATAACACACTACAGGGAACGGGGGGGGCAAGCTATGCATGCCCCCCCCGTTGTTTATTGATGATGTTCGTTGGTCAAAAGGGTCGCTGCCATCTGGAGCGCATCGCGTTCACGCTGGAAGCTGACCCGTTGTAATGCTTCGTTGAGTGGTATCCAGCG
>JBKCGB010000191.1:0-26557 GCA_046303375.1 Roseiflexaceae bacterium
CATGAGTGCGGCCTTTTATTTTGCCCAAGCCGCCGTCCCCAGCATGAAGCAGGCCGGTCACGGCCGCATCATCAACATCTCCAGCGGCGCTGGGCTGGGCATCAGCCTGACGGGCATCCAGGCCTATGCCACCGCCAAGGCGGGGCAAATCAATTTGACGCGGCAACTGGCACACGAGCTCGGGCCGTTTAATATCACGGTCAACAATATTGCACCGGGATTCGTGCTTTCCAACCCCAATACACAACGCCAGTGGGATTCGTACAGCCCCAGCAAACAGCAGGGCATCATCGAAAGCATTGCCCTGCAACGCCTCGGTAAGCCGGACGACATTGCCCATGCCGTGCTCTTTTTGGCATCGGATTTCGCTGGCTGGATTAGCGGCCAGGTCTTGTCCGTCGACGGCGGGCGGTGACGGTGGGAACGGTTATTGATACCAGGGAAGCATGGCCATGCTTCTCTGGTATCATCCCGGTCATATCATCCCCGTCATCCCCGTCATCCCGTCCCCGTCATCCCGTCCCCGTCATCCCCGCATATGAACGAATTAATCATCAATGCGTACCATTTTGGTTTTTACAAACGGTATTTCCTTTATATAAATGACAGGAGGTATTGCATGCGTTATCGCAATCGATATTTAATTTGTTCACACCGCATTAAAAATTGGAATTACGCATCACGCGGATGGTATTTCATTACAATTGTGACGCACAATCGTGTTCCGTTATTTGGCCACATTGATAACGGGGTAATGCACCTGAATGAATGTGGTCATATTATTGCTGAAGAATGGGAGAATTCAAAAACAATCCGCCCCTATATGCATTTTGACACCTATGTTATCATGCCCGATCATGTGCATTTTCTCGTACAGCTCAAACATAATCAACACTATGTGCCCCGTCATTTAATTGGGAAAGTATTTCGACGCATTGCACGTTCAATTCCATCTTTTGTTGCAGCAATAAAGCGCATATGCACCATTCGTGTGCGTATTCATCATAATCGCCCGCATATGCGTGTTTGGCAAGCAAACTATCACGATAGCATCCCCCGCACCCCCACCCAAATCCGTGCAGTTCGGCACTACATCCGCAACAACCCTCTCAACGCGTACAACACGCCGAACCCGGCACTTTTGCATTACAATACATCACATCAATCGGGTAGACCATAAGGACACACCCATGCCACACACCTTGCGCATCATCGTTGCCGGACTCGGCAACGTCAACCTCAACCTGTTGCGTATTTTGCAATCACAGCGCCACATCCTCGTCAACACCTACTTCCTCGACATCGTCGTGGTGGCGGCCATCGATTCCCAGGGTGGCGCCATGCACCACGACGGACTCGACATTGCTGAGCTGATTGCCGCCAAAGAGGCCAAAACCAGCGTGGCGACCACCCGCCATGGCAAACGCGGGCTCGACACGTTGCAGGCGCTGGCACAGGTCCACGCTGACGCCCTGGTCGAAGCCACCCCCGTCAACCTCGTCGATGGCGAGCCGGCCTTGAGCGCCGTCAAAACAGCGCTTCTCAAGGGCATGCACGCCATCTTGGCCAACAAAGCTCCGCTGGCGTTGGCCTACCCGGCTGTAGCTGCACTGAGCGACATGAGCGGTGATTTTAGCAAACCCAAGCTACGCTTCTCGGCATGTGTGGGTGGTGCCCTGCCCACCATCAACCTGGGGCGACGTGATTTGGCGGGCACCGTGATTCACTCCGTCGAAGGGGTGCTCAACGGCACCACCCAGTATATCTTGCGCACGATGGAGCAGGGTGGCAGCTATGCCGAAGCCCTCAAAGAGGCCCAAGTGCGTGGTTTGGCTGAGACCGACCCCACCCTCGATGTCGAAGGCTGGGATGCCGCCAACAAACTGACGATTGTTGCCAATGCGGTACTCAACCAGCCCACCAACGTGCGCGATTTCTCTGTCACCGGCATTACAGCACTGACCGCCCAGGATCTGCAAGCAGCGGTCGCCGCCGGCCAGCGGATTGTGCTGCTCTGCAAAGCCGAACGCCAAGCCGACGGCCGCTACGACCTGAGCGTCAAACCCACCGCGCTGCCCCTCGATCATCCGCTGGCGCGCATGACCGGTTGGGAGATGGGTGTGGTCTACCACACCGACATTTCGGGACGCGCCAGTGCCACATCCGCCGAGCGCGGTCCGATGCCCACTGCTGCCGCCATGCTACGCGATTTAATTGATGTGAGTCGCTAGTCTACCGGTCATCGGAAAGAGAGCACGCCATGCCGCGCCTATTTGTCAACGACGACATGTTCCGCTTTGCACTGATTGCGACGGCGCAGCTGAGCCCCGATGGGCAGACCGTGCTCTATGCGCATACCCAGTACGACACCACCCAACGAACTGAATCAACCAATGTGCGCATCATGTCACGCACAGGCATGGAAGATACCGCTATCACCAGCGGCCCGTGGGTGGATAGCCACCCCAGCTGGTCGCCTGACGGGCGCACGATTGCCTTTATTTCTGATCGCCAGCAACCCGCCCAAATCTACGGCTACGACGTGGCCACAAGGACAGTGACACAGCTCACCCACCTGACCACAACCTGTGCGGGACCACTGGTGTGGTCGCCCGACAGTAGGAGTATTGCCTTTGCGGCGACATCCCAAACAGCCATCGATCAGCGGCAGCCGTACCGTTTGACGCGCAGTATTGCGCGCTATGACGGAATCGGTGTGGTGGCGAGTTTTGTCAAACAACTGATGCTCCTCGACGTTGCCAGCGGTATCGTCACCCAGCTCAGCCGCAACGAATGCCACCACACCCCGTGTGGCTGGTCACCTGACAGCAGTCGTATCCTGGCTATGGCGAGTTTTGCCCCAGACAACCTCGACACCAATGCGCGCCTCGACATTGTGACCCGCTCAGGACAGACACAGACGATTCTCGACCAGGATTGGGGCATCATCCAGCAGGCCGTGTGGCTCACCAACGACGACATTGCAGTGGCTGGTATCCCACATGGACGCATCTACGGCAGCAAAAACGACCTGTATGTGATGGCCAATGATGGCACAGGCATCAGCTGCCGCACGGCAGCGCTGGCACACCATCTCGACGCACGCATCCACGATGATTCACCGGTACCGTGGCTGGCTGATTCGATTGCACTCCACGCCAGTCGTGATGCCCAATCTGCCGTGATGTGCTACCAAGTCGGCGGTACGGTGCAGCTCATGCACATCGCCCTCTACGGCACCGCAGCATGTCGCATCATCGCCGATGGGCCACGCATGTGCTACCCGTTTAGTTATCAGGGTGATGATGTGCTGTTTGGGGTAGCCACACCCACGGATCCCTGCCAACTGGTGTTGCTGACAGATGGGCACGAACAACGACTCACGGATATCAACCGGGAGATTCGTGGCGAATTGCAGTGGCCGACCATGCATCAGCTGCACTTCACCAGTAGCGATGGTACCCCGGTCGAAGGCTGGATGGTGGTACCCGACGGCCGTGCCCCACACCCCACAATGCTCTACATTCACGGTGGGCCACATGCCGCCCAAGGGTATGTCTTTTTCTTTGATGTGCTGGCACTGACTAGTGCCGGATATGCGGTGTTGATGGTCAACTACCGCGGCTCGACTGGCTATGGCGATGCCTTTATTACGGCCATCAATGCCGATTGGGGCAACCTCGACTACCAGGATTTGCTGGCAGGCGTCGATTATGCGGTCGCACTCGGGTATGCCGACCCACAGCGCCTGGCGTGTGGTGGGCTATCGGCTGGTGGCTACCAGACGTGTTGGTTGGTGACGCATGATCAGCGCTTCAAAGCGGCAGTGGCCGAAAACCCGGTCACCAACCTGCACAGCTTTTATGGCACATCGGATATTGGGCCGACCTTTGCAGTACGTGAAATGGGCGGCACTCCCTATCAAGTCCCTGACACCTACCGGCGGTGTTCACCCATCAGCTACGCCCCTGACTGCCGTACCCCGACGTTGCTGATTGTGGGCGAGGAAGATCGACGTTGTCCCGCCGAACAGGCCGAGCAGTTTTATGCGGTGCTCAAAACGACGGGCTGCCCGACCGAAATGCTGCGTCTCCCCGGATGTGCCCACGCCGATAGCATTTATGGGCCATGGGAGAGTCGCATCGCTCACAACGAAGCCATGGTAGCATGGCTCAATCGCTATGTGTGATCGATCAGGATAGTGCGGTGATGCAGATACCCACGATTGATACGCCACGCCTGCAGTTGCGCCCACTGACTGTGGCAGACATTCAGGCGGTGTATGCCTACACCGGTGATGCGCACGTGATGGCCTATGTGCCACCGCACCAGATGACGTGGGAGCAGACGCAGACATTTGTGGCGGCCCAACACGGTGCCGATGCACAGGCACTGGCCATCACGCTGGTGGAAGCGCAGCACCTCATCGGGCACATCATCTTCCATCCGTGGGTAGCGCCACGCACCTACGAGCTGGGCTGGGTCATCCACCCCGATTACCAGCGCCGTGGCTACGCCAGCGAGGCAGCACTTGCAATGATGGAGTATGCCTTTGAGGTGCGTGGTGCGCATCGCGTGATCGCCACCTGTCAGCCCCAAAACGTGGCGTCATATCGGGTCATGGAAAAAATCGGCATGCGCCGCGAAGCCCACTTCCGCCAATGCATCTGGCGTGGCGGCGATATGTGGTGGGATGAGTATTTTTATGCTATGTTGGCATCTGAATGGCAGAAACGACCATGAACATCACCGTGACCGGGGCGATTTTTGAGTGGCGTGGTCCCGCGCCGTTTTTGTTTGTGGCGATTCCTGAGGAAGTGAGCAGTGACATCAAGGCGCTCTCGCGCTTGGTATCATACGGCTGGGGGGTCATTCCCGTGACGGCGCGGATTGGCAACACAACCTGGACGACCTCACTGTTTCCCAAAAACGGCCGCTACCTCATCCCCATCAAAGTCGTGGTACAAAAAGCCGAACACGTGGGCGCCGGTGACGTGGTCGAGGTTGAAGTACACATCGGATGAACGGAGATGCATATGCCTGTGCCATCGTTTCTCAGCAAACTCCAAAACGCACCAGCCGGCTCGTTCCATGTACTCGAGGGTGCCAAAGCGGCTCGGTTACGGGCACACACCATGTATGTGCCGTCGCCACTCGACATTGCCCACGCGATTCAGTTGATTCCCTATGGCCAGACTCGTTTGTTGCGTGACATCCGGCACGATATTGCCGTCGCTCATGGCGCCGACATCACCTGCCCGTCGCGCACCACACTGTATTGGAAGTGGCTGGCAGCTGCCACCGCAGAGCTGAATGGTGCTGATTCACCCTACGCCATTCCGTGGTGGCGCGTGCTCAAAGATGGCAAACTCAGTCCACAGCTACCTGGTGGGATTGCCAATCAACGTGCGCTGTTGCGCCGTGAAGGAGTCGAGAAATAGGATTCATCGCGCAACCACTGCGCGTGTTCATCACCGGAGCAACACCATGACTACACAGACGTTTACTGCTATGCTCACCTCAGCGGGCACGTCGGCATACATCGTGCTCCCCTTTGACCCGGTGGCCGTATGGGGAGCACGCCCACGCTACCACGTCACCGGCACGGTGGCGCACATTGCGGTGCGTGGCGCACTGACGCAAATCGACGGGCACAATGCACTCAAACTCGGACCAGCATGGTTGCGTGATTGCGGTATCTCCCTCGGCAGTCATGTCACCGTCACGCTCACGCTCGAAGGACCGCAAGCAGATGCGTTGGCCGATGACATCGTGACCGCACTCAACATGCATCCATCTGCCAAAGCGTTTTTTGATGGGCTACCCACCTTTTATCGTAAAAAATATCTGCGCTGGATTGATAGCACCAAAAACAAACCCGACGTGCGCGCCCAACGAATTGCTGATATGATGACACTCCTTGCCAACGGGCAACGCGAGCGATAAGCAACAGGACACACATCATGCGCACTCTCAAACTCCAGCTCCAACTCACCGTCGACGGATACATGGCAGCACTCGATGGCACAATGGATTGGGCCAGCCATGACTGGAGCGACGATCTGAATCAGTACGTGGGAGGATTGACCAACACAGTCGACTGCATTCTGCTCGGGCGCAAACTTGCCGAGGGGTTTATCCCCTATTGGGCCGCTAATCCCACCCAACCAGGTGCCGAGGTGTTCAACAATACGCACAAAGTCGTGTTTAGCCGCACCTTGACCACAGCACCCTGGCCCAACACCACCCTCGCCACCGGCCCAATCGCCGACGAGGTAACCGCGCTCAAACACACAACTGGTGGCAACATGATTACCTACGGTGGGTCGTCGTTTGTGGCGTCGCTGATTCAGCATCAGCTGGTCGATGAGTTCTTTTTGTTCATTAATCCCACTGCGATTGGGCGTGGTGCAGCGCCGTTTCAGGCACTAACCGCATATCAACCGCTCAAATTGGTTGATGCACGCAAGTTTGACTGTGGGATGGCCGTGATGCACTACACGCGCCCACACGCCTAACAGCGCACATGGCGACGCTTGAAGCCAATTCGCCCTGCGGCACGTGCGCGCTCGATGGCAGTCGCTGGTGCTTGATTGACTGCCGCAGGGAGCAGCGCTTGGAGCTGAGTGGCGGTGTGCAATGCGGCTTCATGTAGGGGGCGATACGAGACGCCCACCGCCACCACCACGCGTTGCATGGCTGATTGCACGGCACGCGGTTGCTGGGTGATTGTCCTTGTCACTTCGTCGAGCAACTGCTGGATGATCGCTGGCGTGAATTCGTGGTCAGGGCGTGATCCGAGTAGCCACTCGTAGCAACTCCAGCCGCCGGCCACCGTCGCTTCGTTGGGGCTGGCCATGAACTCGTGTGCCAATGGTTGGGCGAATGTGGTTTCGGCCAGCGAGACGGCCACCACCGCCTCGGCAATAAAGGCACAATAGGCATGGTCCATCCAGCGCCGGAAGTCAGCCGGGGTCATGACGTGCACATCACAGATCATGCCGGCCAGGTACATGGCATCAAACACACCGGTGGCGTACAGGGCTTCAGCGATGGCTTGGTTGCCTTTGAGTGGGCGGGCAATGGGCTTCATGGCGCCAGTTGGTGCACCATACACTGGCTCGCATACACCCTGCGCCAGGTAGTATTTTTTCATACGTGGGGTGGCGAGCACCGCTAATTCGGCCACAATTGTATCAACATTCATCGGGTAATTCCTTGTACCGCATGCATTGAGCGCAATATTTGCTATGATACACAACAATTCATCTACACAATAAGGTCGTGCTATGCGTATTTCACGTCATTGGTGGGTCGCGGCGGCTGTTGCCAGCGCCATTGTGATTTCGGCTGGCACTCGGGTGGCGCCGGGTGTCTTTTTGCCGCTGCTGACCAACGAGTTCGGCTGGAGCCGTGAGTCGCTCGGCTTGTCCGTGGCCATCGGATTGATTCTGTACGGCTTGGCCGGCCCGTTTGTGGGTAGCTTGATTAATCGGATTGGTACGCGCTCCACCGCGGTCATCGGCCTTGTGCTCATCGCCGTCAGTGCTGCAATCGGCACCACCGTCACCAACGAACTCCAATTCGCTATTTGGTGGGGGGCTGTCAGTGGACTTGGCACGGGGATTGTTGGTGGTGTCTTGGGAGCCGCCGTTGCCATGCGCTGGTTTGTGGCGCGGCGTGGTTTGGTACAGGGCATATTTGGGGCAGCCACCAGCGCCGGGCAACTCTTGTTTGTGCCGGTGTTAGCGTTAGTGGGGGCGGCGAGTGGCTGGCGCGTTGCCTCGATGCTTCTCGCAGTCATTACCGTCGTGCTGATTATCCCAGTACTGCTCCTCGTACGCACCGACCCCGCCGACGTTGGCATCACGCCATACGGTGGCGATGCACCACCCCCCAACACGACACTTGCCGAGGTCGGTGTCATGCACCGCGCCATCCGCCACTCCGATTTTTGGTTGTTGGCCAGCACATTTTTTATTTGTGGTGCTACCTCCAACGGGCTCATCGGTACACATTTGATGGCCCATGCCCTCGAGCACGGTTTTAGCACCGATGTGGCGGCTGGCGTACTGGCGCTGATGGGCACCATGAATTTCGTGGGAACCTTGGCTTCTGGGTGGTTGACTGACCGCTACTCGCCACGCGTGTTACTGGCCGCCTACTACGGCTTCCGTGGCATTTCGTTGCTCTTTTTGCCGTTCGTGCACGACCCGTTCCAACTCTCGCTCTTTGCGATTTTGTTTGGGCTCGACTACATCGCCACCGTGCCGCCTACTGTCGCCTTGACCAGCGAGGTCTTTGGAGCACGCAACGTCGGCTTGGTCTACGGCTGGATCTTTTTTGCACACCAAATGGGCGCAGCACTAGCCGCCTGGCTGGGTGGCGTCATCCGTGACACGACGGGCGATTACCTGCTGGCCTTCTTTTTGGCAGGAGCGACCGCCGTCATCGGCAGTGCGTTGGCAGCACGGATTAATCGACCGACGGTAGTGCCAAATCCGGCGTAGCTCCGTAATTTACTCAACCAACTGCGCAAAATGCGTCGCATATAAATCATCAAGTGATAAGTGCGACGCATCCACCACCCACGTCAGATCAATAGCCGAGCTGTGCAGACAGCGCAGTTGGTGCGCAGCATTGTGACGGCGCACCTCGACGCGCAACTGGGTGTCGTGAGCATTGCCACGGTGCGCCTGACGCTGCATCAGCACCTCAACGGTCGGGCGGAGCACTCGGACGGCCACAACATGACCGAGCTGCGTCAGGGTGGCGTAATAAAACAATATCGGCTGCGGTGGGTCTTCGTAGATGATGAACTCAATCACCACGCGCATGCCCGCTGCCAACTGTGCTCGTGCCTCAGCAATTACTTGCGCTTGAATCAGCGCTTTCTCAGCATCAGTGCGGAGTAGATGCGGGTCACGCGCTAGCCGACCCCAAAACTCGTCCTCAGACAACGCAACCCACCCCGGCTTGGTGCTAATCAGCGTGGCCATGGTGGTTTTGCCGGCGCCGGCTGGGCCAGCGATGAGGATGATGTGTGTCTGCATGTGCGCCTCGGTTTCGTCACATGACACAGAACGTGCCTACCACAAAAATCCCATGCGAATCCCAAACAACGTACCATTGAACCATGCAATGCTGCTGTGGAGGGCAATCAGGGCAAGTAGTGCGATGAGCATGATCTGCCCGGCACGACCGCGCCGGAGCCGGCCTAGTGCCACCCCAGCATAGCTGGCTACGACTGGAAAGATAAATATCATGTAGCGCGTGGCATTTAATTCACCAAATACTTGGGCAACGAGCAGGAGTGCGGTGCTGGTCATCATGGCCACGGCCATTTGCCACCAGCGATCGCGTGGTGCCAGACACAGTCCCACGATGGCGAGTGCTACAGCGATACCGAGATAGTGCCCGTATACGCCATATTTCCACACCATCTCCCACCACAGTGTTTCCCACCCCATTTGTGACGGCTTTTCATCGATGTAGTGTGTATAGAGTTCGGTGGCAATGAGGCGCATATACTGACTATAAAAAAGCACGCCCATCACCAGCACGACGACCCACCACCAACATGCCATGCGGCGCAGTTCGCGGAATGCGAACGCAATTGTGTTGGCCAGATGCAGCGTCAAAAACGCCCCAAAATGCCCCACGACCGTCCATGCCATGGCAAGCACGCTGAGTGTGGTGATGCGCCAGAGTGACGCGGCGATGGCCACCATTCCCAGCCACTGCCCAACATTTTGTGCGATGGTTGCCTGCCACTGCAACAAAAAGCCCGCAGGTAAAACGACATACAACCACGCCATCAGCATAATACTGCGGTGCGACCATGACAGTCGCTGACACATCCATGCCACAATCAAGATGGTGCTGCTGTCTATCACGATTGCAGCAAAGCGCATAACGGTGTGCGCGGGCACGAGTGTCATCAGTGGCAACATCAGCGGTGCCAACAACTGATACACGCCGGGCGGGTAAGGGTACGTTTGTCCTTGCCCGTCTGCTATTTGATAGAATTGCCCACTAAAGACACCCACAAATCGATTCACATGGAAAAAGAGATCTGTCCCAAAATACCCGGGCACCAACGCCCCTAGTCCTTTGATGGCAACATTGATGACCATGGCTTGGGCAGCGACGCGCTGCCAGGCTGGCATATTCATGCGCTGGAGCATCCACCACATCATTGCCACACCGGCAATCCCCCCCGTCAACTGGGGAGCATACAACATACTTTGCGCCAGAAAGCGCCATAGTACGGTGGTGACCACCACAATCACCGCCCATGCACGCCACGGGTGTGTGGGCGTCGCCACAACCCAGGCAAAACCACATACAGCCACAACGAGGGCCACCATCCACAGCACACTCCGGATGTCAATGGCGTTTGATGCGGGTTGGCCACGCATCCAGTCAAGTGCAACACAAATTTGGGCCAATTCAGTAGTACTGATACCCTGCATATCACAGCGAATGGTCATATTACGCCCATCAGTGGTATACAGGTAGTGATTGCGGACCCCGGGGGTAGGCATCACATTGATGGCATGGTGACCAGTGATAATGGTGATGGCATGGGGTGGTGATTCAGCCCGCATGATGGTACGCAACATGATGATTTGCGGCTGCTGATTGACCGGTAGTGGTATCACGGACGCCGCATAACTCCACTGCACCGTCGTGGCTTGGGCACCAATAGTCAACTGCTCTGGCTCACGCAGTTGTGTTGCATAGATGCGCGCTGCCGGTGTGCCAAAATCAATGTACCAGATGCGTTGAAGTTGCCCAATCACACTCACAACCACAAACGCCAATAACACACTCGTATATATGTATTGTGGTAACACCACTATTCGTTGATGCATGCCACTCCCTCAATGCTGGTATGACGACAAATTGTAGCATAATCGCACAGTACTGTTGCGCTACCTGCGCATTGGACAGCACAGGTGCGTTGCCCGCCCCCCTGACAGGTATCGTGTGACGCATGGTGGCAAATCAGTGGGGAGTGGTGAACAACTTTACCATTTCGTATTGACTTATCATGTGTTCCCAGCCCATGCCCACCAACTGCAGATCGAGCCAACAGGCCGCCTCGACATTGATGATGCGCAGGTGTGTTTGTGCCGATGCGTGCGCCAGGCGTGCCAACACGCCAGTCAGCAGTTCGGGGGTGCGATACGCAGGCAAGATACCGATTTGCATGATGGATGCACCCTCGATGATGCCGTATGCTACCAGGTTGGCACCATCATGTGCCGTGATGACATGACACGTTGTCGCAGTACGTTGATACGATGCCAACGCATACTGCCAGCTTGGCACAAACGACATATATGTGGCCTCAGCAACCGTGGCCAGCAGCGTTGGGTCGGTGCCCCATGTAGCCCATACCACCTCCGTAGCAGTTGGCATTGATGTGCTCTGGTAGCAATGAAATTTCCGCGTCTGCGTGAAACCATGCCTGGTATACAGTTTCTGCGCCGCCACATTGTGCTCCAGCACTTCGAGTTGAAAGGATGCGGCTCCCGCCCGAGTCAACATCGGGATCAAATGAGTCAGTAACTGTGAGCCGATTTTTTGGTTTTGAAAGGCACGCACCACACCCGTTGCCACGTCATAGGTGCGGAGTATGCCATTCCTATCACGACGTGCCCCTACCAGCACAAATCCGACTAACTGCTCATCTACAAAGCATCCCAGCGACAATTCGGTCACATAATTGCGAATGTACATCATCGACTGCAAGCGCTCAAGCGGCAGTTCCATCGGCACCTCGTATGCGGAGAAGGCATCGATGAAGGCAGGGTGAATCGTCTCAATCGACGTCTGTGTCAAGGGATGAAACGCCAGCATTAATGCCCCCGTTCGCTAATCATACCTGGGCGCACGCCCAACCCCATCGATGCATCGATCACGGCGCCATGCATGGGCGTCGAGTAGACTGACGCCAAAAACAGTACGATATGTGCAATGTCGTCTGGCGCAATCATGCGCCCTTTGGGGAGTGATGCCGCAAAGTCGCGTTGCGCATCAGCCGTCATGTGGTTGAGGGTACTGGCCTGAAACATCGGTGTGTTGGTGGCACCTGGACAAATCGCAAAGACATCAACCGCCGTATGCACGAGCTCGGCCGCCAACTGCTTGGTCATAAAGGCGACGGCTGCCTTGCTCATGCCGTCAGATAAGCGAAAGCCGGGGAAGTTTTGGATGCCACCACCCACCGAACTAAAGTTGATGATTTTGCGTGGGATGGTGGTCACGGTAGCGTGTATGGCCGCCAAAAACGCTTGGCACATTTTGAGGCTACCATCTGCGTTGATTTGCAGCATAACACTGTCTTGTGCCGCCATGGTATCCGCATAAGTAGCTACGGTCGCTGATCCCACTGCCGCATTATTGATGAGGATGTGCACATCCCCCCAACGGGCCACCACATCCGCCACACAGCGCTCAATTGATGCCGCATCGCGTAAATCCAGTGGATGCGCAGAGCAGTGCTGCGGGGCAATTGCAACCAGTGCCGCGGCCACGGCGGGGTCTTCTACGCCGTCGGCGTAGGTAAACGCTACTGTGGCGCCATGTGCCTGCAAGAGCGCCACACAGGCGCGGCCGATGCCACCAAGTCCACCGGTGACGAGCACTACCTGCCCGGCCACGCTGGCACGGACATCCAACAGAGGAGTGTGCATATTCAGGCTCCTTCACCCATTGTTGCATCAATATTGCGGATCGGGCCATGCGCCGGATAGACGCGAGTGGCGCCATGCGCCCGCAACACCTGCCAGCTTGCATGCACGAGTGGATTATCAAAGGCAAAGGCTGTCGCGGGTAAATCGCCCGTAAACACACTACCGTTGTCAAGCAGTACTGACACGCAGTGGTCGGAATGACCCGGCGTAGGCACGATTTCGCCAGCGATGCCCAGCTGATGCAGAAGTGTACGGCTTTGAGCGCACGAAATCACCACGTTGCCTTTGGCAGTGATTTCGACGTAATTGTCCCACGGTTTGGTCCACTGCGTCATGATGGGGATGGCTGCCACCTGCATGTCGATTACCAACAGAGGCACACCTGCCCGTTTGATTTCTTCGCCAAGCCCAGCATGATCAATGTGGTAGTGGGTGGCCAGTGCATAGCGAATCTCGTGCATGGGGATGCCTTTTTGGGCGAGGTTTGCTTTCATCATACCCAAGCTACCCGGCCAGCCGATATCGACGAGTAGGCGTGACGTACCGGCACTGATGACCCAGTAATTGGTTGATCGATATCCCACATTAACGATGGTGAGCGCAGGAGTAGGCTTTTTCGCAGGCATCAACATCAGCTCCATCACATGGAGATCCATCCGAGTGACCGCAACAATCTATCCAGCCCATCATAGCGTACTTGTTGCCACTTGTTGCATGATTTCCACTATAATCGAACTACAGCAATAAAGGAAACTACCAATGATTGACGAATCACTCTTTGATGCGGCGCACATGCGTATTGCCCCCTACATCCGGCATACACCGCTCCTCCCTGCTCCCAGTTTGCGTGGTGATTTCCACCCCAATCTGACACTCAAGCTCGAAAATCTGCAGGTGACTGGCTCGTTCAAGGTGCGTGGTGCCCTCAACAACCTGCTGCAGGTCGATGATGCACAGCGGCGCCGTGGTGTGTGTACGGCTTCGGGCGGGAATCACGGTGTGGCACTCGCCTATGCGGCCTGGCGCCTCGGTTGCCCTGCCACCATCTACATCCCCGAGCGCGCCAGTGCTGATCGCGAAGCACGGATTGCTGCGTGGGGCGCCAGCGTGGTACGCCACGGTGCCGCCTGGGATGATGCACATGTCGCGGCCATGGCCTATGCGCAGCAACAAGGCATCCCCTATCTGCATTCGTTTGAGGCCATCAACACCATCGCCGGCCAGGGCACACTCGGGCTTGAAATGCTGACCGATGTGCCCGACGCCGATTGTTTCATCATCGCCATTGGCGGCGGCGGTCTGATTGCCGGCGTCGCAACAGCCATCAAACAACGCCGCCCACACGCCACCATCATCGGCGTCGAGCCGGTGGGTGCACCCAGTATGAGCACTAGTTTGGCTGCGGGCCGGTTGCAGGAGCTGGCCGGTATCAACACGTTTGCGGATACACTGGCACCACGCATGGTCAGCGAGATCACCCTCGCCCAAGCACGCGCCCATGTCGACCGCATCGTGCTGGTCAACGATGCCCAAATTCTCAGCGCTATGCGCTGGCTCTGGCTAGAAGCCAATCAGTTGGTCGAGCCAGCCGGTGCCGCCAGCATCGCTGCCATGCAGAGTGGCCTCGTGGATGTGCGTGGATTCCAGCATCCAGTCGCGCTGATTTGTGGTGGTAATGCTGCTGCCGAGCCGGTATTTGCGGCCTATCAAAGCATTGCAAAAGCGTAGGAGTCCCTCTCATGAACGAACTGTTTTATGCCAACGTCCAGCGCCTTGCCCACTTCCAGCCACGCTTGCGCGCCTTGATGACGGTGCTCAGTGCTGCCCAACTGCGTGCCAAACCACAGCCACGCGAGTGGTCGGCCATCGAAAACGTGGGACACCTGATTGATACCGAGCAGCTCTTGCGCTATCGCATTCAACGCATGTGTGATGAGCACATGCCGACATTGCTGAGCTACGACCAAGACGCTGCAGTCAGCCGAAATAGCTACCAAAATGCAAATGTGTATGACTTGTTGGCGACCCTCGCACATGAGCGCCAGGTGTCACTTGCATATTTTGCACGCATGCCGCTGATGCACCTCGCGCGCACCGGCTGGCACAGCGAGTATGGGCTGTGGCAGGTGGCAAATACCATCACCTACCTGACCAATCACGACGAGTTGCACTACAACCAGATACTCGGGTTGGATATTCATCATGGATGATGTGGTTGCCAATATAACCAACATCGCAGCCTTTCCGGCGCGGGTAGAGGCGTTGGTGACGCCACTGCGAGTGGCGCAACTTGCGTTTCGCCCCCACGACACCGATTGGTCCATTCTGGAACACATCGGGCACCTGATTGACATCGATTGTGTCTATCAGGAGCGCATCGCACTCATCCGCGCCAAAGAGTATCAGCCATTTGCATCCTTTAGTATTGATGGGATTCATCGGCAGGGCAATTACCACGCACAATCAATCAGTACGCTCATGGCATCACTCCATGCCACTCGTCTTGCGACGGTGCACGTGGTGCGTGATATGAATGCCAGCGAGTTTATGCGCATCGGCATTGATTCGTACTTCGGTGAAATCACGCTGGCGCGCCTGATTGAAATCCTCGTACATCACCAAGATGAGCACTACGAGCACATGTGCCGCATTGCGACACAACCACACACATAAACTATCGATTGGAGCATTTGCGATGCATGAGTTGACTGCACACATCACCAAACTGAGCGCATTTCCTGCCCGTTTGCACGCGTTTGTTGCACCGCTAAACGACACGCAGCTGCGCTTTCGCCCCCACGACAAAGAATGGTCGATTCTGGAAAATATCGGGCACCTGATTGACATCGATCGGCTGTATGTTGCGCGTATCGATTTGATGCTCAGCAGCGAGCGCCCACACTTTGCGCCGTTTAACCCCGATGAAACCGTGCAGGCGGGTAACTATCAGACCAAATCGCTGGCCGAGTTAATGACCACCTACACTGAGCTCCGACAAGCCACAGTGGCAGGACTGAGTACCATGGCTCCCGACGAATTAACACGTGTGGGTATCCACACGCGTTTTGGTGAAATCACGATTACGCGCCTCGTCGAAATTCTCGCCAACCATGATGAGGTCCACTATGCGCAGATCAACAACAACCTGACCCAATGATGCACTACACCACACGCCCGGCGCATCCCACTGATGCGCCGGTACTCACCACCATCTACAATCAGGGGATTGCGGATCGCATCGCTACCTTTGAGACGCGTCTGCGTACCTCCGAAGAGCTACTCACCACCATCACCAACCCGCGTTACCCGTGTGTAGTAGCCTGTGTGGCAGCCGAAGTGGTTGCATTTGCGAGCACCTCGGCATACCGAGCACGTGATTGCTATGCGGGCATTGCTGAATTTTCGGTGTATGTGGCACGTGAGTGGCGGGGGCAGGGCGCGGGCACTGTGGTGATGCAGGCCTTGCTCCAGGCTGCGCAGCAGGCCGGATTTTGGAAGGTGTTGTCACGTGTCTTTGTAGAAAACAGTGCCAGCCGGCGCATGTTGGCGCACGTTGGATTCCGTGAAGTAGGAATTTACGAGGCGCATGCCCAGCTCGACGGGGTCTGGCGTGATGTAGTAATTGTAGAAAAACGCATTGCAGAAAAGTAAACCACTGCGCAGTACATCCACACCCACGGGTAAATGCGTATCAACGAATGTGAGTGTTTATGAAAAAGTAACAATATACTTCCGAGAGAGGTTTGATATGCACATTCCCGAGGGATATCTCAGTCCGAGTACCTGTGTAGCACTCTACGCTGCAGCCACGCCGTTTTGGTATGTGGCAGGGCAGCGGGTCAAGCAAATGCTCAGTGCCCGCATGGTGCCCATGCTCTCCGTCTTTGCAGCATTTTCGTTTGTGATTATGATGTTTAATTTGCCACTACCAGGTGGTACCACGGGGCACGCCACCGGTGCTGCTATCGCCGCCATCGTGCTTGGGCCATGGGGGGCGATGATTGCAGTGTCAATTGCACTCGCCATTCAGGCAATCTTTTTTGGTGATGGTGGGATTCTGGCGATTGGTGCCAATGCCTTCAACATCGCCATCATCGGCTCGTTGGTGGCACATTGGGTATATCAGCTGATTGCTGGTAAAAGTGCGCTTACGACCACACGGCGCGTCATTGCTGCTGGTGCAGCCGGGTATGTTTCCATCAACGTGGCAGCATTTGTGACTGCACTGCAGTTTGGTATTCAACCAATGTTGTTTACCGATGCCAGCGGCACACCGCTGTATGCGCCCTATGGACTCGACGTGGCCATTCCCGCCATGATGATTGGTCACCTCGGAATTGCTGGTTTCGCTGAATTAATTGTGACCGCTGGGGTCGTAGCATATCTGCAACGCAACGACGTTTCACTCCTCGCCTGGCAAGCCAACAGCACCCCTGCAAGCACCAGCTGGGCTGGCACGCGCCGCATGTGGTTGGTGGTCGCCGTGTTGATGATTTTGTCACCCCTCGGGTTGTTGGCTGCAGGCACCGCTTGGGGTGAGTGGGGTGCCGATGAATTTGCAGATCCGGCCGCCCGTCAGGCCATCACCGAGGCATCGCTTGGGGCACCTGCACCTGCGGCGACTCCGAGTGGGTTGGCTTGGTGGAGTGAGCTCTGGGCAGCACCGATTCCTGATTACGCCGTATCGTTCATCTCCAACGAACAAGTCGGGTATATTTTTTCAGCATTCATGGGCACGGGTCTAGTGATTTTGGTCATTCTTCTCTACGGGTTCATCACTGACCGGATGCGACGCGATCACACTGCCATCGGCTAAATGATTCGCACGTGGTACAGGGGGGGCATTATCGTGACCGGATGGTTTACGTTAATGCCCCTTTTTAGTCTTGAATATACATCCAAAGGAGTCAGCATGGCAGGCGAAGCACATCATGGCAAAAAACGCGGCACATTTGTGCAACGCACCATTGACGGACTCGCCGAAACAATGGAGCGTTCGTTGTATGCGGAACGGCTCTCTGAACAAGCAGGAGTGCTCCAGCGACTCGATCCCCGGGTCAAATTTATTGGCACCCTCAGCATCATCATGGTGGCAGCTGCAGCACGCAACCTGACAGTGATTGGTGCAATCGCCGCAATCGCGATCATGTTGGCAATCCTCTCACACATCCCGCTGAAATCGTTTGCGAATGTGTGGATTGGCATGGCCGTGTTTAGTGGGTTAATTGCGACACCCGCAATTTTTATCACACCCGGCCCCACACTCATTGCAATTCCGGTACTTGACTGGGTGATTACCAGCACAGGGCTACGGAGTGCGGCATTTTTGCTGCTCCGTTCAGAAGTCAGCATCACGCTGTCGTTTTTACTGATAATGACCACGCCGTGGATGCACGTGCTCAAGTCGATGCGCAGTATCGGCATTCCCGCATTGGTTGTCGTCATCCTGGGGATGACCTATCGCTATATTTTCATGATGTTACAGACGGCACGTGACATGTTTGAAGCACGTCAGAGTCGGATTGTTGGGCGGCTCAATGATGCAGATGCACGACGACTCGCCACTGCCACTGTTGGTGTCTTACTCAGCAAAAGCATGCAGCTCAGCAATGATGTTTATCTCGCCATGCAATCGCGTGGCTATCGTGGTGACGTGTACACACTCGACACCTTTCAGCTGGGCGGGCGTGATATCATTGCAATTATCGTGATTAGCGTCGTTGTGGTAACCGGATTCGTTTTTGGGAGTGGTTTACTTGGTTAGGAGTGAGTCTATGCAACCAGTGTTCAGTGTGCGTGATGTCGTCTACACCTATCCCAACACCACCATACCCGCGCTAGATCGCGTATCAATGACGATTCATGCCGGGCAACGCGTGGCCATCATGGGGGCCAACGGGTCGGGGAAATCGACCCTATTGCGCATTCTCGACGGGCTCTATTTTGCCCATGCTGGGCAGGTAGAAGCGTTTGGTCATACGCTCGATGAGCACCATTTGCTCGATGAATCGTTTGCACACACCTTTCGGCGCCGAGTCGCCTTTGTCTTTCAGAATCCCGACATTCAGCTCTTTAATCCGACCGTGTTTGACGAAGTTGCCTTTGGGCCATTGCAAATGCGTTGGGACAAAGAAACGATTATTCAAAAAGTGAATGACACGCTCGATCAACTCGAAATCAGCCATTTGCGTGACCGCGCCCCCCATCGCCTATCTGGTGGTGAAAAAAAGCGCGTCGCGATTGCTTCTGTGCTGGTACTCGACCCCGAAGTCATTTTGCTCGACGAACCCACTGCGGCACTCGACCCACGTAGCCAAAGCCGTGTGGTTGATTTCCTCGTCGCATGGGGGAACGGCAAAAAGACGGTTATCGTGGCTACACACGACCTCGACACACTGAGTGAAATTGCAGACGATGCCTACATCTTCCAGAATGGCAAAATTGTTGCACATGACACCCCGCAGGCGCTGTTGGCCAACCAACAGCTCTTGCGCGATGCAAATCTGATTCACGAGCATGTCCATCATCACGATGGTCAGGTACACGCCCATCCCCACATCCATTTCGGGCATCACCACCATGATGCACAGTGACGTGGTATGATACTGACGGTAACGTACAACTGGTGTTGATTGGAGTTGCATGGCAAACCGACGTATATCGTGGTCGTTCATCATTGGCACTTTGCTCGTCGCCATTGTCATCTATTTGATTTATTCGACCCGTGCCGAAATCACTGAGGCGTGGGGGTTATTGCAGACCGCTGATACACTCTATGTGGGTGCCGCCTTTGTCACTGTTGTGCTCGGGTTTATTTGTGCTGGGTTCATCTATGGTGCCGTCTTGCAGTCACTGGCACAGCACGCACCGTTGCCGTGGCTGATTAGCACTGCGCTCGTCGCTATCATTCTCAACCAAACTGTTCCCATGGGCAGTGTGGCGGCATATGCGTTTTTAGTGGCCGCCCTACGCAATCGGGGCTTTCCGGCAAGTAGTGTGGCGGTCGTCGCAGGCACCGAGCTATTGAGCTGGAATGGCGCAGCCTTGATGATGTTTAGCCTCGGTGTGCTCTATCTGACTGTCACTGCCAACTATGTTGCCACCGTGCCAATTATTAGCGCACTCGCAATTGTGACCGTGACGGTGATGGTGGTCGTAGCCATCGTCACCCGACCAGCCACCACAGTGCAACGCTGGTTGGCGACTATTCAACGTGCGTTGACCCGTGTCGGGATTGACTGGAATACCACGTCTGCCGAATTACTCGTCGATGAAATCGCCAAGAGTCGTGCTATTTTTGCTGCTGAGCCGTGGCGCTTTTTTCGCATCATTCTGCTCCAAATGTTGATTTTTGCACTGCATGCCTTGGCACTTACGTTTCTGCTCCACAGCATGCGACTCAACGTGGCCTACTTCGATGTGCTGGCTGCCTACGGCATGTCGTTGATTGCTAGTCTGTTCACGGTGCTGCCGAGTGGGGGTGGAGCAGTCGAGGCCACACTCTCGTTTACCCTGCATCTGCAAGGGGTGCCACTGCAAGGTGCGCTTGGGGGTGCCATTCTCTTTCGCCTATTGAGTTATTGGCTCTTTTTGCCTGTTGGTGGTATTCTCTACCGTATCTTGACACGTACACAACCGGGAGGTGACGCATGATGGTGCTTGGCACACTGATTACGCTTGCTGCAGCCGGCGCATTTGCACTTATCGCACTCGGAATCTTCGTTGGCATCCCCTATACGCTACGCACCCGCGTGGCCTCTCGTTTCCGCATCATGCAGAATACGTTACGTACCCGCGTCGGCAGTATCCTCTACTTCGTGGTCATTGCAGCACTGCCTGCAGTTCTGTCGCTGTTGACGGTCATCGAGCTGGTAAAGCTCCTCGATCGCGTATGGCGTTAACGCCAACAGCGGTCTATCCACAGCAATGTTTCACTCAAATCAATCTGCTGGGCGACTTCTACGAGGTAGCCAGTACGCGCCACGTCGTCGAGCGCAATGTCCGTTCCCGCCGGGAATACAGGGCTCATGCGCCAGTAGCGATCACGCAAAAATTGCCGGCATTGATAGTCGGCCACACCCATCACACCATTAATGAGAATGTTGACGAGTGGCCGCGCCCACTGCGCGTACCCCCAATCGAGCCGTTCGCCACTGATGTAACGCAACGACTGCCCTACACCAAGCGAGCAGAGCGCAATATCATCGATGCGGGGCGCCCCCGTATTTTTTCGCGTATCAATCGCATGTGCAATAGCCGCCACACTGGGGTTGTTGGCCACCACTCCGCCATCGATGTAGCCCTCGTAAACGGGGAAGTAGGTGGGTGCCGCACACGTGTACATCGCCACTTTGTAGGCGGGAACTTCGCGATCACCGTAGACACCACCCATATTTGAAAAAAATTTAGCCTGCCAACTGCGGCGCTGTGGGTCGGGTGAGGCGTTGTCGAGATCGAATGCTGGCACCAACACCGATTTGGGAATGGTACCGAGGGTAGTTTCACCAAAGATTTTGCGCAACTCGACTTCGAGCCCGCGATTGTCGTAGTTGGCACCGATAACATTGCCGATATCGAGCGCATCGTCGAGCCACGAATCACGGAAAATCACCGCACCCTTTTGCTCGTACAACGCGCGAATATCACGGGGATGCATGCCGTTGGCTAAACCCAATGCAATGATGCCCCCCGTCGATGTACCAGCAAAGAGGTCGACCCGTGTCAGAAAGTCGGGGATGTCTTGAAGGATGCGTTCTATAACCACGAGTGTCAAAACGCCGGCAATGCCGCCGCCATCACACGACAAAATTCGGTATCGTGGCATGCCACCCTCGACTCATTCATTACTACAGTGTGTAGGTATTATACCAAAACCCCACACATACCGCATCCCACATCACTTACGAGAGGCGGCGCCAGCTCCGTCCCGACGAACCAATGAATTCGTGCGATGCATCGGGGCCCCAGCTACCACCCACATATTCGTGGACAGGCGAGCCAAGTAGCTGCCATCCCTCAAGGATGGGATTCATCAGTCCCCACGACGTTTCGACTTCATCACTGCGCGTAAACAGCGTGCTATCGCCAATCATCGCATCGAGGAGCAGGCGTTCGTAGGCTTCCGGCGATTCACTGCCAAAGGCTTCCACGTAGTTAAAATTCATCGTCACGGGGCGGATATCGCCAGCTTGCCCAGGCACCTTCGAGTTAAAGCGCAGTGAAATTCCTTCGTTGGGCTGAATGCGAATCGCCAGCTCATTGGGGGCTGTGCGCGACATCAAACTATCCTGGAAAAGGAGCAACGGCGCACTCCGGAATGTCACCGAAATCTCACTCGCACGCACGGGCAATCGTTTGCCAGTGCGCAAATAAAAGGGCACTCCCGCCCAGCGCCAGCTTTCAATCTCACAGCGCATCGCCACATAGGTTTCGGTGGTAGAGTTGGCGGCGACGCCTGTCTCATCCATATAGGCGGGTGCCGTACCTGGCCCCGCAGTATAGCGGCCACGCACCGTATAGCGATTGACTTCTTCACGGGCGATGGGGCGCACCGCACGCAGCACTTTGACTTTTTCGTCGCGCACTGCATCCGCACTTGCCCCACCCACAGGTGGCTCCATGGCAGTAAGTGACAACAACTGCATCATGTGGTTTTGTACCATGTCACGCAGCGCACCCGCCTGCTCGTAGTAGCCACCTCGGCCCTCAACGCCAATGCTTTCCGCTACTGTGATTTGTACGTTGTCGATGTAGCGGCGATTCCATAGCGGCTCAAAAATTCCATTTGCAAAACGAAACACCAGCAGGTTTTGCACCGTTTCCTTGCCCAAATAGTGGTCGATACGGTAGATTTGACGCTCATCAAAGACGTCGTGGAGTACATTGTTGAGGTGACGGGCACTTTCGAGGTCATGACCGAACGGTTTTTCGACGATGATGCGCGTCCAGCCATGCGACTGTGCCAGCCCGGCTGCACCAAGCTGTTTGATAATATCTTCATATGATTCGGGGGGAGTCGCCAAATAAAAGAGGCGGTTGCCACTGGTCCCCTGTGCATCGTCGATTTCGGCGAGTCGTTGGGCAAGCTCAGTATACCCTGCCGCATCTTCAAAGGTCGAGCGCACATAGTGGATGCGCCCAGCGAAATCTGGCCATACAGTATCTGACATACCCGTACGCGAGTGTTTGCTCCCCTCGTCAAAGAGCAGTGCACGGAAGTAGTCATCGCTCCAGTCGCGCCGCGCAAAACCGAGAATGGTGGTGTTGGCGTGGAGCAATCCTTCACGACGCAGGTTGTACAAGGCTGGCACAAGTTTGCGCCGAGTCAAGTCACCAGTCGCACCAAAAATCACGATGGTACAGGGATCAGAGATACGCGCCACATTGGTGGTGCGTTCAGCGCCTCGCATAGTCATAGTCGATACTCCTATGGTTGTGTCACGACTGTGGCAGTCGGGAGTACGACGCTGTCTACCCGCTGATTAAAAGGTAACGGTGGTTCTGGGAGTGGTGCTTTGTAGACCACATTTCCATTGGCCAAATACAGTATAGGTCGTGCACCAGATTCGTCAATAGCGAGTGCCGTCAGATTATCGAATGAGATCGTGCTATCGGGTGGCAACACAATCTGCTGGATAAATTTGCCGGTACGTTTATCGACGTGGATGATACGTGAAAAATAGCTATCCAGGATGTAGAATGCCCCCGAATCACCGTCACCAGTCACCAGTAGACGGCTGGTTGCTTGGATAGGTGGCACCACATTTTGCAGTTGAATGCTTTTTTCAAAGCCGCGTTCACCATCTGGTACTGCCTGGTACAAATTAATCGTCCCGTTGGGCATGAGCAAATAGATGCGCCCATCGATACCCATATCAACGGCCGCAGTCGCATCAACACCACCATCGTTTTGCACCCACGGTGCAGGAAAATCAGCAATTTGCGTCGCCAAAAAGCGCAAAATATTGTTGGGTGTCACCCCCCAAATATACAAATTGCCACCATAGCTGTTGATGCGCATGTCACGATCGTCTAGCTGCCACTCCAAGCTGCCTGCCAGAATACTGTAGTTCCAGTTCTCACCGTTGCGAAAGAGGTAGACGAATGCGCCATTATTGCTACTCTGCGCTACTGCAATCACCCCGTCAATACGCCACGCAATGTCGTACACCTTGGCAATCTGGATGTCACCCATCACATCGCTGGGTTGGAGCATCGGCGTCAACGTGCCCCCCGCCTGTGGCATCTGATAGAGGACACCTACATTGGAATCGAGAAAATAGATGTTGTTGAACCCACTCAGATCTTCGTTGCCCGTTGGAATTGGCGGAATCACTATTGCCGAAAAGACGCCATTGGCTTGTGGGTGGGTAGCGACTGGGGTCACATTGGTTAAATACGAGCGCCGTTGAATGATGCGCTCAGCTTGGGCGATGCGATCAACCATCACCAGAAAGCGTTGGCGGTAATCGACGGTCGTGGTTACGATGCCAGTCTGTTGCAAATTACTCAGCAGTGACTGTGCAATTTCGATGCGCTGAGCGGCTTCACTTTCATTGACAGAATCATAGATGGCTTGCACCGACTGCTCGGCCACAGTGATACTATCCTCGCCGCGCTGGAGCCGATATTCGGTCGCTACGTTTCGCCCATAAAAAAACAGCACCAGCACGATGGCAGCCATCAGCGAGAGCATGGCCCAAGGAAATGGCGGGCGTTGCTTGCGATACGACAGTCCTGCGCCTTGGGCGGCTGACTGCATGCGCCGATTATCGCTGTTACGCTTGGGGAACCACCGCCAGACAAACAACCCTTGGAGCACCGACCCCAAAAAATCACCATAGCGAATCGGCTCAGTCACACGCACGTGTACCCCACCATAGCGCCGTTTGTAGTCGGTATCAACGGGCGTAGAGGGCACCTCGACGTCGACCGCATCAATCACCCGAGGTGACGTTGGTGCGGGCTCTGCTGTGCGCACCATACGAGCCTCTGCCTGTTTTTGGACTTGCTGCTCGATGGATTCTCCCACATCAATGGGAGCCGGTCGCGGGATGGGGTTCACTTTGTACGGCACTTCTGGGGGTGGGCGTGTGGCCCGATGCGTCTCTTCACGCGTAATGTTGCGCCAACGCTTCATGGACGTGGCAAAACGCGAATCTTCGCTCCCCAACAACAGCCCACGCGCCCACTTGACCAGATTGTTGAGCCACAAGCCAGTGTTCCCACGTGCCAGCATGAGTTGTTGGGTAATACTCGAAAAACTGCCCGTGGCTGGTTTCGTTTCTTCGGCAACATCCGCATCAAGCACCATACACAGCCCATGCGCATTACCCACTTGTAACGATTGACAGGCTTCGCGCAATGCCTGCACCATTTTGGTGGGGTGCACCAGTCGTAGGATGTGTGATACCGTCTCACGATCAAGAACGGGATTTAGCGAACTCGTCGTCAATATCAGTGTTTCGCCGGGTGTCCACACCGCCCGGAAAAATTCTGGCTCAACGGTCAAACTCCCACCCATCAGACTACCCGCATTCACTGGCACCACGGCATGATGCACCGTGCGCCACAAGGCACTCGAAGGAATCGCTCTGACAATTCCTTCGCTGAGTACATACAACTGCGATGGTGCAATTTGGGCAATATACAGGTCGACGCCTTTGACGACCACGCACGTCATCCCCAACTGTACCCGCCGTGACGCTTCTTGGGTCATGTTGTATTCGTAGAGCGCACGATTGGCAGCGATGATGGCACGCCGCAATGCGGATTGCACACTAAACGAGCTATTTTCGTAGTAGAGTTTGCGCAGGGTGCGCATCACCAGTTGAATGGGTTGCTTTTGGCGTTGAGAGTCTTGCCGACTCTCAACGACCACAAACAACTCACCTTTGCGTGCCTCCATAGACAGTGGGTCGGTGGCTTCACACACGAGTACCGTGTCATTGGGCAGTGGATTGTCGTCGTGACTCACACTAAAAAACACGTGGCGTGTACGCATGCGCCCCATGGGAACCCCTAACCGCTACATTACTGCTGTTGAATTATACCACCCAGCCATTACGCAGATGCGCAATGATGCGTTTTTCTCATGAATATCACACATCCAGTTGGTTATACTTTGCACTATAATAAAATATGTTATCGTTTGTGATGAAATTATCAGTGCTAAAGGGGTATTATCATGCGTCTACCGTTGGTTACACTGTTGCTCGTCGCACTCGTTGTGAGTGCATGTAGCAGTACTAGTACCACCAATAATACAGCTACACCCACTCCACGCCCACCAGCGCCAGCACTCGAAAAACAGACTTACACTGTCGCCAAAGGCGAGATTGTAGACGAAATCAAAGTCAGTGGGACAGTGGCTGCGATGAAACAAGAGGATCTGTCGTTTGCACAAAGTGGTTTTGTCAAAGTGGTCAACATTCAGCGCAACGACGTCATCACCAAGGGGATGGTGCTCGCTGAGCTGGACCTCGGCGATTTACCCAATCAGCTCCGCCAAGCCGAAGTCAACTACGAACAGGTCAAAATTCAATATGACCGTAGTGCAACAACACGTGATTTGGCACGACAACGCGCCCAACTCGACCTCGAAGAAGCCAAAGCCAATCTCAGTCGACTCACCGATCCCAAGCCGGCAGATATTGCGCGCGCACGTGCAACCCTCGAAAACGCCAAAGCCAATTTGGCGAGTGTGATTGCGTCTGCGAATAATGCGGTTGATGACCAGCAGGCGGCACTCAACTCGGCACAACGCTCATTGCCCCTGGTCCAAGAAGCCTTTTCGCAGGCATTGTATGAGTGGGATGGTGTAAAAAACGACCCTAAACACGCACAATATGACC
>JBKCGB010000192.1:0-6541 GCA_046303375.1 Roseiflexaceae bacterium
GCCCCCAAGGCCGTCGTCGCCAGCATGGCGATGACAGCTGCAGGTGCGTTGGGCAACAAGCCAACGACACGGTCACCCATCCCCACCCCTGCTGCCTGCAACGCCTGTTGCATGCGTGCCACATCGGCGTAGAGCTGCGCAAAACTCACGCGCACCTGGACTTTATCCTCACCCCAAAAGACAAGCGCATCGCCATCATCACGACGGTGAAGCAGGTTTTCTGCATAATTGAGACGTGCCGCAGGGAACCACTGTGCTCCGGGTAGGGCGGTAGCATCACGCACCACCACATCGCTGGCATTGTCGCCAATAATCTGGGCTTCGTGCCACAGCCATTGCCAAAATTGGGCGGGATGGTCGATGGACCACTGCCAGAGAGCGGCGTAGTCCATCATGGTGCCCGGCCACCGCCGCTGCATGGCCTGGTAGAGTTGGCTTTGCACAATACGTGCCGAACTAGGCGTCCAACAGAGCGTCATTGTACCTACTCCGTGACTGCACGCAATGCCTGAGCGAGATCAGCGATTAAATCTTGTGGGTCTTCGATACCCACACTGACGCGGAACAGGTTGTTGCCCGAGTAGTCGTTGTAGACAAAGATGAGACTCTCGTCGTGACCGAGGCTGACTGCATGCACGAAAAAGCGCAGTTTGCTGATAAAGAGTGACCGCTTACTCGTATCCACTAAATCAAAGTTGAGCATACCTGAGTAGCCCTGCATCTGTTTGGCAGCCACCGCATGATTGGGATGGCTGGTCAGCCCCGGGTAGCGCACCCACGCCACGGCCGGGTGTGACTCGAGGAATGTGGCGACCTGCATGGCGTTGCTGTTGTGACGCTCCATGCGCAACGCCAGGGTGGCCACACCGCGCATGATTTGCCATGCGTTGAATGGGCTAATGCAGGCACCGAGATCTTTGACCACAAAGACGCGAATCTTGTCAAGCAGTGACTTGGCGCCAAAGACCGCACCACCGAGAGCATCGCCGTGGCCGTTGACGTACTTGGTGATACTGTGCATCACCAAATCGGCACCGAGTGCGAGTGGGCGTTGGGTGGTCAAACCCGACCACGTGCTATCCACAGACAACAGAGCTCCATGAGCGTGAGCAATGTTGGCGATAACTGCGATATCACTGATACGTGTCGTCGGATTGCCTGGTGTTTCAATATGAATCAGCTTCGTGTTGGGCTGAATAGCGGCCTGCACCAGCTCAGGGTCTGAGGTGTCGAGCAAGGTTGTTTCGATGCCCAAGCGTTTGGGGAAATGCTCCAGCAACATGGTGCGCACCGAGATATACGATACATCGGAGCAGATAATGTGGTCACCGGCGCTGAGCAGTGCCAGAAAGGTGCCGTTGATGGCACTCACGCCACTGGCTGTCACCACACACTCTTCGCTTTCTTCGAGTGCCATCAGCCGTTCTTCCAGCCAGCGCTCGTTGGGATTCATGTCACGCGCGTACCCAAATGGCACCGCATCCCAGTTGCCATCCGCCGGGAGCACGTAGCTGTTGGCCATCACCAACGGGCGTTTAACGGCACCAGTGGCTGGGTCTGGTTGCCAGCCGGCATGCACACTGCGGGTTGTCATGCCTAATTTTTCATCGTCGTGCATATCAGTTCTATCCTCTCTTCTACACGTTATGGTTGGCTGTCAGTACCAGGCAGGGGCGTGTCGAGGGGTGTACCTTGGGCATTATTGTTGGGCAGACGCACAATCGGCGTTTGTGCCGCATTCCCACCTTGTTCGGGCATTTGGGTCATGTTGGGTGGGATAACCGGTTCCACCACTGGTGTGGTTTCCACCACCGCGGTCGCGCTGGGGAGCGGTACATCTGTTTGGGTGGGTATGGTTGTTGCGTCACTGACCCGTGTATCCGTGACAAGCAACGGTGTGGGCGTTACCACACCGCGCGTATGTGTCGGTGGTATGACTTTGGTAGGTGGTGGCATGTACGGTCGATTGTCGCGGGGATCGTTGTTTTCACCGTTTTGCACGAGTGGCTGAATTTCGGGCAATAGGGCGAATATGTTGGCTTCACACCCCGGGGGCATATCTTTGCCATTCCATTGTGCACATAGCTCGCTGACTTGATGGACCGCATTTTGACAGGGGGCATCTGAGCGGTCGGTATCACTCATAATATCGTCCATACAGTTCAGCAAAATTTCACCACGTAAGCCAACATTTCTACCATCTTCGCCAGCGAGTAGCGCAACCTCCATGGGTAATGGCACCACGCGTCCCGTGGCAATAATCGAGCGTGGTGCCACATCGACTGCGGCAAGCCCCACGCCAGCCACAGTGGTCGCCAAGGCAGCTGTCGTCGTAAGAGAGACCACGCTCGTTGATACTGTGGAGGTGACATTCGTCACCCCTGCACGTACCATGCCAGCGGTCGAATCCAGCGTCGTATGAAAAAAATTATTCACGGCACCCAGTGCATTCCGTAGTGTTTCCGTGAACGAATTCAGCCGTTTACGCGAGCCATCCCTGCGGGCACGCCAGCGTGCAATCCCGCTACGCACACTCATGAACGGGCCCACAAGCCCCATGAATAACACTACGTCGAAGTAATCGAGTCCGGTTTTCAGCCCATCATAAAGACCAAACGCAGAGAATGTGAAAATAATACCAGCAGCAGCCACGAGCACAAGTGCCATCAGTACCCACATCACAAAATCGCCGATGCGGATACCTCGCCCTACCAACTGCTGCCAGCGCGTCGTATGCGCGGCATGCATGAGGGTGGTGAGCCATGATGCCTGCGGTTGCACCATAGACAGCGGATGCCAGCGCAGCAAGGGTGCAGGACGACGCATCACAATGATGCGGATGATGATGAGTACGACCACGAATACAAACAAGAGTATCGATGCAATCCGAGTACGCTCCGTTTGTAAGGCACCAATGAATCCGGCGACACCAGTCGCAAAACTTACCAACGCCACGGCAAAGAAGAACCACCACCGGATGTGACGTTGGCGTTTCCCAGAATGAGCGGGGGCTTTCTGTACATACCCAATTAACGCATCAACAATGGTAGAATCAGTCACTGATGACCCCCGTCAGGTTGTTGAAGAGTTCAACCCAGTCAGCAGTTGAAGACACCGTATCACTGATATCATCAGATCGGTTATCATCACTCGCTTGATGAATATGGTGTTGGGCTGCCACAAACAACTGATTGGGTGCCGTAGGTGGCACCTGTGCAAGATCAACGTGTCGCACTGTGCGCGCATACAAATCAAGGACAAAAATACGCACTTCTCCAGCAAACAGGGTGTGAACATGAGTCAAATCACCGACTTGTGGTGCCACAGCCAGGGCAGGCATGCGCGTTTCGCCCACAAAATCAGCCAATGTGGGACGAATATCGGTGACAGGTGGCACGATTAACTGCAGCGTGGTTGCCATCGACTCAGCCAACCCCAACCCGTGTGCAACACGCAGCGGGATAGCAAGTTTGCCTGCTGCTTGCTGAATCACCGGCCAAATGGCATCGCACAACGGACCAGATGGCGTCACAAATGCGGCCCGTTCGTCGGTTTGAGCAAGTCGCAATGCTCGAGCTGCGGCTGCCAACAAATCGTCGTTTTGCCAATTATCCTGCGTGGGAGCATGTGCACACATGGTATGGAGCTGACTCAACATGACGCGTGTATCCGGGTCGAGTCCAAACGTTTCGACACGATATACTTCTTGAATGAGTGTCACCCCGGCATTTGACAAACATCGTGGTCCCCAGCCTGTAGAAATGAGAGCGAGCATGACGTTTCTCCTCCTATTTTATTCGTTAGCGCCAGCCGAGTGCGTCGTGTGGCATCACCGTCGTAATTGCGTGTTCACGGTCGCTCGCCCCTTGGCAGCTCGCAATGCGGTAGCGCAGGCGCAGTGGTCCACGCTGACTGGTAGGAAAGTTGGTATGCCAGTAATGATTGACTGGCATCGACGCCAACATGCCGTTCCAGCGCCACGGCGCCACCTCCCAGCGGTCAAATTTGAGTTCGTTGGGCATCACGAGTGGCGCATCGAGCGGCGCCCACAACAAGGCGTGGTCGGTCACATTGCCGATAATGGCGGCGCGTTGCACCGTGTAATAGCTGTTGCACGACCCTGGCATTTGACCACCATCACCGTGATACCCTGGGGTAAAAAATCCCCCACTCGTCTCGAACTGCAGCGTCGTTTCTGAAGTAGCAAAGGGAAACGCCACATATACTGCTTCGGGCTCATCGCACCAGCGTTTCTGCCATTCAATGTGCAATTCGACGAGTGCTGGATGATGATACAAGCGCCACTCATAACGAATTTTCCCCAGACGATCACTACCACCATGCCAGATTAACGCATCAAAGACGGGGCCACGCAGCGACGACGTCAGCTTGGTGGTATGCGCCACTGTCTGCTCGCTGACAGGCACATCGGGCCATGCATCGAGCATCGCACCACCGATTCCCCAGTTACGAATCATGGCACCGTTGCTCATAGCAGTGCGACCGAGCGGATGTACGACCTGCTCATGTACCATCTGGCCAAAGCCACGCTGCTGTTTGTTGACCCAGTTTTTGCCACTCCGGCGCTCAATCAGGTGCAACAGGCCACCAGTAATCGGATCGATGGCAATATCCCACGCATCGTTGCTCAGGCGTACATCGTTCGCGGTAGTGACCGATGTCATCCCCGCTACCAACTGCAAGACGTGACGCCCGGCATGTGGCGCATGATAGTGAAACACAAACTGTGGCAAGCCGGTATGGTCGGATTGAAAGGGAATCAGCGTGCCACTGGCGTCACAGAGCATCTGCGTACCTGGATCGAGTGGGACATCGCCTGCAGCCAAATGCACGAGCACAGGTGAGTCAGGCACATCGACGACCAGTGCGTGCCCATCACCCTGTGGATAAACCACGCGCAACGCCCGCCCCACTGCTTCATCGAGCGCAAGTTCGCTGCGATGAAAGTTGAGTTCTTTGTGGGCGTGTTGAAATGCCACCACCGATGACGCCGGGCGGGCGGTGGTCGACCATGCGTTGAAGGTGTGCTCGAGGGCAAAACGCTCATGGTGTAGCGCCTGTGCGAAGTAGTTGTGTGCCAGTGTATCGCCACTCGCCTGCACCATACGCGCGACCGTTGCCTTGCGCCGTTGCGTGCGCCGCGCCTGAGCTATAGGTGCTGCCATCGACCCTAATCCGTGCGCCCAGTGGTCGGGCCAGGCAGCACGGTATACGGGCGGATGGACTACCTGTGCCTGAATCCACGCACACCACTCACCGAGGGTACAGCTGCGTAACGTGATGTCGCTATGCTCCGCATTCCAACGCTCGATGATACCCAACCAGCGGTTATCGGGTGGCGAATTATCGACATAGTGTCCACCCGTACTCAGCAACAACCCGGGATGCGTGTAGCCACTCGCACGCAGGCGCGCGATGTAGGTGGCGAGCTCTGCTTGCGTACGCTGGTAAATATCATCGACGGTAAGGCGATCGGTCTCAGTGAAGTAGCGCGTTTTGTCGGCATGGAAGCCTTGCGGACTCGACAATCCGAGCACATTGCCCAGCAAGTAGTGCTCATTAAGCCAGTGCAACACTTCGCCTCCCTGCGCACCTTGCCAACGATGGAGCTGTGGCACGCGAAAGGGTGCATCTGGTCTGAGGGCATCACCCCATTCACGCAACCACATGTAGTGCACTGAACCACGCACACCCAGCGGGTCAGTACCGCTGTCAATATGCACCATGCTACAAAAGTAGGGGATGCCGCGGGCCGCAAAAGCATCAGGAAGCCCCCACGACCAACCGTTGATGTCGGCGTGCATAGCGCTTTTGAGCGGGATGTCGTGGGTGCGTGCAAACGTGACCGCGGCATCGAGGCTGCGGGCAAAGGCATCTGCGTCAATCATGTCGGTGTAGTGTAAGTAGTTAGCAGTGACTTCGATTTGACCGTTACGCACATAGGTGAGGAAATCAGTAAGGCGTTCGGGACGTGCCGCTAGGAAGTTCTCCACCTGCCAGAACGTTTCACATGTCCACTTGAATCGTGACACATCAGGCGCATGTGCAGTGGCGGCGCACAGCGCCAGCACTTTTTCGTAGTGCTCGACATACATAGCGGCAATTTGCTCTTGTGGATGTGTATAGCCGATATCGGTATGTGCCGATTGCATTACAAAAATCGTAAACGGCTGTGACATACTGTTCTCCACACATGGACGGATTCATGCGACGATTCCCACCCCACACCAGTATCTATACAGCAATATGATTGGATAGTATCAATGTACCACAAGACGCGTAGAAGTCCGCCACCACACCACCGTACACAAATCCAGCGTGACCACACAAAATCATTACAGCTTGCATTGCAACTACGTTCTTTTCGTCAAATGCAACGCAATTCTAGCACGCAAATGTCAATTATGTGCATCAATATACCGAAACTATGCTATGATTGTGTACACTCTGCAACCTATCATACAGGGGATAATCGATGAAGATTACTGACCTCAAATGTGCGGTGATTGGTGGCTACCCG
>JBKCGB010000193.1:0-7075 GCA_046303375.1 Roseiflexaceae bacterium
TGGGCAGTTGGTGGCAGTGCTCGATACAGGTGTTGACCGATTCCATGAGTTCTTGAATGGGCAAGTGGTCGTGGAAGCGTGTTTTTCGTCGAACAATGCAGACGACAATGCGACATCATTGTGTCCAGGTAACACAGAATATGAGACGGGGCCAGGCAAGGCGATTCCGTGCACGGGTATTTCGGGATGTGATCATGGCACGCACGTTGCGGGGATCGTGGCAGGCAAGCGCGTATGCATTGATTGTGGGACTGCCAGCCAAGTCATGATGTCAGGCGTTGCGCCAGACGCCAAAATCGCTGCAGTGCAGGTGTTTTCGAAATTTGAAAACAAAAACGGCGTTAATCCGTGCAGTAACTCATCAACATGTGTGTTGTCGTATTCGAGTGACCAGGTGGCCGCGTTGCAGTGGCTGATGGCATACAAAGCAGGTTGGCAACAGAATCTGGTGTCGATCAACATGAGTCTCGGTGGTGGCAAGACGAATGCATTCTGCGATGCAGATGCCGTTCAGACGGATTCCATTAACCAGTTACGCCTATTAGATGTGGCAACGGTGATTGCGGCAGGAAATAGTGCGGCCCCAAGCGGTGTATTCTCGAATGGTATTGCGTCCCCGGGATGTATTAGTTCGGCGATTACGATTGGTTCCACGTTCACGCGTACGGCAACTGGGAGTAGCCCACCAAGTAGTTACAATTTAACTGTCACAGACACGATATCGTCGTTTTCACAGACAGCCACAGTGGCTGCCAATGGCCCGAATGGCAACGGGGATCGCTTGCTTGATCTGCTTGCACCGGGGAGCAACATTTATGCGTCGACATCGAATACCACGGATGGCTATGTGACCAAAAGTGGTACATCTATGGCCACCCCACACGTGGCTGGTGCATGGGCTGTCATCAAAGGCGTGAAACCCAATCTAACGGTATCAGAGGGCTTAACATACTTGCGCACCACGGGGCGATTCATCACGGATGCGCGTAATGGGTTGGTGTTGCCACGCATCAATGTGGGGAATGCGGTCACTGAGGTACGCAATACGAATCTTGCGACGCAAGTTTCCACCTATGGATTGAACTTTGGGCGGGTCACGAGGAACCAAACTGTCTACCTGAGTGTGGGCATTCAGACCTCACTCAATATGAGTCAACCCTTGTCAACCAGTATGACGGGAGATGGGGCATTTTTCTTGCACAGTTCGAGTTGTCTGGCGAATCTCTACTACCGCCCAACGTGTGTGCTGACTATTGGATTTACGCCTACGTCTGCCCAGAAATTGCAGATCTACACGGGGCGCTTGGATATCACTACGACAATCTATGGTTTTCCGACCGTCTACAAGGTGGGATTGTATGGTCGCAGTGAACCAACGACGCCGGATACAGGGCAAACACAGACGGTAGTCGCCATGTCGCGTACATCGACCCGTACCCAGACATTGATTCCCACAATAGCACTTCCCGTATGGACGGTGCTTGTGGGAGCCACGCGGACTATACAACAAGCGAATCTGATACGGACGGGCATCGCCCTCAATACGACACAGTTTGTGTTGAATGACCGATTGACGGCCACTGCAGAGCGGGTCGCTGGGTCGCCGACGCGCACACGATCTGCGTCAGTGACGCGCACCCCGACGTCTACACCAGTACCTATTTTGCGCACAATTAATGTGGCACAGACGCGTACGCGGGATAAAAATGATCAGGCAACTGCCACGCGCAAGATGATGTTGACGCAAACAGCAGGTGCCATTATCAGCGATAGAATGACGGCAACGCAGGAGCGGACGCTCGGGCTGGCAACGCGCACCAAAATTCCACCCACCGCAACAGTGACACGGACGAGTTCGGTGACACGCTCAATCACGGGAACGCGTACCACTACGAGTACTGCCACTCCTTCGGCATCGATAACATCTACGGCGACGCCGATGGTACTCACCGAGTCCACGAGTGTTGCGCTAAGCAACCAAATCCAACGCATCATTCCACTCCCCAACGAGTCAGCATATGCAGTGTTGACACAGGGAACTAGTGTGATTACACCGGCGCTTGCGCTGTTTGATTCTTCGCTCACTTCGTTGGCGCAGATCGAGTTGCCTGGCGAAAAAGCGAGTGCACTTACGCATGTGCCTGAGCGACCTGGTTTGTTGTACGTGGGTGGGCGCCTCTTCAAGGATGCCATGTACATACAGAGTTATGAAGTAGTGGCACAAACTCCCGTGGTACGTGGGTTGCGTCTCGAGCTCGGCAATGGTGAACCAACCGCCATGTATGCCACAGATGAACGCTTGTATGTGGCGTTTCGTTTTGTACCACAGGCAGGTGGTGCGGAGCGCTTTGAAGTGCGTGCTTACGACATCAGCGAGCCACGTGACATTGTGCCGATACCGGGATTGGTTGCCGTACTTTCAGGCCCCGTCAATGACCTTGTGGGTGTACCACTCAGCAATAATCTGATGATTGCTGTGGGTAAGCGGGCAAATGTAACGAGCGGGTTCGTGAGTAGTTTGTATGTGAAACCGACACTGCTCCAAGTGGCTTCCACGGTACTGTGGCCACGCGAAGTAGTGAGCGCTGTGGCACGCAGTACGGTGACGTTGTTGCAACCGCAACACACGCTATTCATGCTTGATAGACAGGACATCGTGGCGCTATCAGTTGCCAACGGCACGGGCGCCATTGCAGCGCAACCGCTCAACAAGGTGGCACGTGTTGGTGATGCTGTTGCACTCGATCCTACGCATGCGCAGTTGCTCGTTGGTCGCTACAATGCGACGGTGCCAACCAACATTGAGACGAGCTTGCATGTCTACGATATTCTGCCGCCCGCTGGACTGCGCCTCCGTGGTGCCACGAATGCGGTAACTGGGGATGGCGTGGTGCGTGGTATTGCGGCGGATTTTGGTCAAATCATAATGGCAGCCGGCATGTCATTCTCACGGCTCGGTGGCTACGGATTGTTGGCACCGACACTGACGCCGAGCGAAACATTGACTCCGAGTATGACCAAGACCGCATCTCGTACATCGACGGAGACACGGACAGTGACGTCTACCATCACCGTCACGCTTTCGCCGACATCTCAGCCAAGCAAGAACCGCATCGAAGCCGGTAATAATCATACCTGTGTGATCGATTTCCTCGATGTGGTGAAATGTTGGGGGGATGCCGCATATGGTCAGCTCGGCAATAATGCGACGACACCGCAACCGTTACTGGTGGCGGTCAACACGGTGGCTTTCACGGGGGTTCGTCAAATCGACAGTGGCTGGAATCATACGTGTGCCCGCAACACGGACAACACGATGGCCTGTTGGGGGGAAAATCCATACGGAGAGCTTGCAGACGAAGGAACTGCCGATTTGCTACTACCTCAGTTGTCGAGTGTGGTCAGTCACACGTTGCAGGTAGCTGTGGGGTGGCATCACGCGTGTGCTATTAACACGGCACGCGCCGTGCTGTGCTGGGGTATGGGGACCGCAGGTCAGCTTGGGAACGGGCTTGGGGCATCGAGCAATCTACCACAGGTCGTCTTTGGCGTCATGGATGCCCGCCAAATTACACTCGGCGCCACGCATGCGTGTGCGGTCACTGGGGCTGGTTGGTTGTACTGCTGGGGTGGGAATAGCTTTGGCCAGCTGGGTACTGGAGAAACGACTAACAGGTTGAACGCACAAGGCATTATTAGTAACGTCATTAAGGTTGCCACATACGAGAATACAACGTGTGTTATCTACGGAGCTGCCAAGTACGTCTTCTGTGTGGGTGATAATCAGTATGGTCAAGCAGGGACTGCACCTAGTGCTAACCAGATGGCATTTACCGCAGTCATCACATCAACTGGTGCCGCACTTGCTAATATCGTGGATATCGAGGTAGGTATGAATCATATCTGTGCACTCGATAGTGCTGGTCTCATGTACTGCTGGGGTGATAATTTCTATGGTCAGAGTGGCTCATCGCTCTCATCACCAAATCGTGCAGTATTAGTAGCCGGACTTGCTGGAAGTGGAGCACCCAAAGTCGTCGACATGGCGCTCGGAGAAAACCACACCTGTGCACTGCTTGCCAACAACACGGTGAAGTGCTGGGGGCGCAACGACTACGGTCAGTTGGGTGATGGCACTACCACCGACAGTTCGATACCTGTGCTTGTGTTTGGGCTAAACTCAATGCTTCCCACACCAACACCATAGTGGTGGATGCCAGTTGTATGCGTGGAGTAGAGGGGTGGGTGTTAGACCCGCCCCTCTGCTGTGTCTGCACTAAGTTCCCACGTCTCTCCAGCCTGCAATGTACGTGTCAGGAGCTGGTCGGGGTGCCACGGTGACCACACCCGGGCTGTGCCGCCACGCTCGCTGTGGATGTGGACGTGGGTCACCTGCCCAGCGGCACAGCCGGCACTCACCAAAAAACCGCCCACGGCACGTAACTGCACAAATTCACAGGCTACCGTGGTATCCCAGTTGGGAAAGAGACGAATCTCACCCGTGTAGCTCTGCAGCACACATTCGTTGATGACTGCTGGCAAGGCAAAGTTTTCTAACCAAATTCCCATCGGTGCCATGAAATCAAAGGGCAGATCATCGCGGTAGCGTCCATGCACCTGCAACACCATGTCGGTGCAGGTGCCGTTGGGGAGCAAACAATAGGCGATCTGGCGTTTGAACCGTGCCATATCCAACATGCCCATGCGTGCATATTGCAAGTTGAGAAAGACTAATTCATTGCCACCTTCGTTGCGTTGTTGACGTAACGTGCGAGCAGCGATGGCATATTCGTCAGGGGACGAATGCAGACCGTGCTCTTCGCCGGGGAAGATGGTGGTGGTGCTGGACGGCACGTTGTAGACCACCTCAGGATGCTCGTGAGGCACACTCACAAACACTGGCCCATCTGCGGTCTGTGCAGTCGGATAGCTAGGGAAATGTGCCAGGATATCACGTACAGCTGTCACGAGTTCTTGCTCTTGGGCTTGGATGTCGAGCACGGTGACAGCTTCGAGAAACGCTTTGAAGATGAATTTGGTCAACGTCAAATCCACAATACAATCGGCGTTTTTGTGGAGCCCGGGGGTCAGCCCGTACAACTCGGGCGAGACGGTGGGAAAGATATGGTATGTGCCGTCCCATTGCGCCTCGGGGCGTTGCATGTAGTCAACCAAAAACTGCACGCCGGCGCGGATGGGTGAATATGCGCGTGTGCGCAAGAACTCGACGTCCATGCTGTAGGTGTAGTGCCACCACAGGCTTTGCACCGTCCAGGGCGTTTCGCAGATTTCCCAGCCCCAGGTAGGTACCGGGTAGGGCATGACATTCATGGTGGTGGGGTAGGCGGAGTGTGGGTAGTAGGCGCCACGTAGCCCGTAGTAGTCTTTGGCCCATTGCATGCTGATGGGCATGATGTGGTCGACCAAATTGACGTAGGCTTCATGTTTTTCTAAATGATTACTGGAAAAACAGAGCCAGAAGGGTTGTTGCGTGTTGTAGTTCATGTGGTAGTCACCATGCCAGGCGTTACCGATGGTGCGGTAGCTCCAGTTGGCAAAGAGTCCTGGGCAGGTGTGCTTGGGTGATACTGCACAGTTGAAAAAATACAAATTGCGGTACCAGGTCTGTTCAAGCAACGTGTCAGCGCTAGTAAATCCCGATTTGCGCCAGTATTCGGCCCAGCTAGCGCAGCTGGTGGTGCTGGCAGCGCCATACTGTGCACTCGTGGGAACAAGGGCAGCATGACTAGGGAGCTGGCTAGCCAGCCCGTGCACCAGCTCGACGACCGCCACAAAGGCATCGTGGTCGTGGAGTGCACGTTCGAGTGGGTCGATTGGGCGTGGCGTGCCGTAGCTGGTTTGTGGCTGCCAGGTGGTGCACTGGCTCGACAGTGCGATGGCCACACTCACGGCACGATCGTCGGGGTGGGGTGGAATGGTGTTGTCAGACTGGATGCGGGTGGCGTGGAAACTTTTCCAGTATTCATCAGCGGGTAGTGACGAATCAGATGTCCCTGTTTGACTGGGTAGGTGTTGGGTGAAGCCGATGCCATGTGCATGCACCGCATAGTGTGGGAACTCGGCGGGGGTGGTGGGGTCGGGCAGGATGCGGATGCGTTCAAAGGGCGACACGACAGGGTGCCCATCCAGCGAAACGGTGCGCATCCAGACGCGATCATGGTGTTGGTCACAAAAAATCTGCAGGAGCAGGTGGTGTTGGGTGATGCGATCAATGAGCTGGATATCACAGCGCCCATCGGCGATGTCGAGGTGGTAGCCGAGCACTTCGGCACGGCGGCGGTCGAGCCCCAACAAAATGGTGCCACACGGGAATGGGCGCGGGTAGCTGGCCAAGTAGTTTTGTTGCATGAGGTCGGTGTAGGCCTTGTACCAGGCGTCTTCTTCGAGGGCGCCTAGGTCAGCAGAGATGGCCTGCACTTTGGCAAAAATTTCAGCAAATGTACCAATCTCGGCTTGGTGATTCTCAGCCACACGGATGTCCCACACGCTGTTGTGCCCGAGATGGAGCATCACACCATCGGGTCGGGTAGTGACGCAGACGCCGAGACCACCGTTGCCAAGCAGTGCGCCTGCAAAAAAGTCGACGGCTGGAGTGTCACGGGTAATTGCGTGGAGTCGGGCACGTTGATATGAGTCAAGCATACATGGTACTCCTGTGTGTTGCATTGAGATAGTGCTATCATACCGTATCGTTTGACGCTCGTACACACCTTTGCTACGATGCGCATACAGTGATTGCGTGCACAGGAGTATGATGATGACCAAGATTGCTTTGATTGGAGCAGGGAGCGTCGTGTTTACGCGCAACCTGTGTAGCGATATACTGCTCGCGCCGGCCTTGCAGGACTGTGAAATTGCCCTGATGGATATCGATGCCGGTCGCCTCGATTTGGCGCGGCAGCTGGTGCAGACACTCATCGACCGCCGCGGACTCAAGGCGACTGTCAGCGCCACTACCGACCGCCGTACGGCGGTGCGCGGCGCCAAGTATGTCATTACCACCTTTCAACAGGGTGGATTGACCGCCTACCAAATGGATATCGAAATCCCACAG
>JBKCGB010000194.1:0-15606 GCA_046303375.1 Roseiflexaceae bacterium
GCTGGGCTATGCCTGTGCCCTCGGACTCGCCAAAGAAGGCGCCAAGCTGGTCATCGCCAGCCGCGACCAAGCCCGTATCGACGAGGCCGCCGCCAGTATTCGCGCCCAAAGCGGTGCCGATGTGGTCGGCGTAGCCGCCGACGTTAATACACCAGCCGACGTACAAAAGGTAATCGACACCTGCGTCCAGCGCTACGGCGGCCTCGAAATCGCGCTGCACAACGCCGGTGGTCCCCCTGCTGGCGGCTTCGACGCCATCAGCGACTCCCAGTGGCTGACCGCCTTTAATCAGAACCTGATGAGCTTTGTGTGGATGAGCCGCGCCGCCATCCCACACATGAAGGCATCCCAATACGGGCGCCTCATCACCATCGCCTCATCGTCGATTCGCCAACCCCTGCCCAACCTGATCCTCTCCAACGTGATGCGCGCCGGCGTTAACGCCCTCGCCAAAAGCCTATCACGCGAAGTAGCCGCCGACAAAATCAACGTGCACGTGGTCGGACCTGGCCGCATTGCCACTGAGCGCATCGAAGAGCTCGACCGCGCCAATGCCGCCAAAAACAACCAGCCTCTCGAACAAGTCAAAGCTGCCTCGATGGCCAGCATCCCCGCCGGACGCCTCGGTGAACCTGAGGAATTCGCCAATTTCATCGTCTTTTTGGCATCCGAAGCGGCTGCCTACATGAGTGGCACTGCCACACTCGTCGACGGTGCTGCCTCCAACGCCTTGCCCTAATCCATCACCGACTCGCGGCGGTACCGTGTGTTCCGCCGCGCCAAAGGCTGTATCCGCGATGATTGATCGCATCATCCACAACGCTACGGGCGTACATGCCGACGGTCGTCAAGCCGTTGACATCGCCGTTCACCAGGGCAAAATCGTCGCTATCGGGCACGGGAGCGCCCTCCCCGATGCGAGCGAGCACGTCGATGCAGGCGGGCTCTTTTTACTCCCGGGTGTCATCGACAGCCACGTGCACATCCGCGAACCTGGCCGCACCGAACGCGAAGACTTCGCTACCGCCACCCGCGCCGCCGCCGTATCGGGCGTCACCATGGTCTGCGAAATGCCCATCTCGTCGCCGTCGGTTCATAATCCGCAGATCCTCGCCAACCGCATCGCGGCTGTACAACCCAAGGCCTACGTCGACTTTGCCATGTATGGTGCTGCTGCCCACGACAATCTCGACGATATCCAGCCACTCGCCAATGCAGGGATTATTTCGTTCAAAACCTTCCGCACCGCCGTACCTGCTGGGCGCGAAAGTGAGTTTATTGGGCTGTGTTGCCCAGATCCCGGTGCCTTTTATCAGGTGCTGTGTGAGACGGCCAAAACGCGCCGCCCCGCTGCCATCCACGCCGAAGACGAATACATTCTGGCGCGATTAGCGAGTCAACTCAAGGCGGCCGGCGACAACGGCCCCACCAGCCACGGCCGCGCCCGCCCCCCCGTCGTCGAAGAAGCCTGCGTGGCGCAATCCATTGCCCTGGCCCGTGCCGCCAACGCCTGGTTGCATATCGTACACGTGTCGAGCCCCTACTCCGTCGACCTCATCCGCCAAGCACGTGAGGCGGGTGTCAAAGTCACCTGTGAAACCTGCCCACCCTACCTCTTTTTGACCGATGCCGACCTGGTCACCCACGGTCCCTACGCCAAAACCAACCCACCCGTGCGCGACGAACTACTCGTGGAAGCCATGTGGGAGCGGGTAGCACGTGGTGACATCGACATCATCGGTACCGATCATTCGCCCTTTTTGGCCAGCGAAAAAGAGGTCGGCTGGGACAACATGTGGGCGGCACCACCGGGTGCCCCCGGCATCGAAATTCTCGTGCCATTGATGCTGACCGCCGTCGCATACGGCCGCATCTCGCTCGAACGCATGGTGGCCCTGCTCAGCACCAACAGTGCGGCTATTTTTGGCATGCAGGGACGCAAAGGAATTATCGCCGTCGGTGCCGATGCGGACTTCATTCTGGTCGACATGGCCGCCGAGGGGCGCATCGACGTCAACACCTGGGAGAGCAAATCGCGCGTCACCGCCCGGCTCTGGCATGGACGCCAGACCCGCGGCGCCGTAGTAGCAACCTATGTGCGCGGCCGCCAAGTCGGACGCGATGGCAACGTCACCGGCGACGCCGGCTGGGGACGCTTTGTGGCACCCACGCCACTTATGCCCGAAAGGCCATTTTTATGACACTCGCCACCAATTCCCTCAAAGCCAAACTCGCCAGTGGCGCCATGGTTACAGGCACACTCGCCATGGACATGCGCGCCCCCGCCTACGTGCATGTGCTCGCCGATGTGGGCTTCGACAGCATCTTTTTTGACCTCGAACACGGCATCTACGACCTTCCCATGGTTGCCGACCTGATCGGCACCACCCGCTTGTGCGGTATCACCCCCATCGTGCGCGTACCCGACCTGCGCTACGGCGATATCGCACGCCTGCTCGACGCCGGTGCCATGGGGATCATGCTGCCACGCATCGACACCGCCGCCCAAGTCGAAGAAGCCATGCGCCACATCAAATACCCGCCACGCGGCGACCGTGGTGCGGCGAGTGGGCGTGGTGCCACCGACTACCGCGATGCCAGTGCGCAGACGCTGACCAGCCACATGAACGCCCAGACCATGGTAATAGTGCAAATCGAGCGCGCCCAAGCAGTAACCAACCTCGACGCCATCGCCCGCGTGCCCGGCGTCGATATGCTCCTCGTGGGACCGTTTGATCTGACTATTGCCCTCGGCGCTGCCCGTCCCTCAGATCCAGCAGTGGTCGCTGCCATGGATGCCGTGGTGGCTGCCGGCAAACGCCATGGCATCGCCACGGGCACACACGCGTCGGATCCGGCCATTCTCGCCAAGTGGCATGCCAAAGGCATGCAGATGATGCTGTGTGGCAGCGATTTGCGCTTTTTCCAGCAGGGCGCCAAAGCCATGTTGGATGGGCTGACCCAGCAGTAGCATGGTATGATACCTAGTGTCCGACGGCAGATCATCGCTGGCCGCAAGGTCAGAGGAACTTCCCGACTCCTCGTGTGGGTAACCACACAGGTCGCCCTGCGAAACCGTAAGCAGGGGCACGGCGCTGGTAACGGCGCCGCGACGCAAGTCGACAACAGAGAGCAGTCCCGCCGATGGCCCACCCGGGCTCAGGTAAGGGGTGAAAGGGTGCGGTAAGAGCGCACCAGCGGAGGTAGCAATACCGCCGGCTAGGTGACTGCGCCGACTGATGGGGAGCAAGGTGCGTGGGGTGGGCTACCTGGTGGGAGCCGCAAGGCGTTTGTACTACCTCGTTCACTCGCATCGCCGCGCTGACGGCAACGTGGGTAACACCCATAGCGCTAGGATGCGCCTGGTGCCTGCACCAGAGAGAGATGATGGTCTACTACAAAATCGGGGGTATCGCCGTCGGACACCACTACGGATTACATACCCCACAGTACTCAGCTGATGCAGCCGTGTGCGCATCAGGATGTGACAGCTCGACACGATGATCACAGCGCACACACGCATAGACGAACGCACTGGGCTGGTCCGTGGGTGTGCCGCACCATTCGCACGGCAACCCAGGCACTGTTGCGATTTTGCGCATCCCAGGCGCGCTACAGGCAATACACATGCGCTGTGCATTACGCACTAAATCTGCTGCCGCTTCACAAATCACCAGCCGCCGCTTGGGATTGCGGTGTGCGCGCAAATCGGTCTCGAGCCAGACATCACTTGTATTGGCATGGTGCGCACGATCTACGACCGTACACAACGCCTCTATCGTATCAATATCTTTGTGGATCTGCACCACACCATTCGTCTGATAACGCACCACAATGCCCTGATAGGGAAAGCCAACCCGGCGCACGAATTCGTGCACGTCTGCCAGCGTGCGCACTTGTTGTCGCGCCGCCGTCGTTTCGCTAGCAGTCGCCCAGCCTTCCAGCACCCACCCGTGTATGTCGTCGACCAACACCACTAACTCATGGTTGACCGTCAGCCACGGAATGGCCGGATGTGGGAAAAAACTGCCCTCGCTAGCAATGCCGAGCTGATACCCGCTGTGCACCATCCCTGCGCGCGCCTTGGCCACTGCCGTCTGATACTGGGTATCAGGCCGCGGGATTTCACCCGTAAATGAGCCAAATTGGTCGGTATCAATCGTCGTTTGCGCTGTGATGTGCAATCCCAGTTGCGCCGCAAAGACTGGCTCGATGATATCGGCCTTGCGATGCATACTGACCAGCACTGCGTGGCGCCCTGCATAACACTCACGTGGATGTTGCATACCCTTGTACCACATGTTTTCACGATATCATACTACTACGAAGCACATCTTGAAGCAACGGATGCGGAAACTGTCGTGGCATCGTCAACGCATACAACGTCCCCATCAAACCGGGCAATGTGGCAATCTCGACCAGCACCCCACTCTCCAGCTCGTCTTTGACCACAATCGGTGGCACCACCGCTATCCCTGATGCTCACGTGCCACCAAGCGCAACATGGCCATGTCGTCGACCTCAGCAATAATCGTCGGCTGGATGCGCATACGATCGATAAATGCGTCGAAATCAGTACGAATACTCGATGGATGCGCCGGCACGACCAACGCCTCTGTGCGGAGTAACTCATCAAGTGACCGCTGCTGACGCGCCAATATGCTGTGTCCTACCAGGCTGACCGCCTGCTGTGCATTTGTCGACCTCTTTCGTGGCGTACTGGTGCTCTTTATCCTTGAAATGGGGATGACGGCCGGCCGCCACCTCAAGGAATTCACCAGCGTCAGCGGACGCATGATGCTCTTTGGTCTCAGCATGCCCATGCTCCACGGCTTGATCGTGACCGGACTCGCCACCCTCGCTGTGATTCCAATTGGTTCGACCTTTGTGTTGGGCGCTGTGGCTGCTTCGGCGAGCTACATCGATGCACCAGCAGCCGTACGCGCCACATTCCCTGATGCCAATCCATCGATTTACCTGACATCGTCACTAGGCATCACCTTCCCCTTCATGGTACTAGTCGGTGTGCCCATCATCTGGGAAATGGCTCGTTTTTGGCATGGTCTGTAACACACTTGCCGTTCACAGATCCTTGCGTGTGCCTGCGTAGAATCAGTCACACCATGATTGAATAACAGTTGTTAGTCCCACAGCACACACGCACGCACGGGCAGTAATTGCCCGCGCGTGCGTGTGAGATACATCCCGTAATATGTGTGCAACGCGACTTACGGTGTTGGAGTCCGTGTTGCGGTGGCGGTGCGCGTCTGCGATGGTGTCAACGTACGTGTCCGTGACACAAACACATTCGACAAGTTGTTCCCTGCCACCAGCACGCCACCATCGCGCAGACCCATGATCGAGTTCTGGTTGTCTGAGTCCACCGAATACACCTTCCCGCTATAGTTTCCCTTGAAGGTGATGTACCGGCGATTCCCCCACGCCACCAGATTCCCATCGGCTGTCACTGCCAGCGAGCTTTCACGCCCTGCCGCAATCGCTACCACATTGACAATCTTGCTCGTGGGAATCGACAACTGCCCTGCCGTGTTGGCGCCCCAACCCACTATTTGTCCGTTGTTCAACAGCGCCAACGTGTGGTTCTCACCTGCACTCACGGCAATCACACCACTCAATCCAGGTGGTACAGACGCTTGCCCACGCAGGTTATCACCCCACGCAATCACCGTGCCATCTGCTTTGAGTGCCACTGCGTGCCGGTCGCCTCCGTCCACCGCAATCACATTCGTCAACCCCGCCGGGAGATTGGTCTGACCAAAGTCATTGCGCCCCCATGCCACCACACTCCCGTCGTTCAATACCGCAAACGCAAAGCGTGCTCCGGCTGCCACGGCTTTCACTCCGGTCCGCGCATTCACCGGAATATTCCGCTCCCCGTACAGGTTGTCTCCCCACGCATACAAATTCCCACTGGTATCGAGGGCGTAGGCCGTCCCCACACTTGCTGCAATATCGTCAAATTGCAGACCACGCAATGCCAACGGAATCGTCGATTGGTTGACACCCGGGTCATTCTTGCCCCACATCACCAATGTCTTGTTTTGGAGCAATCCCAGCACCCACAAGTTCCCCACCGCTGACTTCAACAGCGCTGCAGGCACATTCGTCGGTGTCACCGTTGGTGTCATCGTGGCATTGTCCACCACAAACGAATTAATCACATTCGCTGCTGCACCGTACAGAATCCCGCCATTGTTCCCGCCTCGCTGTGATGCCTGTATGCTACACGTGCCCCCTGTCACCAGCCGCAGCACGCCATTCGTCACCGTACACACGGTGGGTGTGAGCGAGGTATACGTCACTGCCAGCCCCGACGAGGCCGTCGCCGCCAATGATGGTGCCGGCAACTCGATGCGTTGATCGCTCAACGCGGGGAACGTGATTGTCTGAGGCATCCCCGTCACCACGAAACTCTTGCTTACTGGCGCTGCCGCATCATAACTCATGTCATTGATGCGCCCACCCGGTTGCGTGGCCGTCACCCGACACGTTCCCATCCCGACTGGCTTCACTTTGCCCGCCACAATCGTACACACGAGTGGCGTTTGGCTCACATACGTCACCGGCAATGTGGATGATGCGGTCGCCCCCGGATCAATGTCTGGCGCATCAATCTGCACATCACTCAAGTCCGCCATCGTGATCGTCTGCCGATCACGAATCACAATATCGCGTGTCACATCAGGAGCCGCATCAAACGTTGCCCCGTTCTTGATCCCCCCAGCGGCTGACGCAGTCACACTACAGGTGCCCGGTCCCAGAACCGTCACCGTTGTCCCACTCACCGTACAAATGCTCGGCGTCGTGGTGGCATACGTGACTGGTAACCCGGCCGATGAAACTGCTGCCAGCGCAACCGTCTGTGTCCCTGCCGGCTGTTCTGGGTAGCCGGGGAAGTTGATGCGCTGACCTGCACGCAACACGATCGTCTGTGGTACTGTGGGTGCCGGATCATAGATGATGTTGGTTGCCGGATTCGTCCCACCTGGTTGGGCTGCGGTGACCACACAGTTTCCTGGACGCATCAGCACCGTCACAATGTTCCCCGACACACTACACCACTGCGACGATGTCGTCGTATAACGTACCGGCAACCCCGATGACGCCGTAGCTGGCAACGCAAATGTGTTGTTCCCCGTTGTGCTTGGATCTACAGTCGGGAACGTAATCGTCTGCGGACTCTTGATGTGCACGTCGCGTGTCACATCACCCGCATTTTCGTACGTGACTCCGTTCTTTGTGCCCCCAGCCGCTGATGCCGTCAGCGTACACTTCCCCGGGGTCACCACCGTCACCACATTGCCACTCACCGTACACACACTCGGTGTGCTCGACGTATACGTCACCGGGAAACCGGCCGATGACACCCCTGACAACTTGATGCTGGTCGTCCCCACCGATTGAATCCCCATCGCAGGGAAGGTAATTACCTGTGCCGCATTCAATGACACATCGCGCACCACATCCGTGGCTGCCTCGTACATGATGCCATTCAGCGTCCCTGCACCTGCAGATGCCTTGATTGTACACGTGCCCGAGGCAATCTTCGTCACCGTAGTACCACTCACACTACACACCGTCGGTGTCATCACCGTATAGACAATCGGCAATCCAGACGATGTCGTCGCCGATAACGGGAATGTGGTCGCATTCGGCGCCTGTGCTGCAATCGGTGGGAAATTAATCGTCTGAGCACTCATGATGTTGATGTCGCGGCTCACATCTGCCGCCGCGTCATACGACTTGTCACCCGCATCATTCAACCCACCCGCTTGTGACGCCTTGATCGTACACTTGCCAGGGCTGTACACCGTCACCGTCGTCCCCTCGACCGCACAAATCATTGGTGTGCTCGATGTGTAGCTCACATCCATCGTCGATGAGGCCGTGGCTGCCACGGTAAAGCTAGTCGTGGTTGACGGTTGATTCGCAATACTCGGGAAGGTAATCGTCTGCGGGTAGTTCAACAGAATGTCTTGTGAAGCCGTGGCTGATTCATACACAATCCCGCCACTCGTGCCACCCGCTTGCGTGGCTGTCAGCGTACACGTCCCCGGCCCTACGCGGGTTACCGTCGTACCACTCACCGTACACACACTCGGCGTGCTCGACGTATATGTCACTGGTAAGCCTGATGACGCCGTCGCCGCCACCGCAAAGCTCGTCGTTGCGACCGGGCGTGGGGCAATTGCCGGGAATGTCACCGTCTGCGTGCTCTTGATGTTGATCGTATTGGTCACACTTGTGGCCGCCGTATACGTCGTACCACTATTCGTGCCACCAGCCTGTGCCGCCGTGATTCGACATGCCCCCGGCGTCACCACCGTTACCGTCGTGCCACTCACCGTACAAATGCTCGGTGACGCCGAAGTAAACGTCACTGCTAACCCCGATGATGCAGTAGCTGCCACGGCAAAGCTGGTCGTCCCCGCCGCCTGATCGGCAATCGCCGGAAAGGTGATGGTCTGGGGCGACGGCGTCGGTGTCGGTGTATTCGTGGCGGTTGCAGTGGGTGTACTTGTCCGTGTATTTGATGGCGTTGCCGTCGGTGCCGTATTCGTAATGTTGAATGATGACGTCACCGGTGCCGCCGTCGCCCAATTGACACCGTTACTATCCAGCCCACCACCTTGTGTTGCCGTAATCGTACAAGTGCCACTCCCTACAATGGTCACCGTACTCCCTTCTACGGTACACTTGGACGGCGTCAATGACACATACCCGAGTGGCAACCCTGATGTGGCCGTGCCAGGTAACGTGAATGGATCAGAGGTACCACCAGCCACATGATAATTTTTGGTGATACCCGTCAATGAAAAGTCAATCGTCTGCGGATTACCAACAGAAATATTGTCAACCCAGAACGAAGCGCCTGACTTCTTACCACCCGTCTTGTCAAACGTACCGTTCACGAAAATAAAACGATATGCGGAACTCGTCACCGGAATCGTCGCAGACACAAATTGCCACCCCGATGCCGAGGTACCCGTCTGATCGATGACTTCGTACTGCGTACAAGTGGTCGTGTCCAACAAGTAGCCGAGCACCGCAAAGTCGTCAGCACCTGCGGCTGAATACCACTCTAAATTGACCACTTGCCCCGATGTCGCAGAAAATGGATCACTCACAATTGCCGGACCGTGCAACACGTGATAACCTGTCAAACGCCAATGTGACCCCAATTGCATGAACACAGCACTGCTCCCTGCAGTAATCACCGGTCCACCTGAAATTGCAGTGACCACTTCAACTTTCGATGAATATGTGCTGTTAATCGCATCATGGTCATTGACTGGCTTTGCACCATTGGTCGAATTCCATACCGGCACTGAACCAAAGTTCGCACTGCGTGTCCAAATACCGGCATAGTCGACAGTATCTTGGGTCACACATCCACCCAATGAGTCGACTCCTAAATCAATAAAATCATTCGTCTGCCCAGGAAATACGCTATCGGGTGCAGTTGCATTACTCGAACCTTCAGCAACATTGCCTGTCACCCCGTTGCCATTCATGACAGTCCATCCCGTCAATCCACTCTCAAAACTGCCGTTTTGCAAGAGCGTACCGGATTGTGGACGCACTGGTTGCGAAATAGGCGTTGCAGGGATCGTCTGCTGTGCTTCTGCGGCAGGTATCCCCATGGCACTATATATCAGCAACGCAACCACACTCAATCCCAGTAACTGGAGCCACGGTTTTGTGATTTTCATACGTTCAAACCTCATCTGACATTGCTATACGCTGTATGCGTAGATATGTGTATTAACTATTTAATTCATCATAATTACTAGTTAAAATACACGTAAATACGCAATATCAATTTATATGATGACAGTATTTTTTATTTTGTCAATAAGCTAAATTTCGTTAATAAAGGTAATGTTTTATATCATTTTTTATTGTTTTTATTTATTATTTACGACTAATTATTATTTTAATTAACTAGATATAATTAATGCATGTATATTTATATAATTTCATTTATTTACAAAATATCAACCACATTAACTTGTTAATTTTATTGGATATTTATTCAATAATAAGAAAAAAGGTAATGAATCGTTGACAAGTCATTATTTCGTTTCAGCGAAATATCAGTATCGCTTCTATCATTTTTCACCCTGGTTGATAGGCTAGCGATGAGTCGACACACGCATCACACAGAATGATGCGGCGATCATGAGTGAGATACCGGCAGAGTGTCGTGTGAGGCGCTGTGTAACTCCCATCTGCTCACGTTGACGATTGTGTATTTCAATGCGCTTGCGATGCATGTGGAGCAATCGTCGTACTGCAGTATTCAGAGACATATTGGTACATTGCATGGCGATCATGGTCACACTATAGCGGGCATCGAGTTGATAACAAAGCGGTTTACTCACATCCGCGGTCGCCCAGCAAAATCGTGCCAAATGGCTCGGTGCATGCCAAGTCATCGACTGCAGTAGTGGCATGTGGGCAGGCTGGGCATAGCACAACGCAAGTTGGTATGCCTGCGCTACTACAAATGAGGCCGTACACCACATGTGAATCATCAAATACACCGCCCACTCCATCGATGTGATGGAGTGGGCGGTACGATGTCAGCATCATGGTATCGCTTGTTACCACTTCTCCCAGACTGGCTCAGAGCTTTCATAGACGCGCTGGTCGCGCCCAAAGACCACAAAGCGATCAAACCCACGGGAAAACCAGCGGTCATGCGTAACGGCGATGACGGTACCCTCGAATGAACTCAACCCCTGTTCAAGTGCTTCGGCACTGGCCAAATCAAGGTTGTCGGTGGGCTCGTCGAGCAGCAGCAGTGTGGCGCCATCGAGCTCAAGCAACAGAATCTGGAAGCGCGCCTGTTGGCCACCGGACAACGTCTCAAAGGCTTGTTCGGCTTGGCCGGTCAATTCATAGCGACGCAGCACACCCATTGCCGCAGCTAGTGTCAGTGAATGATGCGTCCACAAGATGTCGAGCAGTGTTTTGCCGATAAACTCGGGATGTGCATGGGTCTGTGCAAAGAACCCTGCCACCACACGTGAACCGAGGCGCCACGATCCCGTATGATGCACACTCTGGTCACCCGACAAAAGGCGCAAAAAATGTGACTTACCGGTCCCATTTCCGCCCAATATTGCCACACGATCGCCGAATTCGATTTCGAGGTCAAAGGGTTTGGTCAGCTGCTCGATGGCGAGCCCCTTAGTGATAACGGCTTGCACGCCGGTGCGGCCACCCTTGAGGCGCACTTTGATGTCTTGGACGACGGGCGGTGCCTCGGGCGGGCCGTCTTCTTCGAAGCGGCGCAGGCGCGTCTGCATGGCGCGGTATTTGGGCGCCATGGCGTGGCTACTTTTGGCTTGGATGGCGAGAGTTTTGACCAGTTCAATCAGGCGCTCGTGCTCTTGGTTCCAGCGCAACAGCAATTCAGCGAAGCGTTCGTGACGGGCTTGGCGGGCAGCATGCCAGGTGGCAAAGCCCTCACCGTGGACCCAGACCGTGTTGCCTTTTTTGCCATACTCAAACGTGATAATGCGGTTGGCCGCCCGCGACAAAAGTTCGCGATCGTGACTAATGAAGAGAATCGTTTTGCGACTGGCGACGATTTGTTCTTCGAGCCAGCGTTTGCCGGGCACGTCGAGGTAGTTGTCGGGCTCGTCGAGGAGCAGAACTTCGTCTTGACCACGCAAGAGCACTTCGAGCACGATGCGCTTTTGTTCACCACCCGAAAAGGTGTTAACAGAGCGATCTGCCACGGTGTCGAAAGGTTGTTCGAACGCCGACATACAGGCCACATCCCACAGCACTTCCATGTCGTAGCCGCCCACGTCACCCCATTCGGTGATGGCATCGGCATAGGCCATCTGGCTCTCTTCGCTGCCTTCATCGGCCATGCGCCGCTCTGCTGCCGCCAAGGCTTGGCCAGCTGTCCGTTGGGCAGGAGGCAAGATGGAGATGAGTAGATCGCGCAGTGTCGAATTGTCGCGCACCGATCCCACAAACTGGCGCATGATGCCCAGCCCACCTGAGTTGACAATCTGACCTTCTTGGACACGGATATCGCCGGCGATTAGGCGCACCAACGTGGTTTTGCCGGCACCGTTGGGGCCCACAAAGGCGGCTTTGGCGCCGTCACCGATGCGGAAGTTGACATCGCGCAACAACACGCGCCCATCGGATAATTCGTAATACAGCTCACTGACATCAATATGACCCACAACAACCTCATCTATGCAGTCTAACTCTTGTATTATAAAGGATGAGGGATGAAGGATAAAGGTGGACATGACACGTCGTGTGTGTGTGCCCTGCCTCCGTCATGGCATGGCGCAACGCGCCGGTACCGGGGCGCCATCAAATGACGCCCCTCCTTTTATACTGGGCGCCATGGAATGACGCCCCTCCTATACTGGGCGCCATGGAATGACGCCCCTCCTTCATCCTTCCACACATGCTACAATGGGCATATCCTGTATTTTTCGAGAAAACACCATGTCACACCCCCGCCTACTCTACCTCATCAATGGCAACACCTACGCCCCGGTATCCCGCCTCGCCGAACGCTTTGAGGATTACGGCCTGCATGTCGAGCGCTTTTGGGCATCACGTGACCAATTCCCGCAGACGCTCGACGGCTATGCTGGTATTGTGCTCGCTGGCAGCCCACACGGCGCCTACGAGGATATCCCGTGGATCCACCGTGAGCATCAGCTCATTCAGCAGGCGGCGGCACAGGGCATCCCCATGTTGGGCATCTGCTTTGGTAGCCAGATTCTCGCATCGGCGCTGTGCGGCCGCGATCAAGTGTTCCGCCGTAGTACCTGCGAAATCGGCTATATTGCGCATCGGCTCACTCCTGCCGCCGCCTACGACCCCATCACCGCCAACCTGCGTGACGGCGTGGTGATGTTTACCTGGCACAACGACGAAGTACGCGCCGATCACGCCGACATGCAGATTTTGGCATCGACACCGCTGTGCCCCAACCAAGTGTGGAAGTGGTGCCGCGGGCCAGCCTGGGGCATCCAAGGGCATATCGAAGTCGGTATCGACATCGCTGCTGCCTGGATCGAAGAGAGTCGCGACGTGATGGTGTCTGACGGTGCCGATGTCGATGCGCTTATCGCCAGTGCCGTTGACCAAACCATGCCGCAGACCATGCTCACCAACTTTGCACACTATATTATTGCAAGGAAATAACTCGATGCCCACGCCCAACTACTGGTTTGAACGTGACGAATACACCACGCGCCTGGCGCGTGTACAAGCCGAAATCCAACGCCGCGGGTTAGACGCCCTCATCGCCTTCCAACCCGAAAGTGTCACCTGGGTGACCGGGTTTTATTCGCGCGCCTATAGTAGCTTCCAGTTTGCCATCATTCCTGCCAGCGGCGCGCCGACACTGTTTTGTCGCGATGTAGAGACCTACTACCTAGAGACGACCTGCATCTATCCCGACCACGCCGTCTGGAGCGACAGCGAGGATGTCACCGCCCGCGCCGCCGCCATCATCCGGCAACGCCTCGGAGCCAGTGCTACCGTCGGCGCCGAGTTGGGTACCTGGACGCTGTCGGTGGCGCGCTTTGAGCGTCTCAAAGAGCTCTTGCCCGGCGTCTCCTGGCACAACCACAACACGCTCATATCACATATGCGCCTCATCAAATCCCCTGCCGAAATCGCCTACCAGCGCCGGGCTGGGCAGGCCGCAGCAGCTGGCATGCAGGCTGCCATCGACACTGCCCGGGTTGGGAATAGCGAACGCGACATGGCCGCCGCCATCTGCGACGCCATGATTCGTGCCGGCAGCGATCTCCCCGGCCCGGGCGTGATGGCATCGGGAGAGCGCGCCTACCACCTGCACGGCTACTACACCGACCGCGTACTGGCCCACGGCGATATCGTGCAAATCGAGACCACCCCCAACGTGCGTCACTACCATGCGCGCTTTATGCGCCCCATCCGCGTAGCGCACGCCAGTGATCATGACTACCGCGTGGTCGAGCAGCTCATCGCCATCCAAGACGCAGCCTTGGCCACTATCAAACCCGGCGTAGCCGCCACCGTGCCCGACCGCATCTACCGCGAGGGTGTGTTGTCGGCTGGTCTGCGCGATAGCTACACCAACAAAACGATGTACTCAGTGGGCTTCATGCTGTTGCCCGTGAGCGGTGAAGACCTCGAAGCGTCGCCTGTAGCCGAGTGGTCGTTTGCGGTGGGCATGACACTGCATACGTACGTGCTCGCTCAAGGCTTCGGTATGTCGGAGACAATTGCAATTACTCCCACTGGCTACGAGCGCTTGACCACCTTCCCACGGCAGCTGTTTGTGTCGTAATCCACTCACGCCGGGGTGTCATTGCTTGACACCCCGACACTGCTACATCCATCCAGACTGAGCGACACGGTCATCGTGTACATCCTCTCCTTCTTCTTACTTATTGTATAAACTACTCATTCCATGGTATTATTTTGCACATATATGTGTGTCTATAAATCAGTGTGATTTCTACCATGAAAGGTCTATTTTCATGCACAAAACAATGTTCACCCTGACTGTCATGGTAGGCATCCTATTCAGTCTGATTCCCATTACACATGCAGCCACTCCTAGTTCGCCCGTGGTACGCCGACTCCATGCTAGCAACCAGAGCACCTATGCGGTGCGGTTCGACAATACAACAGTTGGTTGGGGTGCCGCAGGAGCACTCGTACGCCCATCCACCGCCACTGGGATTGTGTCTGTGGCCACCAATGACACTGTGGTTTTGGCACTCAAAAGTACCGGGGGCGTGATGGCGTGGGGCAATACCTCTGCCGAGGCTGTCGCCATCAAAGCCATCCCTGCCGGACTCACGAGTGGCGTCGTCGATATTGCCCTCAGTTATCGGCATGCGTTAGTGCTCAAAGCCAACGGCACCGTCGTTGCCTGGGGAGTAAACATTGCAGGGCAGACAAGCGTGCCAGCCAATTTGACTGATGTCAAAGCTATTTCCGCAGGCCCACTCCATTCACTTGCTGTCAAAAACAATGGCACTGTGGTGGCGTGGGGGTGTGGCGTCGGCTGGGATTTCGACCAATGTGATGTGCCTGTGGGACTCTCAAATGTGGTCGCTGTTGGTGCAGGTGGCACACATTCGGTGGCACTCAAAGGCGATGGCACTGTGGCGTGTTGGGGCAACAACGATGACAACCAATGCACCTTGGCAAACACATTCAGTAACATCAGTGCGATTGCCGTGGGTGGCGATCATACCGTGGTGCGCTACACCGATGGCACAGTCGGCGCATTCGGCGATAACGCATCAAGTCAAAGTGTAGTCCCTGATGGCCTCACCGATGTCGTCGCCGTGGCCGCCGGCACATCACATTCGGTGGCGCTCAAATCGGATGGTACACTCATCGGCTGGGGCAGTAATACGTTCGGCGAGCGTGCTACCGGCGAAAACATCAACGTCCTCGCCACACAGACCAGCACCAATACACGCACTAGTACGCGCACTGCCACCAACACACGTACTGCGACTAGCACCCGTACTGCAACATCTACGCGTACCAATACACGCACTGCGACCAATTCGAGCACACCCTCAA
>JBKCGB010000195.1:0-3849 GCA_046303375.1 Roseiflexaceae bacterium
CAGAATGCAGAATGCAGAATGCAGAATGCAGAATTGAGAATGCAGAATGCAGAATGCAGAATTGAGAATGCAGAATTGAGAATGCAGAATTGAGAATGCAGAATTGAGAATGCAGAATTGAGGAGTCGCTCCGCCCGCCCACCGTCATTCCGTGGCACCCCAACCAACACATGCAAGCGGGCGTGGGGGGGCTTGGCGTCATGGCGATGCGCCCGCCCACCGTCATGGCATCGGCGCCGTGCGCCGATGTGTTGGGGCGCCATGGAATGACGCCCCTACGATATAATGACGAATACAACATATAATCACATCAACGTATTGCATGCGTAGGGAAAGGAATGTTATGGCTCTTTCTGATCAAAAAGCCCATTTGTCACCAGTCTGGGCGCGCTACAACGATATCATCGTTGATCGTGGCGAGGGGGTCATGCTCTACGGCGATGACGGCAAAGCCTACTACGACTTTACTTGCGGTATCGGCGTCACCAATACTGGGCACTGCCATCCACGCGTCGTCGCCGCCATCCGCGAACAAGCCGGTTTGCTGCTCCATGGTCAGGCCAACATCGTCTATCACAAACCGATGTTGCGCTTGGCAGAGGCCTTGCAGCAGGTGACGCCGTCAGGAATTGACTCGTTTTTCTTTAGTAATAGTGGTGCCGAAGCCGTCGAAGGGGCGCTTAAACTCGCGCGCCACGCCACGGGGCGCACCGACGTGATTGTCTTTGACGGCGGCTTCCACGGCCGTACCTCGGGGGCGATGGCGCTCACCACCAGCAAAGGCAAATACCGCAGTGGCTATGCACCGTTGCCGTCAGGTGTGCATGTGGCGCCCTACGCCTACTGCTACAACTGTGCCATCGCCAAAGCAGCAGGACGTGACGCCGCCAGCATGTCGGCTAATGCTCCTTATGACACCGGTTGCTGTGGCGACCCACTTGCGCGCATCGAGCATATTTTGCATGCCAATACGACACCTGACGATGTGGCTGCAATCCTGGTTGAGCCGGTGTTGGGTGAGGGTGGCTATGTGGTACCGCCGGTGTCGTTTTTGCGTGGTATCCGCGCAATTTGTGATAAATACGGCATCATGATGATTGCTGACGAGGTGCAAACCGGCTTTGGGCGTACGGGCAAGTTTTTTGCGGTTGAGCACTACGATGTCATCCCCGACATCATGGTGGCCGCCAAGGGGCTAGCATCAGGGTTGCCGTTGTCGACGGTGATGGCCAAATCGTCCGTGATGAACAAATGGCATGCCGGCACGCACGGCGGCACATATGGCGGCAACGCAGTAGCGTGTGCAGCAGCACTTGCCACACTCGATGTCATCATCGAAGAGCGTCTGGTCGAAAACGCTGCCGCTATGGGCGCCGTGCTCAAGGGCGAGCTCAGCGAACTGCAATCGACCATGCCAGTCATCGGTGATGTGCGTGGCATGGGACTCATGATTGGTGTCGAGTTGGTCGATGCCAACGGTGCCCCCAATGCGGCGCTCGCCAAGCGCACCATTGCGGCCTGTCGCGAGCTAGGGTTGCTGGTCATTACCTGTGGGACGTATGACAACGTGGTGCGCTTCATTCCACCGTTGGTCGTCAACGATGACCAGATTCATGCGGCCGTGGGCATATTCCGCCAAGCGTTGGTGATGTAATCTGCGCTGCGCTGTAGTGAGATGCCACGGCTACATAGGAGCCGTGGCATCTCGTTGGTCATGCGACCGATGGACTCTGCCACGACCGTGATCGTATTAATGCCCGCGGTATGCTGGTTTGTCGATGTGGTCAAAAATTGTCTGGGCATGCGCCATAAATGTAGCGAGCCACGGTAGCGTGTGCGTATCAGCCTTGGCGGCCACGCGCAGGAATAATTTCATGCACGAGCGGACTTTTTTGACATCTTTATCCCACATCAGCAGCACTTCGGGGTGAATGTTGCGCTCAATGAGCTGCGTATGCACCACCGCCGTAATCTCAGCCAAGCGTGGGCCGAGGATGGGGTGCTGTAGGTACGCAAGTGCTTCGGTGTCATCACTGAGGCCGTAGTATTGGGTGTACTCTGAGGCGACTGCGGGATCACCGGGGCGTAATTTTGGGAAAATATACCAGATCCAGTGTGACTGCTTGCGACCAGCACGCAGTTCTGCGAGGGCAGAGGCATAGCCTTCGAATGACTTGTTTTGTGCCGTGACAAAGCGCTCTAGTGCGTCTGTGTGTGGTGTCATGTTATCTGCTCCCTGTGTGTGTAGTGAGTGCTTCTATCTCTGTGACTACTCGATGTATTTCAGACACAATTGGGGTGCACCGTGCATCGTTGATGCGTAGATACGCATTGGTGAGGGCGCGGTAGTACCAGAGAATTGCTTCTTTCCTGTGGTTGAACCGGTCCCACACCTGTTCGCCGACCTCGCGATAATCATGCAAAATCGAGCGACTATTATGAAGTTTATCGGCGCTTGAAACAAGCCGTGCAGACGGCGATAAATCTGGGATCCCCTGTACATATGCTGTTTTATCTTTTTGCGTGCACTCCGAGACGATACTTGCCACGCGCTCGCCAAACCGCACTCGGATGTCGTTGTAGCGCTTACGCCCGCCTGCATCTTCCACGGCATCGTGCAATAGTGCCGCAATCACTTCGTCCTCATCACCACCGTGCTCGAGTACGATACTTGCGACTGCCATCAGGTGCGCAATATACGGGATTTCAGAACCTTTGCGCATCTGGCCGGCATGAATGATGATGGCATACTGTAGGGCTAATTCAAAACGTGGTGTCAAAAGCATTTTTGATTCTCTCGAATAATTACGTAACAGTGACACTGTCATAGTAGCACAAAAAGCACCCGCGTACAAGTCTGTACGCGGGTGCTTTTGGATGTGGGTTATTTACAAGCCGCGTTCGCGCTTAATCAGTGCCAAATCAGCGTCAACCATCATGGTGACCAGTTGTTCGAACGACACCTCGCGCTGCCAACCCAGTTGGGCGTGCGCCTTTGCCGGGTCGCCCACCAGCAAATCCACTTCGGCAGGGCGATAGAAGCGCTCGTCGATAACCACGTGCTTTTGGTAGTCGAGGCCCACATGCCCGAAGGCGATTTCGCAGAAGCGCCGTACCGAGTACGTCTCACCCGTTGACACGACATAATCGTCGGGTTTGTCTTGCTGGAGCATCAAGTACATGGCGCGCACGTAGTCTTTGGCAAAGCCCCAGTCGCGCTTGGCCTCGAGATTGCCCAGGCGCAATTCTTTGTCGATGCCCAGCTTGATGCGCGCCACGCCGTTGGTGATTTTGCGCGTGACAAACTCCAAGCCACGGCGTGGGCTTTCGTGGTTGAACAAAATGCCGCTACAGGCATACATGTCGTAGCTTTCACGGTAATTGACGGTAATCCAGTGCCCGTACAGCTTAGCCACACCATACGGCGAGCGCGGGTAGAAGGGCGTGCTTTCGGTCTGTGGCACGGCCTGCACCTTGCCAAACATCTCGGACGAGCTGGCCTGATAAAAGCGGATCCCTGGATCGACCACGCGAATAGCGTCAAGAATGCGTGTGACTCCGAGGCCAGTGACTTCGCCGGTAAAGACGGGTTGGCTGAACGACGTCTGCACAAAGCTCTGCGCGGCCAAGTTGTAGACTTCGCTGGGGCGATGCTCGCGCAGCATGTTGATGAGTGACACTTCGTCAAGTAGATCGGCGGTGGCAAAGGTCACTTGGTCTTGGATGTGGCGGATGCGCTCGAAGTTGACGGTGCTCGAGCGCCGGATCATGCCGACCACATCGTAGCCCTGTTCGAGCAAAAATTCTGCCAGATATGAGCCATCTTGACCGGTGATACCGGCGATAAGT
>JBKCGB010000196.1:0-16602 GCA_046303375.1 Roseiflexaceae bacterium
GCGCCAAAACGCCCGTGCCACCGTGCCATCCCAACTGTTGGTGGTGGCGGGCATTACGCTGGGTGGGGGCAATCTGTGGTTGCACCTTGTCCAGGCCAACACCAACAGCTGGGATGGCACGTTGGCACGGGCGTTTTGGCGCGAGGCCTGGAGTATCCACTGGCCGTTGATTGTCGCCACAATCATCATTGCTGGCGCTCATCTACGCCATGGGCGACAGTTACTAGCACCCGCATATCTGCCGACTACCATGGCCATCGCCTATACCATCGGTGGCGTGATTGTGGGCATCGGTATCGGCAAAGTGGGCGCCTATGCCAACTACTTCCTCGAGTGGTATGCCGGCATGGTCTGGTTGCTGGTCAGCGCCGTGTGTCGCACGCGCCGCCACGCCTTTGCAGTGGTGTTTTTGGCGGTGTGTAGCATTGGTGTGGCACGCTACTATCCGTTGTGGAGTGAGACCTACGCCAAGCCGTACGGCATGATCGAGCAACAGCGCCCGGCGCGTATCGTGATTGGCAGCTACAGCGTCTGGCAAGACTGGCGCCGCGAAGGACAGATCCTCGCCGCCAATGCCGTCACCGCTCAAGACCTCAACGCGCTCATCCATACACACGGCCCGCTGGTGTTCACCGATGTCCCCGGCATTGCTGCCCAAGCCGATGTGACGGCGCCCATGCAAGTCTTTGAGCATCGCATGTTGTATGATGCCGGACTCTGGGATCAACGCCCACTCTTGCGCCAGCTCGCCAATGGCCAAATCCCGCTCATCGTGCTCGACTACTTGGGCAACTGGATGACGCCCGAGAGCATCAGTATTATCAAAACACGCTACGCCCAGAGTGGATCGCGGGGGAGCTACGACATCTATCAGCCGATTGCCGTCGGTGCCCCGCAGATGGTCAATCAGCTGCTGGGGGATGCCACCCTGGTCAGTTGCGCTTTGCCACCGCCGCTCAACCGTGCCGCCTACGAGCAGGGCAGCGTGATTCCCGTGCTGCTCACCTGGGCCAGCACCAGCGACGATACTGCCTCCCACCGTGTGACGGTGGCGTTGCAGGATGCCAATAACACAATCTACGGGCGTATCACACAGCCACTCTTTGCGGGCGCCTTGACATTTGCTGATATCGGCACGGGCACCCTACAGCATCTGCATGCGCTGGCGATTCCGGCATCACTTGCAGATGGCAACTACCGCATCGTCGTGCAGCTTGACGATCGTGCGCCCGTCGTCGTGGCCATGTTCCCTGTGCAACGCGGGAATGGGCGAATCATCGGCGAAGCCGGGGTGTTTGTGCCGAGTGCCATCATGGATTATGTCAAATCTAATGGTGGATTTGGGCGCTGGGGGGTGCCGTTGATGCCCGCCATGCCCTTTGCAGACATGACGCTGCAATGCTGGAGTACTGGATGCGTGGTCGGCACACCCGAGGGCACACTCGCGCCGGCACCGTTGGGGATCTGGCTACGGGGGGCGAGGGCGTTGTTGCCGGCAGCATCAGAGTCTTTGAGTTATGAAATGATGCATGCGATTGCCATCGACGAGCGCTGGGGAGGCGATGCCTTTTCACCAAGCGACCGCGCCCGCCGTGAAAACGCCACGCTGCTATGGTTGCGCCGCGATGTGTTGCTGCAAATGCAAGACGACCAGGTCGCACTCAGCGATGGCGGGGTGCGTGTGATGCGCCTACCCGGTATCCCCTACCGCTGGCCCGACATCGCTCGCTAACACGAACTCCCGTCAGCACATGCTGACGAGAGCTCTGGTGGTACCTGGGGAGAATGTTAGGCGCGTGGGTCGTCGAGGTTGGTGTAGGCTCCTTGGATAGCGAGATAGCGCACACGCACAATATCGCGCAGGTTGCGCATGGCATCACGGATGGGGTCGACTTTGGTTTCGACGCCGTAGTGCCACAGCACAGGGAGCTCGATGACGCGGTAGCCACGTTTGACTGCCAAAAAGATGATTTCGACATCGAATGCAGTCACGGCCGCCCCTTGGATGACAGGCGCATCATCACCGTAGATACGGGCACGGCGAAAGAGGTCGTGTGCCACCGCATTGCGAAACGCTTTGAAGCCACATTGGGTGTCGTGGAAGTTGCCCACCACCAGCATACGTACCAACAAATTAAAGACACGCCCCATCAGATGGCGATGAAACGGCTCACCTTCGCGGCGGGCACCCTGCCCCTCACGCGAGCCGATGACGACATCGGCGTGCTGGGTAGCAAACAACGGCAGCATGCGGTCCCATTCATCGATGGGCACGGCCAAATCCGCATCACACAAGAGCACGTACGTGCCACGGGCAGCTAATGCGCCAGCCCGCACCGCAAACCCTTTGCCACGATGGTCGAGTGACAAGAGTCGGACCTGCGGCCACGATGCGGCCACTTGTTGCACAATCTGGGCGGTCGCATCCGCGCTACCGTCATCGGCCACCAGCACTTCTACATCGAGCTGCGTGCGTGTCACATAGTCGCGAATGGCTTGCAGGGTGGCTGGTAAACGCAACTGCTCATTGTAGGCAGGAATCACAATGGACAACAGTGGTTGAGTGGTAGTAGTCATAGCGATATCTCATTTCCCGTCGCAAGCATCAACATTGTTTCATCGACCTGTAGTGGAATGTGTCTACGCTTTGCCAAAAACCGTCCTAAGTGCCACCAAGCCACAAGCTGACCTCGGAGCCGGGCTCGGGCTGCAGTACCACGAATATGGCGAAGTGCATCAAGCATAATCCACAGTTGACGCCCAATCATGCGCCAGCCGTGGCGCCATACCACCGCAGTGGGCATGTTTTTGAGCCATACCAATGGAAAATTACGCCCACAATAGTAACTCGCAAGCACCCCACCGCCCGTGGCACTCAAGCGATGATACACAATAGCAGTGGGCACAAACAGCGTGCGCATGCCATGTAACCGGGCACGCAAATTGAGATCAACGTCTTCACAGTACATGACCAAATCTGGGTCAAAGACTGCGCCATTCACTGCCAGTTGTTGCAATGCGCGCCGCCGATAGGCGGCAGCACCGGCACACGGTCCGAATACTTCTCGTTGCACCGTATATGCGGGTGCATCCATTTGCCACACCCCCCAGCTCCCCGGCACCCCATCGACCGTGTAGTAATCGCCCGCAGAATGGATGACGCTACGCCGGTCAAAGAGCATCAATTTGCTCGCCGCAAACGCATATTCTGGATGCGCTTCCAGGGCTCCAATCAATGTCTCAATCCATGTCGGTATGGCTTCGGTGTCGTTGTTGAGTAACACCACATATTCGCCATCAGTCGCAGCAATTCCCGTATTACAGGCGGCCACAAATCCACTATTTTTGGGCATGACAATCAGATTGACCTGCGGATAATGCTGGCGCACATATGCCACAGAATCGTCAGATGAGCAATCATCGACCACAGTGATGCGCACATCCATATGGCGGGTTTGTACAGCGAGTGCTGCCAAACAAATCTCAAGATGCGCTCGCCCATTGTAATTGGGCACTATCACATCAATCATCGTCTTCCCTCAGTCTTGACCAATTACTGCGGCACGCACTGCATCCTGCCAGGGTCGCAACACAATCCCCATGGCAGTCCCCACATAATTGGCCAGTGGCGTGTATGCCGGGACACGCCCAGGGCGTGGGTACTCGGCCAGAGCAATGGGTTCGAGTGTCACCCCACGTATTCCAGCCGCATCGAGGGTTGCGTGTGCTAATTCGAGCCGTGAACATGCCCCTTGATTGACCAAGTGGTATGTCCCATACGCATCTGTTTGGAGCAACTGGTGCAGTGCCACCGCCACATCACCTGCATGGGTGGGCGAGCCAATCTCATCGTGCACCATACGAATATGCGTGCGTTCTTGGGCAAGGCGCAGCACCGTACGTACAAAGTTACGCTCGCCACCAAACAACCATGCCACACGCACCACGTACAAACGATCGAGGAGCTCACGCGCAGCCTGTTCACCCGCATATTTCGAACGCGCATACGGATTAATCGGATTGGCCACATCGTATTCGCCATACGGCACGGTTGCAGTTCCATCAAAGACTTCGTTGGTACTAATCACGACCGCACGTGCATGACATGTCCGTGCAGCTTGCGCCACCCAACGCGTCCCAAGTGCATTGACGCGATAGGCAGCATCTGGATCACGGGCACAGCCGTCGACATTGGTCATCGCCGCAGTATGTACGATAACAGCCGGCCGATGGCTGGCGATGATATTGGCACTGTGTGGCTGTGTGAGCTCAATATCGGCATGTCCGAGTGGAATCACGTGATGATGTTGCGCTTGAAAATGTGCCACGACCGCCTTACCCAGCTGACCATTGGCACCTGTCACCACAATACGCATGGCGTCCCCGTATCAATCAGGTTGTACTGCTATGGTAGAACATCACTCCAATGCCGTCAACACTGACCCCTATGATAAGATACCCTCATGCACTTGTTTCATCATGTTGTGCCACAAAGGAGTCGCCATGAATACCGCTGCCCTGCAATCACAAATCGATGCCTATATTGATGCCAATCTAGAGCGCTTTATTGCCATGCTCGGCGAGTTGTGTGCCATCCCCAGTGTCGCAGCCCAAGGGCACGGTATTGCGCCATGTGCACAACGAGTGGCCGAATTACTCGATGAGGTCGGCGTACCTGCCACGATTATGCCAACTGCCGGCAATCCCGTGGTCTACGCAGCAAGTGCTACGACCAACGCTCAGACATTGTTGTGCTACAACCACTACGATGTGCAACCTGCTGAGCCATTTGAGCTGTGGCATACTCCACCTTTTGAGATGACACGGCGCGACAACATGCTGTTTGCGCGGGGCGTCGCTGACGACAAGGGCGAGTTGGTCAGCCGCATTGCAGCCATTGCTGCCGTCCAAGCGATGATGGGGAAACTCCCCGTGAACGTGAAATTTCTGGTGGAAGGCGAAGAAGAAATCGCCAGCCCCAATCTGGCTCCGTTTGTGCGCGCCAACCGCGAACTCCTCAAAGCAGATGCATGCGTCTGGGAGTTCGGCACCCACAACAGCGACGGCGAGCCAGTCAGCTACCTAGGGTTGCGCGGTATCTGCTACCTCGAACTTTCTGTCGAAACCGCCAAAATCGATGCCCACTCAGGGATTGGTGGCTCGATTCTGCCCAATGCAGCCTGGCGCTTGGTGTGGGCACTCAACACGCTCAAAGATCACGATGAAAAAATCCAGCTGCCGAATTTTTATGAAAACGTCATCGCACCAACCGCACGTGATATGGAGTTGCTCGCCGCCCTGCCCGACAATGACGAAGAGCTGCAAGAACTCTTTGGCAACCGCCACTTTTTGCGCAACGCCAAAGGAGTCGAGCTCCGCCGTCGTGAAGTGTTTGAGCCGACATGCACGATTTGTGGCATCGGCAGTGGATATCAAGGTGTGGGTCAGAAAACCGTGTTACCCGCGCAGGCATTCGCCAAAGTCGATTTTCGGCTCGTGCCCAACCAAACTCCCGAAGAAGTCGTCACCAAGCTCCGTGCACATCTCGATGCACATGGGTTTAGCGATGTCAATATCACCGTGATTGGGGCTGGTCGCCCAGCACGCACCGACCCCGACCATCCGTTGGTTCACACATTGACCGATGCCTCCCGCGCCGTCTATGGGCGTGCACCGCATCTGTGGCCGATGTCAGGTGGTTCTGGGCCAAACTACCTCTTTGCACATGAAATCGGTGCACCCATCATCACAATTGGGATCGGCTATGCTGGCTCACGCATCCATGCCCCCAACGAAAACATCCGCATCAGTGATTTTCGCAACGGTATCCGCATGATGGCAGCCACCATGCTCCGCCTTGGCAATGGGTAAATCACCACTGTACGATACGTGTCTGACAGCTATAGAAATTGTTGCAACGATGTCTAAAAATCGTGCTATAATGAGGTGCGTCAATTAGACGTATAGGACTGTGACACGCATCTGTGAAGACCCACCTTCCGCCACCTGACATGGTAGCACCCGGCAGGATGTGAGTTTTGGTTCAATACGGGGTATGGTCAGGCTGTGGGGTAAGACCAACGGGATTGGCGAAGGGTTGTTTTATGCGAGGGATGCCTCGTGACTGTCTATGGTGGACAGAGGAGTGAAGCGAATGCGTGTGAAGTTGTTTGTCGGTAATTTGCCATGGCGCATGGCCAAAGAAGATCTGATCGAGACATTTAGCCAGTATGGTGATGTTGTCGATGCGCGGGTTGTGGTCGACCGTGATACGCAGCGATCACGGGGTTTCGGGTTTGTGGAAATGGACGTTGACAACGCCGCCAGCGTCATCGAGGCCACCAATGGACTCGAAGTATTCGGTCGCCCGTTGCGCGTCAACGAGTCAGACGAAAAGCCAGGTCTCGATCGCCCACGTCAATCACGTGGTGATCGCTACTAACGCACGCTCGTTCGTACGCCGTAGCACAGCATGGGTGCGCTGTGCTACGGCGTTTTATATTTGCTGACATGAGAAGGGAGTCTGCGTATGCACACCACACGCCTCGGTCGCACTGGATTACACGTAAGCACCGTATGTCTCGGCACCATGACATTCGGCAACCAAGCTGATGAGCCCACATCACATGCCATTCTCGATGTGGCACTCACTCACGGTGTGACCTTTATCGACACCGCCGATGTCTACCCACTCGGCGGCGACTTCAGCAGTGTCGGTCGCACCGAACAGATTATCGGCACGTGGCTCAAGGCACGTGGCAACCGACACGACATCGTGCTTGCGACCAAATGCCGCGGTGCCATGGCGCCGGGCTCCAACAATGAGGGGCTCTCACGCCGTCACATCATGGCCGCCTGTGATGCCAGCCTCAAACGCCTCGGCACCGACTACATCGACCTCTACCAGGTGCATGCCCCTGACCCTGAAACACCTATTGCCGAAACACTCGATGCGCTGACTGACCTCGTACGCGCAGGCAAAGTACGCTACATTGGCTGCTCCAACTTTGCTGCTTGGCAAATCATGCAAGCATTGTGGACAAGTGATACGCACAACTTGCAACACTTTGTGTCACTCCAACCACGATACAACCTGCTTTTCCGTATGATCGAGGACGAAATTCTGCCTGTGGCACGCCAATATGGCTTGGGCGTCATCCCCTATAACCCGCTTGCTGGTGGTATGCTGACTGGTCGCTACATCGACCAACGCATCGTACAACCAGGCACACGCTTCACCCTCAATACCAGCGGCGAGCTCTATCGCAAACGCTACTGGAACGACGTGGTACACGACATTGTCGCCGAGCTCCACAGCTACTTCACCGCTCGGGGCGTATCACTGACGCATGCCGCCTTGGCGTGGGTCCGTGCCCAGCCCGGCATCACATCACCCATTATTGGCGCTAGTCGCCCCACCCAGCTTGCAGAATCACTGGCAGGGCTCGATGTGGTGCTCGATGCTGAGGCCATAGCCAAATGCAACGACGCATGGTTTGAGCTCCCCAAAGAACGCGATCTCAGCGTGGCGCGCAGGTAATATGACCACCGCAGGGGCAGCAACTATGCTCCCCCTGCGGTGATTATGACCAACTTTCTGCGTTTTTTCTCTTTTACACATAAAACCACGCACATGATGACGTGTTATGCAATACTTGCATTCGGCAGATGTATTGCGCAACTGCGGTCCAAAACGCAGGGACACGCGCATTGCATCCTCGCATCTGGGCGCGTATCAGCATTTCACACGAACGGATTAGCACTCGGCGTCAATACCAACTCTGGAATCGTCGCTCGCGCTGGCAGACTAGCCACAAACTGCACTACTTGCGCCACATCATCGGCCTGGAGCATGGCGGCGCGCCGTTCGGCACTGACGGGCGCAGGGCGTTTGTCGATTAACGGCGTATCGACCTCGCCCGGGTGCAACACGGTGGCGCGCACGCCATGGACTGCTTCTTCTTGCGCAAGGGTGCGCACAAACGCCGTCAAGCCACTTTTTGCCGCATTATATGATGCCCCACCCAGACTACTCGGACGCGGCACCGATGTCGAGCCAATCGCTACAATCACCCCCTGCGCCACCCGCAGCATGGGCAGTGCCTGTGTAATGAGAAAAAATGCTCCGTTGAGATTGGTATCAATCATCATCTGCCACGAGTCAGGTGTCAACTGCTCGACGCGCCGCGCTGGCAAATTGGTACCAGCGGCGCTGACCAGCACGTCGATACGACCAAACTGCTGCTGGACGCTGGTGAGTGCATGCATGACCTGATCCATGGCTGTCACATCACAGGCAATCGGTAGCGCCGCGGCGCCACATTGTGCCGCCACATGTTGCAGGGCATCGATGCGCCGCCCCAGCAGCACCACGCGTGCCCCGGCACGGGCAAAACGCACCGCACATGCGGCACCAATGCCACTCCCGGCACCACTGATGACGACGATTTCGCTCATATTACTTCTCCCTGTGGGTATACACCGATACATGGGCTCGGCTTTGCGTATCAAATGGCGTCCGTTGCCAGTTTTCGTAGCGCTCACGCAACCGCAAGCCGGCCATGCGTGCCATCAAGTCCATTTCACCCGGCGTAATCAGGCGACACACGATGGGATTCATGGTTACGCCCTGCGGCGTGATGCGCACATGATGTTCGGTGAGGTGTTGTGTGACCGCATCGGAGCGCGCCACATCAAAGGTGACTGCATCGAGCTCGACCTGCTCGGTATGTACATAATCGGATTGTCCACCCGGCATCCAAGCAAACGGCACCGCCGTTTCAACCACAAATACCCCATCAGGCAAGAGATGGCGTGCCGCATTGGCGAAGCAGTTAATTTGGTCGTCGACGGTCAGCAAGTTAAAGATGGTATTAAATACGAGGTAGATAAGCCCGTATGACCGCCCCATATCCACCGTACTCATGTCACCCTCGACTACCCGCAGGTCGGCGCCACCTGGCTTGGTGCGCAGTTGCTGAATCATATGCGGCGACAGTTCAATACCATCGACCGTCACACCCTGCGCCCGTAAGGGCAACGCGATGCGTCCCGTGCCAATGGCCAACTCGAGTGCAGGTCGCTGTGCGGCATACGCCGCCAAAAACTGCGCTGCAGCCGCCTCGTCGCCACGTGGCTGATCGTCGTAACGGGCGGCAACTGTGGCCCCAAAGCTGGTGGCTGGATGAAACCCTTTCATGACGGTTCTTTCATGCGTATCACATTTACCCTACCAGTGCATCGTCACCGCCAAAAACTCATCGCGCTTGCGCAGCAGACCTTCATACATTTCGGGGGCTTGTTCGGCATGCACATGGTGCGTAATCATGTTGGTGAGGGGCAACTTCCCCGCTGCTGCAAAATGCGCGAGGAGCGGCAAGGCGCGGTCACGTGTGAATGGGAAGTGGTCACGCACCGTGGTACCAATCGCACTGCCATGTGCGCCTGTGATGGTCACCGAGCGACCATGCAAATCCCAATAGGAGTCGAAGTTTTGGATGATGCCACGTGGGCTACCCACCAGCACCACCTGTCCGCCATCGCACACGAGTGTCAGCGCATCTTGCAGTGCGGCAGGGACACCCGTTGCATCCACCACCACATCGGCACGCCGCCCCAGCATGGCTTGGAGCTGGGCTGGACCATCGCCATTGCTCGGGTCAATGGTGCGCACCCCATAGACCTGTTCGGCCCATTTACGCCGTTGTGTAAAGGCATCCACGCCAATAATAGGATGTGCACCTGCTGCGGCATACAACCGGGTGGCGATTTGACCAATCATCCCCAAACCGAGAATGACGACGGCTTGCCCGAGGATGCGTTGCGATTGCACCAGTGCCGTAAATGGGAAGCGTGCCAATGACAGCATGGCGGCATCTTGGGTGGGCACATGGTCAGCTACCGGCCAAATATCGGCATCGGCGGCACTCACGTCGACTACACTGTGGCTTTCGTGACGCCCCGGCCAAATGACACGGTCACCGACAGCAAAGCGCGTCACCGCACTGCCCACGGCAATGATGCGCCCAACGGCACTATAGCCCGGCACAAACGGGAACTTGGCCCACAGATTTGTCGGATCCTTGAGCCACTGGTGGATGCCGGTATAAATGGCCAGTTCCGTACCAGCACTGATACCACTCGCCTCGGTAGCAATCAATACTTCAGTTGCACTCGGCGTGGGAATATCGTATTCCACATGTTCGACCGTATGTTCTTTGGGCATGACAACGCGTAAGCCACGAGCCATAGTAGGCATCCTTTCGTGTTATTGGGCGGTCCAACCACCATCGACTACCAGCTCAGCGCCTGTCATAAACGCTGATGCATCAGACGCCAAAAAGAGCATGGGACCTTCGAGATCACGCAGGTTACCCCAGCGCCCAATTGGCAAGCGGTCGATGAACCACTGATAGGCAGCCGGATTATTGAGGATGGGTTGATTCATTTCGGTGGCAAATGGTCCTGGGCACAACGCATTGACTGTCACACCGCGACTCGCCCATTCGAGTGCCAACGTGCGTGTCAGCTGGATGACACCGCCCTTGGCGGCGGTATAGGGGGCGCGCTCGGCCAACCCTACCGTCCCCAGCATTGAGCTAACGTTGATGACGCGCCCCCACTTGCGTTCGAGCATTTGTGGCGCAAAGGCACGCGCACAGTAGAACGTCGCCGACAGGTTGAGTTTAATCAGCTCATCCCACTTGTCGATGGGGTACTCCACTGCCGGTTTCCGGAGATTCACCCCTGCGCTATTGACCAACACATCGACGCGTCCTACCGCCGCCGCCATGGCTTCGACCTGGGCGTTGTCGGTTACATCGGCGGCGTAGGGCGTTGCAATGCGTCCCGTGGCAGCATGCACTTTCGCTGCCAGTACGGTCAGTGGCTCAATCCGCCGCCCCACCAGGATGACATCAGCACCGGCGGCAGCCAGTGTCTGCGCAAACACCTCACCGAGACCACCAGAGGCCCCAGTGATGAGAGCCACACGTCCATCGAGGTGAAACAAATCAAACGGTGCGGTCATCGTGCCTGTTCCTTTGCTTGCATGAGGGTGCGCAGATGCGCCACACTCTGCGTGAATTGTGTTTCTTCGTATGCACCCAATGCCAAGGCATCCTCGCCACGCTCCCACGGCGTGCGCCAATCATCACTGGCTGAACGCACATGTCGAGCCGCAAAGTGCCAGAGCGGGCGCACGGCATCTACCCCAAATGGCGTGGGGTAGCCCTGCCACCACTCTGGTGTCAAGACGCGAATATGCCGCGCATTGATGGCCGCCAACTCGATGTTGCACGTCGCACGGGGCGCATGTGTGGCGAGCACCGCAAACAAGGCCTGCACGTCGAGCACCCCCTGACCCAGGGCACTGCGCACCAGCAGGTAGCCATGATCACTCAGGTAGAGGAAATAATCCTTGAGGTGCACATTGACGATGCGGTGCGCCAGCTTTTGTGCAAAGGCAATTGGCTCCTCAGCCACCGCCAGCGGATTCACTGCGTCCAACGTCACGCCGATGTGTGCACCACCGACTTCGTCGCAGATGCGGATGAGATCGTCGCTATTGAGATCTTGGTGGTTTTCGGGCGCCACCACAATATCGTGTGCCTCAGCGAGCGGACGCGCCCGTGCGAGCACGGCAATTTGCGTGGCGAGATGCGCTTCCCAGCCGCCAGGGAAGGTGGCACGATTGCCTTCGAGCATGCCGCTCACCATCACACGCACCGTGCGCGCACCGAGTGCCGCAGCAGTGGGAATGAGCGTGGCCAACATGGCATCATCTATTACGGCACCATCGACCACAATGCTGATGCCCAGCGAATCGGCACGCTTGCGGAATTCGCTCAAGCCGGTGGGAGTCTTGTCTTTGATGATGTCAAGTGGAATCTCGATAGTCGCCAAGTTGTGATAGGCGGCCAACTCGAGGAGTGCGTGGGCATCATAGGGGCGCGGGCAGACACGTGGTGTACCCGCACCAGCAAAGCCACAACGCCACGGAAAACTATACGCAGCCAACCCAATCGGGTTATGACCAATGTGCATCGGCATATGGTTGTCCCTTTGGCATAGTGATGCCTATCCGATAGTACCGTTCGGGCGCAAGACGGCCTTGGGGATGGTTAATTCTTCCATTGCCATAAATCCTTCGTGCCAATCGAGCAAATCGAACTCGGTCACGAGTGGAGCCACGTCGAGCTGCCCCGTCCCCATCAACTCCAAAATCCGCTCCCATGTACCATGCAGGTGACTAAATGAGCCCTGCAACGTGGCGGCTTTGGCCACCAAGCGATCAATGCTAAAGCCTACTGGTGCTGGTCCCCAGCCAATCTTGGTGATTTGGCCATTGGGGCGCACGAGGTCGAGACTCTGGTCAAGGGTTTTGGATACACCGACAGCATCGACGACCAGATGCGCCCCAAAGCCGTCACCGGCATTGAGCACGGCACTCACGACATCTTGTTCATCACCGATGAGCACATCGTCGGCACCCATTTTTTTGGCCAAATCGAGCCGATTTCCGTCACGGCGCAACCCAATCACACTAATCCGCGCCACACCACACAGGCGCAACACGGCGATACACATCAGTCCAATGGGACCAGGCCCCATGACCACCACATGGTCTGCAGGGCGCGGGCGACTTTTCTCGATAATCGCGTTATAGGCGACACAGCCGGGCTCAGTCAATGACGCATGTGACATAGGCACATGGGCGGGGATGCGGTGCAAAATCGCAGGGCGACTAATCACGTAGTTGGCCATGGCTCCATCGGCACCAAAGCCAAATCCCTTGCGCTTGGGACAAACATTATACTGGCCGGCACGGCAGTAGGGACAGATGCCACACACCCACGAGGCCGTTTCTGAGACCACCCGTTCACCGACCTTGAATTCGTCGACACCGGCCCCGACTGCTGCAATCACACCTGAGAATTCATGCCCGAGAATGCGTGGTCCCGGCATTTGGTGGTTGTCACCCTGCCAGACGTGGATGTCGGTACCACACACGCCTACGGCACCGACCTGCATCAATACTTGACCTGGGCCAGGAGTGGGGATACCCACTTCTTCGATTTGAGTCCGTTCTCGTGGACCACGATAGACAAGCCCCTGCATCGTTGCACTGCTCATACGTATTCCTTTAAAAATGGTGGTACACCCTAATTGTGTTGCGATTATACCATTTAAATCGTGCAACTTGGTTTACCGACCTGCACACGGGAATCACACCACGGAGGGATGTCACGTAGTGACATCCCTCCGTGGGAATAAAACGCCATGCATGCAACTACGGCATGGTGGGCCATACCCGTAGTTCAACGATAATGGGTGGTACATCGGTGAAATACGCTTTGATCTGTGCGACTGCCGTCTTATCAGGAATGGTAAATGCTATTTGACCACCGTAGCGCGTTCCCGCAGCCACATTTACTAGTCGCATCGGGTTGTTGAGTTGGCGCGTCAGCTTGTCAGGCGTATACTCGTTTCCATCAAAATCAATCAGCGTGATTTGTGTAAAATCGCTACGCACGGGGGCACCACCAGATGCCCGATTGTTGATTACATCAAAGAGACCAACCACGTATTTGGTACGTTTGGGTGCTGACACAGCATCAATGGTGTAGGTATAGCGTAATTCACTCACCGCCAACACCACAGGCTGATCGGTTGTACTATTCCAGTATCCGAATGGGGGCATGTTGTTGTAGTACGTGACCAAATCACTCATTGGCAACAACGTTACTGTCGGTGTGGGGATGACCGCTGCCACACTGGGATTCGGCGCTGGAGTAATTTCACGGCCAAGCAATCCTGTTTGCACCCTATAGGCAGCGGGATTTTCGGCGTGGTACTCAAAGCGAGCCCGTTCAAAGTATTGGACGGTGTATGTGGTGCCATTGATTAATTGACGGAACTCAGCCGAAATAGGCAAACCAAAGAGCGCCAGGCTTTCACGTTCGGCAATCGCCTTGTTGTTGTCGAGTTGCACCCCGTAGCGCCGCCAATGCGCATAAAACTCACCACAGACATACTGCTGTGTACTAGCAAACCAACGACAATCACTGCGACTCGCCAGTGCGCGCCCTTGCACGTCGGTGGCATCACGCATTGTGGCCGCGGCCATGCGTACACCGGTTGTCTGTGCCAGTACATCCGCACCGACTAATGCTAATTGCACGCGATACGCCGTAGGTTCGTTGGGATGAATCTCGATACGCGCACGTTCAAATTGTTGCACGGTGAGCTGCTGACCGTCACTGGTGGTCGTGGTTGCGGCAGCAATGGGCAAACCAAAGACCGGCAACCCGCCGTTTTTCTCCCAGAACTGACGGATTTCACCCGTGATACACAACCCCGTCTCACGAAAACAGCGCGCTGCCGCAGCGGCTTCTGCAACGGTGAGCAATGCCAGCCACCCGATGACCACACATAAAACAATACGATGGTACCGCATACGCACCTCCTTGGTATTGTGACGCTATTGTAACGCACAATCCCCTCGAGAGCGAATGCTCTCGAGGGGATTGATGGAGTGGTGGGCGATAGTGGGCTCGAACCACCGACCTCATCCGTGTGAAGGATGCGCTCTGGCCAACTGAGCTAATCGCCCAAACAACGCCATGAATTGTATCATAGCACCATCCAAAATGCAACCGTATAACCGCAGTACTCCGGATTTGACGACAACGCATTTATCGTATACGATGTGCGTACTGTTCTATTGCGAGGAGTAATTCCGTGGTACGTGTGGCACATGACGCCAGCACCTATTATGCGTATTACTTTACCGGCTCACAACTGAGACCGGCTTCTTCGCCATGACTGCAACACACCCAGCGTGACACACCGGCGAGAGGCACCAGCCTCCGCCGGTTTTGTTTTGTAGTGAAAGGATCTGTGTATGAGTATGGTCTGCCGCGGTGTACGAGGTGCAACCACGTGTGCCAGCAACACCCGCGATGCGATTCTCGCTGCCACCAGCGAGCTGATGCGTGCGGTGATTGATGCCAACAGTATCGACAAAGCCGATGTCGCTAGCGTCTGGTTTACCACCACTGCAGACATCAACGCTGAATTCCCCGCGGTGGCGGCGCGCCAACTCGGCTGGACCGATACGGCGTTGATGTGCACGCACGAAATGACAGTCCCAGGCAGTCTACCCGCCTGTATCCGGCTCATCATGCACTGGAACACGCACAAATCACAGGCAGAGATTGTACACGTGTATCTGCACGGTGCCGCGGCACTCCGCCCTGATCGCGCAAAATAATCGCTCACACGAAAGGATTTCATCAATGGTTGTCATCATGCAAAATGGCGCAAGCAAGGCCGATCTCGATGCAGTGTTGGCACGCATCACCGAACACAACCTCAAAGGAAGCGTGACGTACGGTGAATCGCAAAACATCGTAGGTGTTGTCGGTACTCCCATCACAATCGCCCTACAAGAGTCCTTAGAAAGCATGAGCGGCGTGCGCGAGGTCGTGCGCATCTCTCGCCCCTACAAACTGGCTACACGTGAATTCCACCCCATGGATACCATCGTGGACGTGAGTGGAGTCACCGTTGGGGGGGGCTCAGCGGTGGTGATGGCAGGGCCGTGTGCCGTCGAAAGCGAAACGCAAATTATGACGGTCGCCCATGCCATCAAAAAAGCCGGTGCACACATGCTCCGTGGCGGTGCATTTAAACCACGTTCGTCACCCTACTCATTCCGTGGCATGGGCGAAGCCGCCCTCAAGCTGATGGCCAAAGCCCGTAGCGAGACGGGCTTGCCGATTGTCACCGAAGTCATGACCCCCACCGATGTGGCACTGGTTGCCGAATACGCTGACCTGTTGCAAATCGGCGCCCGCAACATGCAAAACTACCAGCTCCTCGAAGAAGTTGGTCGCAGCCAGCGTCCCGTGCTCCTCAAACGCGGATTATCTGCCACGTTTGAAGAATGGATGCTGTCAGCTGAGTACATCATGAATCAAGGCAATCACAACATCATTTTGTGTGAACGTGGCATTCGCACCTTTGAGACGGCAACGCGCAACACGCTCGACCTCAATGCGGTGGCCCTCGCCAAAAAGCGTACCCACCTGCCCATCATCGTCGACCCATCCCACGGTACCGGCAAATGGTACTTGGTGGCCCCCATGGCGCTGGCAGGTCTCGCTGCTGGTGCCGATGGGCTGATGATCGAGGTACATCCTGACCCCGACAAGGCTACATCTGATGGACCACAATCACTCACACTCGAGAACTTTGCAGCACTCATGCCCAAAATCAATGCGCTAGCAGGTGTATTGTAGGGAATTACGCCGCGGGCCCGCTGTGTCGTGCCTGCCCCCATCATGTCCAATGCACTGACGCCCGCTCCCGTCATGGCATCGGCGCAACACGCCGGTGCCATGACGGTGGGGGGTGATACGCATGTCATGGCATCGATCCAACACGTCGGTGCGTAGCATGCGGGCGAATGAAATTCTCCATTCTCCATTCTCCATTCTCCATTCTCCATTCTCCATTCTCCATTCTCCATTCTCCATTCTCCATTCTCCATTCTCCATTCTCCATTCTCCATTCTCCATTCTCCATTCTCCATTCTCC
>JBKCGB010000197.1:0-11975 GCA_046303375.1 Roseiflexaceae bacterium
TTGATGGTGACCTTTTCGCCTGCCTTGGCAGTCAATGCAGCAGGTGCATAGGCCAGATTCTCACCGTCGGTACCGACGTCGAGCGGACCACCAGCTGCGCCACCACTTGCACCACCACATGCGGCCAAGATGAATGCGCTCACCAACACCAGACCCATGGCGATCTTGCGTACTGAAATCTTCATTGCGGACAAACTCCTCGTTACGTTGTTGTTCCACTTCCATTATCGTGTACCCACGACAACAGTACGTGTATAATATCACAATCTCAATCAATGTCAAAAGATTTTTTCAAGGAAATACCCATCACTCAGGGGTGTATCAGTGCGTATGGTGCACTGTAAAGCCGAGAATATCAATACGTGGACGCGGTATTACCACCCAATCACCATGATGGATGTGCGATACACCGATTTTGTCGGCAAGTTGTGGAGCGCTCACATGGGTGCGGACCCCCACAGTGCCACCGCCAACATCGATGACAAATTCACAGTAGAGTGACTGGTACGGTAACGGCGTCTGTGGAATCTCCCATGTGGCTACATGGGTGACTTGCCCATACACTCGTGGCACTTGGGCTGGTGAACCCACATCAGCAAACCCGCGTTGGTATGGGGCATGTTGGATCATAAACGGTGAGAGCAATAATACCAGCTGTGCTACGCCCCTGGATCCCACCATGCGTGTATCCACCACATGATGCCGATCAACAATTGCCAGGGTCTGGAGCGGGTTCACGACCTGGGCATCAATGCGTGGGGCAAGCAGTAGTGTGGGCAGATATTGACGGCCATCACGATAGGTTTCACCGGGAATCACTCGTTGAAATTCACACGGCAAATGCACGTGTGACAGTGCCGTAAAGCGCATCTCTGGTTACTTTCTGTCAGCGGTGGAGGTAGGTAATACTGCACGCACACCATCCACGAATGCAAAGGGGTCAGCTGGACTGAGTATCAACAGCAACGCCGCACTACGACCAATTGCAACCAGGCGTTCACGGTCGCTAGCCACGGCCTGCATACGGCCATACCGTGGTGACGCAAACGTCCCCAGATACCCAAACACACCTGCCCCCGTACGCCAACGCGTTGCTACGATGTCGATAGCAAGGGGGGTGAGGGCCACCGCATTGATGTGAGTAATGGGGACAATCAGTGCCCGCCACAAGCGGCGTCTCACAACGAGTTGCGTATCAGTGAGTTCAATCAGGCGCACCTGCCCTGCCCAGCGCCACCCCACGTACCCGAGCACCAGTGCAGCCATCAGACAACACGCAAGTGCAGTGAAATAAGCGATATCGTAGCGCAACAGACCACTCAACACCAAAAACAAGCTCGGCAACGTCAAGACACTGCCCATAAAGACCACCTGTTGAGTGGTCTGCTGTGCCGCAGCATCAAGCGGTGCTGGTTCATATATTTGGGGCATTCCAATGCCTTTCATTTCGCATCGTACCCACACGCATCATACCATATCCCATGCATTGCTGACATTCTTGACCACCAATCATGCCACCGAGTATACTACGAGGGAGGGAATCATTTGTGGTAGGGATACAAGATGACAGCATTTGCAATTGTGGTGACATCATTTGATGATGCCCATACCAGTGCGGTGTATTTGGTTGGGGGCACACTTCAATCCGATGCTGTCGTGCGCTTGACGAGTGAGTTGCTGTGTGACCCCGTCATTCAACATGCCACATGGCACGATCTGGCACATACGACACTTGACAGCGTCGTGGTACCGAGTTTCGAAATCGCCTTTCGGGCGGGTGTCACCGACAACGAGGCAGAGAGTATTTTGGTCGGTGCACAGCGTCTCGGTATCACGGGTATCACCCAAGTGCGCACGCTACGCCGCTATGCCGCTCACGATGGACAGCGCCCTGCCTACAACGACCTCATCCAAACGTGTCACGCTGTGACCGCCACGAACACGGCTGAACGCAAGGCGTGGTATCTAGCACATTTAGCAGCGCCGACCCAACGCCCTGCAGCAATTGCGGTCGTCCCCATCCGTGAGCTCGACGATGATGAGCTCATCTCACTCAGCCAAAAAGGGCTGCTCGCCCTCGATCTGGCCGAGATGCGTACAATACAGGCCTACTACCGCACCATTGGCCGTGACCCCAGCGATGGCGAGATTGAGACTATCGCCCAAACATGGAGTGAGCACTGCTCACACAAAACCTTCAAAGGGCGGGTGCACTACTCGGGCACAGCCCACGACTTGACGGTAGCACAACAGCCCCATCACCCAGGGTTGGTGGCGCTGGGTACCAATGCCGACATCGACAGTTTGATTCGCACGTACTTGATGAAAGCGACCAACGAAACAGCATCACGCCTCACCCATTTGCGCCTGATTTCTGCGTTTGTGGATAATGCGGGAATCGTCGCATTCGATGACAAGCTCGAGCTGTCGTTCAAGGTCGAGACGCACAATCACCCGTCAGCACTTGAGCCCTTTGGCGGCGCCAACACGGGGCTCGGCGGTGTACTTCGCGACGTACTCGGGGTATCGGCGCAACCAATTGCCGCCACCGATGTGTTTTGTTTTGGGCCACGTGACGCCGACCTCAGCACCTTGGGGGGGCACGTACTGCCACCCCACCAAGTCGCCCACGGCGTGGTCGCTGGCGTGCAGGATTACGGCAACAAAATCGGTGTCCCAATTGTCAACGGGGCAGTGTTTTATGACCCAGGCTATGTGGCAAACCCGTTGGTCTTTGCCGGTACGGTGGGACTTGCGCCCCAAGGCAAACACCCGCGTAACGTGGGGATTGGTGACGCAATTGTGGTACTTGGTGGGCGTACCGGCCGCGATGGCATCCACGGAGCAACCTTTTCATCAATCGAACTGACACACACTACAGCCCAAGAAGCCGGTAGTGCGGTGCAGATTGGGGATCCGATTACAGAGAAAAAATTAATCGACGTCGTCATCCAAGCGCGTGATGCCGGGCTGTATAGTGCGATTACCGACTGTGGCGCAGGTGGGTTGTCATCGGCCATCGGCGAGATGGGCGAAAAGACCGGCGCACGCGTCGAATTGGCACAGGTGCCACGCAAATACGCCGGGTTGCAACCGTGGGAAGTCTGGCTCTCCGAAGCACAAGAGCGCATCGTCATGGCCGTACCACAGCAGCACTTGGCAGCGTTATTGGCACTGTGTAATGCCGAAGAAGTCGAAGCCACCGCCGTCGGCACCTATGACGGCAGTGGGCGACTCGTGGTGACACACCTTGGTGATACCCTGGTCGATATCGATATGCACATGCTCCACGATGGGCGCCCACAACGCACACTCGCAGCCACCTGGCAAGCAGGGACGACGCCAGCACCCGCCTGGCAGGGACGAGCGCACAATCAGATTATCACTGCACTACTCGCCCACCCCAATATTGCCAGCCGTGCCCCGATTATTCGTGGCTACGATCACGAAGTGCAGGGGCGCACGGTGGTCAAACCGCTGGTGGGCGCACAGAGTGATGGGCCCGGCGATGCAGCGGTGCTCCACGTACGCCCCGATCGCAGTGCAGGCATCGCAATTGGCTGTGGCATGGCACCACAACTCAGTCAGTTTGACCCGTATTGGATGGGGCTCGCCGCCGTAGACGAGGCACTCCGCAACGTGGTAGCGGTGGGGGCTGACCCTAGTGCCTGTACGGTGCTCGATAACTTTTGCTGGGGGGATCCACGGCAACCTGACCGTATGGGCGGGCTGACGCGAGCTACAGTGGCCTGTTATGATGCCGCCTTGGCGTATGGCACACCGTTTATCTCGGGCAAAGACTCACTCAACAACGAATACCGGACTGCCAGTGGTCAACGCATTCCCATCCCAGGGACATTGCTCATCTCTGCCATGGCATATCATCCCGATATTCGGCGTGCACAGACCAGTGATTTTAAGCAGGCTGGTAATGCGATTTATGTGGTAGGAATGACACAAAATGCGCTTGCAGGAGCGCATGTGGCACAGGTAGCCGGTATCCCAGACGCAGCGCAGTGGCAACAGCCACGGGTCGATTTGGCGGTAGCACCACACCTGATGCGCCAACTTCACCGTGCCATTCAGCATGGCAGCGTGGTGGCTTGCCACGACATCAGCGATGGCGGGCTCGCTGTCGCAGTAGCCGAAATGGTGATTGCCGGCCGGTTGGGAGCCACCATCGCCCTCGATGCAGTACCGAGTACCAGTCGCGACCCATTTGTGGTACTGTATAGCGAAAGCCCCAGTCGCTTTGTGGTAGAAGTACCAATCACGCAACAACACGCCTTTGAGGCTACACTACACGGCATCCCCTGGGCATGTGTGGGGCAGGTATCGGCGAGCCCCAGCTTTACCGCAACCAACCACGGACAGGCATGTGTGCACCTCTCCATTGACACATTAGTGGCACATTTTCAGACAGCAATCCTATGAATCAAACACCCGACAACACCTTTGACACGTTTGTGGCCCACATCATTGCCACACTCCCTGATCTCGACGAGCACATCACAGATGTACAGTATCATGCGGGCGTGCTGCGTGTCATGCGTGGCAGCACAGCCGCAGAAGTCGCGGTCGAGCCATTTGAACGGGCGTATCGCCGCCGTCCCGATGCACTCGATGCAGTCGTGCAGACATTGTTGCGTGTGAGCAACGGCGAAAAGGGTGTACCCGATCCCGGCTATCAGGCTATTGCGCAACGAATCATCCCGCAGCTCAAGCCGATTGCGTTGCTCGCTGATTTACTCGACCGCGGTGCAGACCCCATCGTCTACCAGATGTTTCTGGCGGATCTGATTATCACGTATGCGATTCATGACGACAAGCGGCTCTCATATTTGACCGAAACACAACTCACTAAATGGGGGGTGAGTGAATTTGCTGTCCACGAACAATCCATTCAAAATTTACGCCAACGTTCTGCAACGGTACCGTATCATGTGACAGGCAGTGGCAGCCAGCAACTCATCATCTTTAATCACAACGACGGACTTGATGCGGCCCGCCTGCTGTTGCCCGATTTGTTGACGGATGTGGCCAAAAATATCCCTGGTGAGACACTCATCGGTATCCCCAACCGTGATTTCATGATTCTGTTTAGCGACGATGACCCCGATCGCGTCTCTGCAGTGGCACTTCAAATCACTCGCGATGTACGCCAACACACACACGGTCTGAGCGACAAACTTTTCACGCTCGTGGACGGAGAAATACGCGAGTATCGTGGCGCATAATTATCTGGAATAGGACATTCACACATGGAAATCATCCTCTTCCTAGTGGCCGCCGTGGTCATCATGTTGGCCGTGTTTGCCGGGTTATCCGCGCAATCGCCGCTGTTCGTGTTCATTGTAGTTGCTGCAATGCTGAGTGGGTTTGCATCACCCCTTTGGCATCTGATTTACGGTGTCGTCTATGATGCTGAGCTGTACTATATTGTCGGCAACACGCTGCCACTCATTGCGTTTTTGGGTGGGTGGATTATGGTCTTTCCCACACTGCTGATTTTTGCGACACTCCGCCGTTCGTTCGTCCAAATCGGTAAACTGGGAATGTGGGGACTGCTGAGTGTGGTAGTGATTTTTTTCTGGGTCTTTGAAAGCGTTGGTGTCTCGTGGAACGTCTGGTCATATGACAATGAAATCACCGCACTTGGATTCCCAACAAGTCTTTTTTTGGCATTGCTCCACACATTATGTGCAGTCATCCTGTTGCGTGTCATGTACGAATACTGGCGCGTCCCCACACTTGCAACACTCCCCATCATCCCAATTGTCTTCGGATTACAGGCATTCTGTTACGGCTTGATTGGGGCACCGTTTTATGCCATGGAAATGCTGACAGGCACGAGTGTACTCACCACATTCGGACTCGTGTCTACGGTGCTCGTCATCGGCTGGGGGTTTCACATTGCGATTGAATCACTGCTTGCGATTCAGTCCAACACGAGTGTTACGGCTGGGCTCTATGTGGCTGATATTGCCGTCCTCGAAGAGTTAGCCCGTCACCAAAACGAATAAGCGCCACGCCCAGTCCGGGCATGGCGCATCCACATGCAACGCGTAACTACGAACGACGCCGGCACACTGCAATGCCGTCTCGGATGGGCAAAATCACTGACTCAAGATCGATGTGGTGCATGATGGCACGATTGAATTCTTGGATGCCACGCACAATCGGCGCAGCCTCGCTTGAATCCTCGAGCACGAGGGCATTGCAGAGCACATTGTCGGCCACCAAAATACCACCCCGGCGCAACAGGGGCACACACAATTCAAGTGCTTGAAGCGCTTCACGTTCGTTGTTGAGGTGGCGCAGAATATCGAGGAAAATCAAATCAAACGGACCACGCATGTTGGCGAGTTCGCGGAACCAGTCACCTTCGTGGATAGAAAACCGGTCGCTGTAGCCGGCCTTGGCGACCCACTCACGCGCTCGGGTAAACCGCTCTGGGTCACGCTCGATGGCCGTCAAACGCCCATCGGGATGCTGCACCAGTGCACGCAAGAGCCAGATGGCTGCATAGCCTGTGGCAGTGCCAATCTCGAGGGCATCACGCACGCCGCTGGTGCGCGCCAACATGTACAAAAATTGCCCCTCAACTGCCCCCACCAGCGGCCAACCTTGCTCACGACCAATGTGCTCCATGTCGCTGAGTGGCGATGGACGCGGTGGCATGAGTCCACTCAAATAATCTTCGATTGCTGAATTGGTAATATCATCACGCATAAAGAAGTCCTTGTTATTGCGCACTCTAAGGCAGATTGTACCATATGCACGCATAAACGATAAACAGCTCACGCCCTCTGTGATTTGAGTACCTTTGCTCACCCTGAGATACAGCCAACATCGGCATGTGCTTTCTGTACATGCAGCAACGCGAATGCATCAGCACAGGCGTTGTATAATAGAGGTAGTGACTGTCACAGGGAGTCAGCAATGAGCACTGATGCATCAACACCGCGCTACGACCGACTCGTATCGCTTGTCCTATTAGCGCTACTCGGCATGGCAGTAGTGTTTCTCGTCGATATCAACCCCAACATCATCCGCGCCCAGCTTGGTGGAGACTTACCCGTCATTACCGTGTCGTGGGTCATTTTGGGGGCTATTGTCATTCTCACCAGCATGGGCGCTGACCTATTTACCCGCGATCACCCGCAAGTGCATGCACGGCCACTCTGGTTGGTCAATTTGGGCTTTACCGTGGTCGAGTTAGCACCCGGCTTTTGGATACTCCCGGCCATGTCGGTGATTACCAGCTTCGCCTTTTTCCGGCTCTTTAGCAGCGGGCTCCAGATGTTTGCCTTTGTGCTGGCACTGATTGCCACAGGTGTACTCTTGCTTGCATCACTCATTGCACAGCACTTTTCGATGGATCGCCAACCCGAAGTACGCCAAGCAGCATTAATGGTGCTGCAAGGGCTGGCACTTGTGATGGCGTTTGGCTTGTTCAGTGCCATTTACTTTGCCCACCTACGCACCCTCTACTCGGCTGTCTTTGTGGGTAGTAGTGGCGCCTTGCTGGCATACACGCAGCTTCAATGGACACAGACGCGTGCCAATCTCGGTCTGTTGTCGTTGATGGTCGGCTTTATTTTGGCGCAGGCGTTGTGGGCACTCAACTACTGGGCAGCACCGTTTTTGTTGGGGGGCGCATTGCTACTGGTGATTTTTTATGTGGTCACCGGCATGTTGCAGCATTCACTGAGCGAAGACAAAAACCCACGCCCGTACTGGGAATATGCCATCATCGGTGGCATATTATTGGTAGCTATTATCGGAGCCGTGCTCGCCTAATTCGCCTAGTGCAGCATGTGCTGGCTGAGAATGCGATTGCACGCCACGATATCAAAGTTCCCACGGATTTCAAAGCGCACTTTTCCCACTGCACTGACATAAATCTCTATTTCACAGTCGAAGTCGAGTCTGCCCGTTGTTTCTACCCAACATGTCTGGATTTTGCTATAGAGAATCGACGTGTAGTCGACTTTTTGCCGGTGAGACCCTGCACATTGGCCGCAATAACACGCTTGTTAGTAAATACGACCTGGTCACGAATCGTTTTAAAGACTGCTAATACTGTTTCACCGTCGATTAAAAAACGACGAATCGGTGCAAGCATCTCGTTGGAATTAATCGGCGTCAACTTAACCAACGCGTTACCCTGGAAATCAATGATATAACTACACTTTCTGCTACTGTGTCGTCCACCCACCATCCACGGTCAAGACTGTCCCCGTCACAAACGCCGCATCGCGCGACAACAAATACGCCACGGCCGCCGCCACATCATCGGCCGCCCCAAAGTCTCCCGTCAGCGGCTGCAGCTGTGCCAAGCGCGCTTTGATGTGGTCGCTCTGTTGGGCGCGCTGACTCATGGGCGTGGCAATCAGCCCGGGCGCCACTACGTTGACCCGTAGCCCTTGTGGCGCGTAGTAGCTTGCCATGGCACGACTCAGCCCAATGATCCCTGCTTTGCTCGCTGCATAGGCGTGGGTGGCAAAATCGGCATCGCCACCCACCATCCCCAACACCGACGCCACGTTTACAATGGCCCCTCGATTGACAAGCAAGGCAGGGAGACAGGCTTTACACATCACAAACTGGCTGGTGAGATTGAGGTCCAGCGTGGTTTGCCACCCCTCGAGCGTACATTCGCCCACTGGGCCATCCCCAAAGCGCCGGCCACTGCCCCCTGCCGCATTACATAGGCCAGTGATGTGCGTGAGTGGGGTCAACGCCGCTATGACTGCCGGCGCATCACAGATATCAACAGCCACGGCATGCACGGGGATCGGCAAGGCGGCCAGCCCAATGGCATCACGGTCGACAGCCACAATCTGGGCGCCTTCGGCGTGCAGTCGCATAGCCGTGGCGCGGCCAATGCCGCTGGCGGCACCCGTCACGACGATGGTGTGATGTGCAAAACGATGCATACGCACAGTCCCTCCAACACAGCGACGCGCCGTCGTGGCACAAGACCACAACGGCGCATCGCATGACGACGCTAGGCGCGGGCTTGAGCGATGGCTGCACTCAAGGCACGGGCCGCATAGACCTTGACCATGGCGCGGCGGTAATCCTCAGACGCATGGATGTCACCGAGGTAATCCATTCTATCACCGGCTTTGGCGGCAGCCGCCTTGACGGCAGCGGCATCACCATTGCTGCCCACAAGGGCGGCTTCGCAGGCGGCCTGGCGCTCGGCTTTTGGACCGGCACCGGTCACAGCGACGCGGGCGCTGGTCACACTGCCACCACTCATGCTGACCCTAGCAGCCACACCAACGATGGCATAGCGCGAGGCCGGGTGCTTGAGCTTGGCGTAGGCGGCGCCTTGGCCTTGCTGGAGCACGGGGATGGTGACTTTGGTGAGGATTTCACCGGCCTCGAGAGCCGTAGTGAGCATGCCCACAAACAGGCGATCTGCAGCGATTTCGCGGCTGGCACTCGCACTCTGGGCGATCACCGAGCCACCAAGTGCCAAAAAAACAGCCGTCAGGTCGGCAGCTGGGTCGGCGTGTGCCAACGCACCACCGATGGTCCCCGCATTGCGCACCTGAATGTCGCCAATGTCACCACAGGTCGTGGCAATCACACCACAGGTCTTTTTGACGATAGACGAGGTGGCGATGGCGTGGTAGGTCTCGCCGGCGCCAATCACGAGCTGGGTGCCGTTGTTGGTGATGCCCTTGAGGTCGGTCACACCGGCGATGTCGATCAGCACCGATGGTTGGCTGAGGCGCAGCTTCATGGCGGGCAACAGCGAATGACCACCAGCCAGCAACTTGGCGTCTTCACCGTGTTGTTGCAGCAGCACCAGGGCTTCAGCAACACTACGGGCTTTGACGTATTTAAACGCAGCAGGAATCATAAGTCGGGTACTCCTTTTGCATTACTTGTGCGTTATCTGCCAAATTTTCTCGGGTGTGGCAGGCATTTGCATGTGCCGTACACCAAAGGGTGATAACGCATCAATCACCGCATTCATAATACATTGTGCACTGCCAATTGTACCAGCTTCGCCGGCACCTTTCACGCCCAACGGATTTACTGGGCTGGGTGTGACAGTATGGCTAATCTCGTAGTCAGGCAGCATGGATGCAGAGGGGACCGCATAGTCCATCAATGTGCCACTAAGCAACTGACCGTTGTCGTCGTAGACGGCATTCTCGTAGAGGGCTTGCGCCATTCCTTGCGCAATCCCACCATGGAGCTGACCATGCACAATCAACGGGTTGATGATGTTGCCCACATCATCCACTGCCACGTAGCGCTTGACTTCTACGGCACCTGTCTCGGGGAAGACCTCGACGATGCTGATATGCGTGCCAAACGGGAACGTACAGTTGGGTGGGTCGTAGTAGGTCGTCTCGTCGAGGAATGGCTCCTCACCATTGGGCATGGACGCCCCCACTGACGCATACAGGGCAATTTCGCCCAGCGTCTTGGCCTTGTCGGGTGAGCCCTTGACAAAGGCTTTGCCGTCGGCAAACTCGATGTCAGCCGGGTTGGCCTCGAGCAGGTGTGCCGCCAAACGCTTGACCTTTTCTTTGATCTTGCGCGCCGACTTGACCATGGCAGTGCCACCGACGGCCAAACTGCGACTACCGTACGTGCCATACCCGAACGGTGTGCCGGCGGTATCGGAGTGCTCGATGAGCACGTTTTCATATGGCACACCTAACTCGTCTGCCACAATCTGCGCAAAGGTCGTTTCGACACCTTGGCCGTGGGGCAGTGAGCCGGTGGTCACGACCACTTGACCCGTGAGGTGGATGCGCACGTTGGCACTTTCCCACAACCCTGCACCCCAGCCCTGCCCATTGGCCCAGGCCGTCGGTGCCACACCACAAATCTCCACGTACGAGCTGATACCGATGCCCAGGTAGCGCCCTTGGGCGCGCAAGGCGGCTTGTTCGGCACGCAACTGCGGGTAGTTGATGGTGGCCAGGGCTTTGTCGAGGGCTGGGGCGTAGTTGCCGCTGTCATAGGGCAACAGGCCGAGGCCGTTGTCATAGGGGAACTCGGTAGGCGGGATGAAGTTGCGCCGGCGTACCTCGGTGGGATCCATACCCAGCTCGGCCGCAAAGCGATCGACCATGCGCTCGATGAGGTATGACGCTTCGGGGCGACCAGCACCGCGGTAGGCGTCGACCATGGCCGTATTGGTGTAGGTGGCGATGACGTCGATGTGCACGTTGGGAATCTTGTAGACGCCCGTGACGATGCGCCCATAGAGCGTAGTGGCGACACCTGGAGCAATCGTGGAGAGATAGGCACCCAGACCAGCGTAGGTCTTGATGCGCAGACCGGTGATTCTGCCGTCGCGCGTACCGGCGATTTCGACATCGGTCACATGGTCGCGACCGTGTGATGATGCCTTGAAATTCTCGGAGCGGTCTTCGACGTATTTGATGGGGCGTCCCAGCTTGCGCGCCGCCCACATACAAAAGACCATGTCGGGATAGACGAAAATCTTTTGGCCGAAGCCACCACCGACATTGGGAGCAATCACCCGTAGCTTGGTTTCGGGAATACCAAAGATAAAGGCCGTCAACAACAAACGATGCACGTGCGGGGCTTGTGAGCTGGTCCACAGCGTGAATTCGTTGGTCGAGGACTCATAACGTGCAATTGAGCCACGCGTCTCCATGGGAGTCGGCATCAAGCGCTGATTGACGATGCGCTCTTTGACGACCACTGGCGCACTTGCAACGGCTGCATTCGTCCCCTCGCGGTTGCCTGCCGACCACTCAACGACCACATTGTTGGGGGCGTTTTCGTGCAGTTGCGGGGCACCCGGTTGGGTGGCTTTTTCGGGGTCGACCACCACGGCGAGTGGCTCATAGTCGACATCAATCAGGTCGAGGGCATCGCGCGCAATGTAGCGGTCTTCGGCGATGACGACTGCCACGCCGTCACCCACAAAGCGCACCACATCGACAGCCAAGGCACGGGGCGTGTTG
>JBKCGB010000198.1:0-5255 GCA_046303375.1 Roseiflexaceae bacterium
GGCCTTTCGTGCGTCGTGCACCCCGATGCACTGCCCACCCTCGTTGATGCCACGACCGCATTGCGTGGTGTCGATGCAGTGGTCGAAGTCAGTGGCAATCCGCTGGCGCTCGATAGTGCGATTGCACTCACTGCGGTCGAAGGGCGCGTGATCGTGGCGTCGTGGTACGGCACCAAAGCAGCCACACTCCAACTTGGCACCCACTTTCATCGCAAACGCATTCAGCTCCGTGCCACACAGGTGGGGCGCCTGTCGCCTGACCTTGCGCCACGCTGGGATTTTGCTCGGCGCATGGATACCGTCTGGCAACTGTTGCGTGCACTGCCCTATCAGCAGGTGATGAGTCATTCGTTTGCATTCGCTGATGCTGCTGCCGCATATGCGCTCATCGATGCCGGGCATGCTGGTGTCGTCCAGGTCGTATTCGATTATGAAGTGTGAGGAGGAGTCATGTACGAAGTCGGTGTCGTTGCCCATTTCGAAGCCGCGCATCGCCTCATCGGCGATTTTGGCCCTGCACAACGTATGCACGGGCACACCTATCGTGTCGAAGTCTCAGTGCGTGGTCCACAACTTGCTCCAGACGGCACGCTGGTTGATATCGGTGTGGTACAGACTGCATTGCGCACCATCGTCGATTCGTTTCACTACCAAAATCTCGACGACTTGGCCGTGTTTCACGGCAAAAATAGCACTGCCGAAGTGGTAGCTGCGGTCATCTGCGATACGGTCATGGCAGCGCTCCATCAGCGCGGGCTTGCCTCCATCCGGGTGGCAGTCTGGGAATCGGGTCAGGCTTGGGCTGCCGTACAACGCGAGTTTGCCTCATGAAGGTAGCCATGATTACGGTGGGCAATCCAGATCGACGTACCGGTGGTTATCTCTACCACAAACAGGTCTACGCCATCTTGGCACAGATGGGGTTGCACATCCACGAAATCGTCGTTTCTGGTGCCGACGACACCGCCCAGCAACACGCCCAATTCCCCACCGATATCGCCACATACGACGTCATCATGGTCGACATGTTGGCCCGCATTGCAGTGGCTCCATACGTGGTCCAGTGGCGGACGCAGACCACCATCATCGCCATGGTGCACGAATTGCCGTCGTTGGCTGGTGGCGATGCCGCCCCCCCCGAACGCACACTCTTGGCTGCTGCGCATCTGTGTATCGCGGTCAGCGAAGCTGGGGGCGCCCAGCTGGTTGCCCGTGGTGTGGCGCCACACCGCATCGTCATGGCCAAACCAGGCTGTGATCGCCTCGGTGCACCCGCCCTCCAGCTCCGCATCCCCAATCCCCCTGTCATCTGTGTGGCGCAGTGGATTCCCCGCAAGGGCATTGATGCACTCCTCCGTGCCTGGGCACACGTCGGTGCCCGGCATGTGCCATTGCACCTGTACGGTGAAACAGATGCCCATCCCGGCTATGCTGCGACGTGTGAGCAGTTGCTTGTGTCGTTACAGGCTGCCGAATTTGCGGTGACGGTGCAGGGGAGTGTCAGCGACACCCAGTTGCGTGACGCCTACGCCACTGCCCGGCTCTTTGTATTGCCTTCGCGCTTTGAGGGGTATGGGATGGCCTTTGCAGAAGCGATCTGGGCCGGTGTGCCGGTGGTTGGCTATGCCATCCCGTCAGCACAGCGCATTGTGGCTGACGCAGGGACATTGGTGCCCATTGATGACGAAGCCGCACTCGCACAGGCCTTGGCCCCCTATTGTGCTGATGCCACACATCAACCACACCTGCACAGTGCCTTGTACAGTGCACGAGCTTCCCTGCCACGCTGGCAGGATACCGCCTTTGCGTGGCTGGTGGCATTGCACCATGCGCCCCATCTCGCATCGATTCCGACACCGTATGCGTATCGCGCAGATTAGTCGTCGAGCAAATGTCCCATGCGGATTTTTTTGGTCTGTAAGTAGTCGTGGTTGATGACGTTGGCTGCAATCTGGATGGATTCACGGCTGACCACCTGTACACCGTGCGTCGTCAGTGCAGCGATTTTGGTGGGGTTGTTGGTCAGCAAACGCACCTGCGTGACCCCCAGCCATTCCAGCATACCTAGTGCCAGCGTGTAGTCGCGCATGTCATCAGGGAGCCCGAGGGCGCGATTGGCATCCACGGTATCAAGCCCCGTCTCTTGTAGCGCATACGCTTTGATTTTGTTGACGAGCCCAATGCCGCGTCCCTCTTGGCGCAGGTACAACAGCACACCACAGCCATCCATTTGTATGCGCTGCAAGGCGGCATCGAGCTGTTCGCCACAGTCACATTTTTGTGACGCAAAAACATCGCCTGTGAGACATTCGGAGTGCAGGCGCAACAGTGGCGTGTGATGCTGGACATCACCACACCACAACGCCACATTGTCTTGTGCAAAAACGGCCATATGAAAGACACCATACTTGGTGGGCAGTTGTGTCTGTGCGAGCGGTTGGACGTGTAACATGGTGAACCCTAACGTGGTAATGTTTAATTTCATCTATGAATACGCATCAATATACTGATTGGATGTATCATCCCCGTCATATACCGTGACGTACTAGGGTGTCACCACATACACGCAGCGTGTGGTCACGATAATGCGCATATCTTGATGATTACGCTCCGCACCAGCACGTGTGCTCGTCAATGCCACATGGTCTGTGTGTGGTGTCTCTGTGTTTGGGTCTGTCACAGCCACTGTAACAAGCAAATCGTGTGGCCACGTGCGCGTATACGTCATGTCGTCCACGGTAGCGTTATAGATTGCCGTATACGCTGTCTGGATGCGGCGCCCCACCTGCGGTGGAGTGATGTGCGTATGCGTATACTCTCCCTGGAGCTGCCGACTGCACCACGGCACGTTGCGTGTGGAGGGTGTTGCAAGTTGGCGCGCAAGTACCAGTGATTGGTCATGGAGCTGGCGCGTCAGATGGCGTACATACGACCGATTGACGCGTAGGGCGGTATCGAGCGTGTATATCTGTTGCGCATCATCCGCTTGATCTTGTTGGAAGTTGACGACCTGTGTCTGCAGTTGCCGATTGAGTTGCTCAAAAGAGTACAAATAGTAACCAAAACCAATATTTGCCGCAATGCTGACCATAGCAATGACACTGATTATTCCGGCGTATATACGCATACTGTGCTTCCGTTTCTTCATAGTATTTTTGTAATTTACATTAATAATACAGTATTACGTAATAAAAATCAAGCGCAATTATTGTTTTCGAGACCGCACACCAAACTCGCATGTTACATAGGGTAGTGGGCATGGTGTGCGGTGATATATACTCGCGTCTTACAACGTTATTACGCCACTTGCTGCATCGAGCGCTTTGAGCATGATTTCCGTCGGTTGGGCGCCGGATACGGCGAATTTTTGATTGAAGATGAAAAACGGCACACCACTCACATTGATGCGCCGCGCCGTCTCCATCGATTCATCGACCGCATCACTATACTCGTCGCCTGCCCACAGGGTGCTGACCCGCTCGGCGGGGACGCCGACCGTGCTGGCGATGGCACCGATGGCCGTGCGGTCGTTGAGGTCGATGCCGGCGCTGAAGTAGGCATTGTAGAGGGCATCAGCCATTTGCCACGTCAAATCGTACTCACTTGCCAAGAGCATCAGGCGATGCGCGTCATGCGTGTTGGCGGCGGTGGCCACAGTGTCGTAATCAAACGTGATACCCTCGCTAGCTGCCACGTTAGTGACATGGGCAAAGAGTTGTTTGGCCTTTTCGGCACCGCCAAAGCGTTGCTCAGCATACGTCGCCCACGGGATACCAGCAGGCTGATCAGGGTTGAGCTGAAAGGGATGCCAGTTGCGTACCACCGTTAACTCGGGACGTTGTGCCATGGCCTTGGCAAGGCGCACGCCACCGATGACACACCACGGGCAGACGATATCACTAAAAATGTCGATGGTTACGGTCGTATCACTCATGGTCATATCCGTTTCTGTCGCAACAGTACTCGAAGCGTCGTATGATAGTAGCATAGCAGATACAGCGGAGTTTGCGATGCGCGTGGTACTCTATGCAGTCATTATCGCCCTCACGAGTGCAGGGATTATATTGCTCATCAATGGATGGCGCATACGTCGCCGTGCCATTGATGTGGTAGATGCAACAAACTTCGCAGTACCAACGCATACCGGAGCGTCAATCCCAATCCGTGTGGCACGTAACCGTTATTATGTGGCCAATACGATGTTGTTACATCCTGTCGAGCACCAATTCACAATGCTCTTGAATGATATTTTGCCAAGGGAGTATCGTTATACGGTGCGTGTGGCAATGAATCGACTAGTGAAAGTCAAGCAACTACGGCACACACACGCATGGCGTAATACACATTGGAGTCGTATTGCCCAAAAATCGATTGATGTCGTAGTAATGCGCGCATCTGACACCAAACCAGTGTTGGTGGTGCTGTTTGAAGATAACCGATATAGTGGGTCTACGGTAGTACGTGACGCATTCGTGGCATCCGTCTTGCGTGAAGTCAAACTTCCTGTTGTGTATGTTGCCATAAGCACGATGCACATCCGTGAGGCGATACAGCAACAAATTTTGCCTTTTTTGGTGCCCGTTGGTGAGTGAGGGTACAGTATGACGTTTTCTGTATTAGCATTGCTGTGCATCTGTACCTTGCTTTTCGTGATTGTGGGTGCTGTCGTGACTATAGTACTCCTCTGGCGCCGATACCAAACGGTTGTGACCGAGGGGTCTGTCGTGAGCAAGACAGGTCGGCATCGTAGGAGTACGATAGGGCTCATTCGGATTATTGAGGCGTTGATGACTGCCCGCGACCCACAAACACAGCCAGCGACTCCTGTTTCATCACATCCGGTTGGACATTATGCCGTGGTACCGACCATGTTGACTGCAACTGAGCAGCAATTTGCTGGCGTATTACATGACATTTTACCGAGCGAGTATCAATACATGGTACAAGTATCACTGCATCGTGTGGTACATTTGCGGCGGATGCAGCGTCATCGGCAGTGGCTGAATCCACGCTGGAACAGAATTTCACAGAAGTCACTGGACTTTGTGATTGTGCGCACCGTGGATAGCCGTATTATGATGGCAATTGAACTGGATGATGCATCGCACGAGCGAGCTGATCGCATCGCCCGTGACGAATTACTGGATGCGATTATGCAGGATGCAGGCCTGCCGTTGGTACATATACCCACACGAATCATGTATGACCGTATGGCAGTGCAACAACAAATAATGCCGTTTTTGACCAATCAATAG
>JBKCGB010000199.1:0-9216 GCA_046303375.1 Roseiflexaceae bacterium
TCATCACGGTTGTCGTCATCCGGCGCGCTCGCGCTCGCCGCGGTGCAGCGCCAACAGATCGCCAACCACCGCAAACCCCGTAGCCACACCGCCCGCCCCAGCGCCAATGATGGTCACATCACCGAGCAGGTCAGTCGTATAGGTCAACGCATTGGTAGCACCTGCGACTCCTGCCAACGGATGGGTCACCGGCAACCGCATCGGTTGTACCGAAGCAGTCACGCCGTGTGGCGTACGTGTAACTTCGGCGATGAGCTTCCAGCGTTCACCAGCGGCCTGGGCAGTCTTGACGTCAGCAGCGCTAATCTGTGTAATCCCCTTGCAGGCCACATCGCGAGGGCGCAGGCTGGCGTTCATCAGCACATTGGCCAGAATCGCTGCTTTGCCAGCCGCATCGTGCCCTTCCACATCACCCGTCGGATCGGCTTCGGCATAGCCCAGGCGTTGTGCATCAGCCAAGGCATCCGCATAATCGAGCCCTTGCTCCATTTGCGTCAATATATAATTGGTGGTGCCATTGACAATCCCACGCACCATGCGCACATCGCACCCCTGCAGACTACTCCAGCCGAGACGGAGCGACGGCGTACCCGCCATCACCGTCCCCTCAATGCCGAGAAATAAGCCCTTGTTGGCAGCCAACGCACGCAATTCTTTGAGGTGTAGTGCCGCTGGTCCCTTGTTGGCAGTAATCACATGCAAGCCGCGGTTGAGCGCGGTGCGAATATGTGTGGTAGCAGGTTCGGCGGTATCGAGATTGGTCGGGCTCAGCTCGACCACCACATCTGCCGCACGTGTCGCAATCATGGTCAACGCATCATCACTCACCGCCTGTGGCAGTGTCGCAAGTGTACCGCGTGCAATCGCCTCAAGCAAGGCACCTGCGCTGAGTCCATCGGCAGCATAAGCACTGCCACGGCGGGCCGTCGCCACACCCACAATGCGGATATCAGCGCCCGTACTCGCGGCGATGCGGGCACCATGATCGCGTAGGATTTGGGCGAATCCTTGGCCGGCAGCGCCAAACCCAACCAACAAAACACGGTATACTGTGGTCATGATGTGAGTTCTTTCGTTGTGCATACAAGTGCGACACGGCGCATGGCAGTGCCGGAACGTCTTGCTTGTATTATACACGGCTCACCACGTACAACACGCATTGACCTGGTGCAGATCCGCAACTGCTTCAGTAGAACCACCGTGATGATTATCATTGCACCACACAGTCCATTTGCACTCACGCTCGCTCACCCGTACCTTGCTGCGGCTGGTGCACTCGGTTACGGGGTCCATACGGCCAGCACCGTGCAACGTGTCGCACCTGCCGCACTGATTACCCCAAGTGTGACCCACGCCGGTCGTTCCCCCGATGGTCCCAATCGTATTCATGAATACCGTGGTGGACTATGGGTGGGTGAGCCGTGGCATGACCCGGGCGTACAGTGGGTGGGGCGCCGTGCTACCCCCGCCTGGGCACAATGGCACATCCCCGTGATTGTATCGCTGGACGGGGCAGACACCCACATCAGCAATGCCGCCCGTGACCTCGACCAAGTCGAGGGGATTGCTGGTTTCGAGGTAGCGATTGCACCGCACCAGCACGACCTCAACGAGTTACTGGCACGCTTGCGTAGCGTGATATCACTGCCACTGCTGGTCAAGCTCCCGCTCGCAGATCCACATCTGCTTATCCCTCTCGTGCAGCAATGTGACACACACCACATCGATGCTATCACGTTGTGTGGGGCACCACATGTGGCCGATGGGAGATACCTCAGCCCTGCACTCTTTCCACTGACGCTGTACGCCTGTCAAACAATTGCGCCAACCACCAGCACCCCCATCATAGCGTGTGGTGGCATCAACGACGACGCCAGCGCACGTGCAGTCCGTGCAGCTGGCGCCTGTGCAGTACAGTTGGGTAGCGTATTGCTCCGCGACCCTGACATCATCATGCGGTTACCGAGGGACAATTAGCGGCGAATCTGACCGTCACCCTGCACCACCCACTTGTAGGTGGTAAGCTCGCGCAGCCCCATCGGGCCACGTACATGTAGCTTTTGTGTGCTAATGGCGATTTCAGCACCGAGACCGAGCTGCCCACCGTCGTTGAAACGCGTCGACGCATTGACCATCACGGCGGTGGCATCGACCTGATGCACAAACGCATCAATAGTAGGCTGGTGCTGGCTGATAATGACTTCGGTGTGGCCACCATGCTCGTTGATATGTGCAATTGCCTCGTCGACCCCTGCCACCACATGCATGGTGACAATCAGTGCCATGTATTCGGTATCGAAATCATCAGTCCCCATGGCCACGATTTTGTCGGTTTGCAGGCCGATGCGCACGAATTCTGCCTGGATCTCGGCATCACAGCGCAACTCGACGCCGTTGGCAAGCAATGCCTCAGCAATCACGGGGAGCATACTGGTGAGTGCCGCACGCTCGATGAGAATCACGTCAAGTGAATTACACACACTCGGGCGTTGTACGCGCGCATTAACCACGATATCACGCACATACTGTGGATTAGCCGTCTGGTCAACATAGGCATGCACGATGCCAATCCCACCCACAATCACGGGCATGGTGGCGTGTTCCACACAAAAGCGGTGCAAGGCTGCCCCACCTCGGGGAATCACCACATCCACGTATTTATCGAGTTTGAGCAGTTGTTCTACCAACCCACGATCCGGGTTATCGATGACTTGTAGGGCATCTGCTGGCAAATTTGCAGCCTGCAAGGCGCGTTGCAGTACCTGCACAATAGCCGTTGACGAAGCTACGATTTCTTTGCCAGCACGTAATATGGCAGCATTACCCGATTTGAGGCACAAGGCAGCCACATCAAATGTCACATTCGGGCGCGCTTCGTAGACCACAGCCACGACACCAAGTGGGACACGTACTTTATGCCAGTGCAAATCATTGGGGAGCACGCCACGTTCAAACACATCGCCCACGGGATCAGGCAAGGCAATTACTGTACGGATGTCGCTGGCAATGGCATCGAGGCGTTGTGGCGTCAGCAACATGCGGTCGAGCAATGATGCCCGCAACCCGGCTGCTTTGGCATTGTCCATGTCGACTGCATTTGCGGCGAGGATGACGGCTTGTTCGGCTGGATTCGCAAGCAACTCAGCAATATTTGCGAGCGCCGTATTGCGTTGCGTTGTTGACGAAGCAGCCACCACCCGTGCGGCCTGACGGGCACGTTTGGCCATTGCGGGAACATCAATGGTCGTCATAGTTCTTTGCTCTCTGTACGCGCCAAAAGCACCATATCATCGCGGTGAATGGCTTCGGGACCATACGTATATCCCAGTATATCAGCAATCTTCGTTGAGCGTTGCCCCATGATACGTTGCAGGTCAGTGGCGCTGTATTGCATCAGCCCACGGGCAATTTCGTGGTCACCATGAAAGATACGCACCGTTTGGCCACGTTCAAAGTCGCCAGTGACAGCCACCACACCCGCCGGCAAGAGACTTTTGCCCTGTTGGGTCACCGCACGCGCGGCACCATCATCTACCACAATGCGACTATTGCGCACCGTTTCTGCCAAAATCCAGCGTTTGCGTCCTTCCATGCTGTTAACTTTCGCAGGAAAGCGCGTGCCGATGCGTTCGCCCGCAACAGTGCGCAAGACCACATCAGGCAACGCACCCGGGACTATTGCCACATCAATGCCACTCTGGGTGGCCAAATCGGCTGCTTGAATCTTGGTAATCATGCCACCAGTGCCACGGTTACTCCCCGTACCACCAGCCAGCGCATAGACAGCCGGTGTAATATCGGTAATTTCGGTAATCAGCGTGGCATCAGGATTACTGCGCGGGTCAGCGGTGTAAACACCATCAATGTCAGTCACAATCACGAGCAAATCGGCATCAATTAGATTGGCGACGAGTGCCGATAAATTATCGTTGTCGCCGACTTTGATTTCATCGACCACGACGGCATCATTTTCGTTGATGATTGGCAGTACACCATAGGTAAAACATGTCATCAACGAATTGCGTGCATTGAGGTAACGATGACGATCGGTGAGGTCGGCTTTGGTGAGGAGAGTCTGCCCTACCGGCACTGCATACAGTCCAAAGAGTTGCTCGTAGAGATGCATGATATAACTCTGCCCAACTGCAGCTAGCATCTGCTTTTGTGAAATGTCGCGGGCGCGGCGTTGTACTCCAAGGCGTTCGATACCGGCAGCCACGGCACCAGAAGTCACGAGCACCACTTCGTGACCGCGCTGACGCAACATGGCCAACTGGCGCACAAAATCAACCATGCGTGGGCGATGCAACCGTTCGCTTCCAGCGGTCAACACGTTGGTGCCAAATTTGACTACCACTCGGAGCGCTGCTGCCTGTCTACTCATCTGCCATGCCTTGCGTTACTGCACAAGCCGATAGCCAACCCCCCATTCCGTCAACAGCAGGCGCGGCGAACGCCCTGCGTTGGGTTCGATTTTGCGGCGCAAATGCCACATGTAAACCTTGAGGTAGTCTTGATCGTGCTGCGAATTCGGTCCCCATACAGAGTGTAACAGGGATTCATGGGGCACCACATTCCCTGCGTTTTCTGCTAATACCGATAATAACGCATATTCGGTCGGCGTGAGTTCAACTTCGACCCCTTTGACCGTGACTTTGCGGGTGTGCGAATCAATCACGAGCTCACCCGCACCGACAATACGCGTGTGTTGCGCAGTATTGCTCCGCCGTAACAGCGCTCGCACCCGCGCCAATAACTCATCCATGTCGAATGGTTTGAGCATGTAGTCGTCAGCACCACAATCAAGCCCCATCACAATATCTCGTGATTGGGTGCGTGCCGTCAACATCAATACCGGTACCATGTTTTTGGCATTGCGCAGCTGTTGACATACTTCACGACCATCCATGTCGGGCATCATGATGTCCAACACAATCAAATCTGGTGAGTGTGATGCGAGCTGCGCTAAACAATCGGGACCACTGCTCGATTCAATAACACGATATCCCGCATTACTAAACAACAAATTCAATAAACGACGTAATCCGGGCTCATCATCCACCACCATGATTAACTGCGATTGTGTCATGACGCCTCCATTGTGTGTAGCAGCAAATGCGTTACATTAATAATTCAGCGAATTTATTCCGTATAATATTACCATGAATTTATTTAAAACACACTCGTTTTTTCACCCATAAATAACGTTTTTCATCATTCTAAAGAAAGAAATACGCAACGATTGTATCATTTTAATTTTCATTATTTAAATATTTATACGAGATTAATTATTCTTTAGTATAATTAACCATCTTGTAGTCGTCTCACCAATTCCAGCGTATCTTGGGTAGTCAATGTGCCCACATAGACGTAGCGCACATTGCCTTGGGCATCGATAAAGTAGCTGACCGGAATGGGCGAAATCTGATATTTCTGCGATATTTCGCCTTTTGTGTCAAAGACGACCGGGTATGAGACGCCATATTCATCGACAAAGTTGGCCACATCAATATCGCCTTGGATACCGGGGGCTTCTTGGTGGCGCAGATTAATGCCAATAAACTCTACGTTTTGGGATTTGAGCTGTTGATAGGCGGCTTCGAGTGCTGGAGTTTCGGCTTTGCACGGTTCACACCATGTCCCCCAAAAATTCAACACGACTATTTTGCCACGATAGGCGCTGAGCGTCAGCGTATCACCACCAAGGAGGGGCAATGTAAAGTCGGTAGCAGGACGATTCGTTTCGGCAGCCGCTGGCATCACTGGTGCCGCTAGGCGGGCGCTAGCAACCCACACAATCGCCACAATAACGATTCCAATGAGACCACCGAGAATGACCATCATCAATTCACGGCGGACGGGATTTTCTTCGGCGGGGGCTACTGGCGGCGTATCACTGTGTGGGGGTGGTTGTATCAACAGTCCCAACGAGCGATCATACAAATAGCGTTGCCGGGGATCAAGCAGTGTATCGCGGATTTCTTCGATGGCGGCAATGCGTTGCATGGCCGCATTTGCGAGCTCACCACTCGGATCTGTTTGCAGATCAGCGCGATAACGCATGGTGGCTTGCTCACATGCTGCGACAATCTCACTCGTCGTTGCATCAACTGCAACGCCCAGCTGCTCATAGTATGTTTGCGCTGTCGCCATATCGTGTTGCCTTTCGCCCCATACCGCCTCAACGGTTTCTGAGTTGTGCAATGAGTTTGGTTGCTTGGATGGCAAATGGTGAGTCGCTCGGTTCGATGTCAACGATTTGTTGCCATGCCTCAATAGCCGCATCTATCTGTTGTGGGGTGATTTCTGCCAAGCAGTACCCCAAATTCAGCAACACACGCGGTTTTTCACTATCGGGGAGTGTTGGGAGTGCTTCACGGAGCTGTGCTAATCCTGCTGCCGAATCAGGGCTACTGCCAATACCGTTGCCATAAAAACAACGGCTAGCACCCATATCCGCTTGGACAACCACATTACTCGGATCAAACGACAGCGCTTTGGCATAGGCATCAGCCGCCATCTGCCAGCGTGCCAAGCGATTGAGGTAGAGGGTGCTACCCGGCTGTTGCTCACGCACAATCTGCACACTGTTGTAGAGCAAATTCGCATAATCGACCCACGCCGAAATACTGGTTGGATTTTCTTCGGTGGTCAGTCGTGCAGTCAGAATCGCTTCTTCGAATTGGTCGCTTACCGCAGTCGCAACTGCCACTGGCGGTGTATCATTGCTCGGTGCGGTACGGCGACCACCATCAGTGATGATGTATGTGGCAAAGACAATCACCAGCGGGATCACCACAGTCAGCCATAGCGCAGTCTGTCGGTCACCAGTCACACTGCGGCCACTGCGCAGCGGTTTGGCATCAAATTCGGCGCTGCGTTCTTGCTGTTGCGCAGCGGGGAGTGGGCGATAATCGTAGCTGGGGTCAGCCACTGGGATGGCCCGTTCAACGACACTCGTCACCCCAGCATCGTAGGCTGCTCGCATCGTCACATCACCCAAAATCGCATATGCCTGTTCGAGTGCCAGCGCCCGTTCACTCGCCAATACCCGCAACTCTTCACTTACTCCCTGGAGCGCATCCGGATTATACGCTTGACGCAAGCGCTGATATGCCGCAGTAATCGTGGCTTGATCGGCATCACGATTGACCTGGAGCACCGCATAAAAATCAACCATGACATTCCTTCTATTTCACACGTGAAAGTGCGTCATCACGTCCAAGGCCACGCGCCCACAGCGAAGCCGAGTTCCACACCGTCCCCAGCGTCATGCCCGCCTCGATTGCACGGCGGAGCACTGCGAGTAGCCCACCCAACACGCCGATGATGATGCCACTCCACACCAAGACCACCCCTGGCTTGACAGTCACCGTGACCACAGCGCGTGCCGGTTCTACGGGCAAATTCAACCCACTCACGTTGATGATGACACGTTTCTGCGTCGGGTCAAAGGCGGCGAGCGACGCATTGTGACCACCCGGGAGTGCCACGGGCAGCTCTTTGATGGCTTTGGCAGGATCTGGTTCATCCGCCAAAATCACGATACCTGGCACGATTTCAGTGGTTTGTCCTTCATAATTGACACTTAGTCGTGCACTGATGTCCGCATTCGAACTATGATCGGTGGGTACCACAAACCCATTAAACGTAATCGTGTATGGTCCAACTTTCTTGGACTGTCCTTCTTCGAGATCCGCAATATTACGGTCAAACGCCGGTGTGTATTCTACCGGTGAGATATACAAGTCTTGGAAGATTTCGCTGCGCACCGATGGCGTTGCCATGGTCGCACCCATACGACTGTTGAAGTAGAGTTGCGGAGTCGCCGGTGATTCGTTGCCACCACGGTTGACGGTCATATCGAGCACCCCACGCCCATTGGCATCCATGCGCCAACCGTTAAAGGTGAGATCGTAGCCATAAATAGCCATTTTTTCACCTTCGGGGATGACGACGCGTGTCTCTGGTGTGGCATACCACGTGGACGCAACTGCACCCACAATAAAGACCATCAGACCGACATGCGCCATGTAGCCACCAATGCGCAGCCAGCCACCTTTCAACGTACGAATAATCATCAGTACATTGGTACCAATTGCAAACGTTGCCAATCCCACATATGCCACCGAATACAGGCTACGTGTGCCCAGCACGATGGCAACACAGGTGACTGCAACAGCTGCCACACCCGGCCACCGAATGGCACGGAGCAAATGGCGCGGATTGCTATCACGCCAGCCCAACAGCGGTCCAATAATCATCAATACCGTCATAATCAGTCCGAGTGGCGCCACCGTGGTACTATAAAAACTCCCCACCAATCCGAAGCGACCATCCTCAAAGGGCTGTGCATTCATATCGTAGGTAGTACCATCATCGAGCTGAAACATGGAACCAAAAAAGCTCTGGAGCGACGAGCCGACCCCTGGAATGGCCGAGATGACGGGCATCGATGTGCCAAGCGCCACCACACCCGCCATCAGCATCACCACGAGAATCATCAGGGCAAAAAAACTATCGCGCGACAGGAGTTTGTCAGAAAGCGCTTTGGAGGGGATGTCGCGCCAGCGCCATGCAATAAAGCCACCACCGATGAGGATTAAACTCGCCAAAAATCCGGTCATCAACCACTTGAGTCCCTCTTCGACGAATGAGTGCACCGAAAACGATGACAACACGCCACTGCGGGTCAGGAACGTCGAATAAAAGACGAGGACATAGGTCACCACTGCCAGCACTAGCGTGGTACGGCGCATGGCACCACCTGCACGTTGCACCAACATCGCATGAATGAGTGCGGCAACCGTTAACCAGGGCACGAGCGCCGAGTTTTCGACGGGATCCCAGCCCCAGTAGCCACCCCAACCGAGGGTTTCGTAGGCCCAGTAACCACCCAGCAATAGCGCCAAGCCGAGTACTGCCCACGATGCAATCGTCCAGGGCAATGCGGCCAACACCCAGCCGTCATAGTCGCGACGCCACAACCCGGCAATGGCATACCCAAAGGGGATTGCCATTAATGCAAAACCAATAAACAGAATCGGCGGGTGGATGAGCATCCACATGTTGTGCAGTGTTGGGTTCAAGCCTTTACCATCGGTAGGGGGGATACCATCTGGGGTGACATGCAAAATGAACGGATTGCGCACCAGCATACACACCAATAGACCGAACTGAATCGCCATCACGATGCCCAGTACATATGGCTCAGCA
>JBKCGB010000200.1:0-2670 GCA_046303375.1 Roseiflexaceae bacterium
TCTGCCCACGGTGCGGCCGCGACATGCGCCATACCACGGCGGCTGGCTACCGCATCATGACTTGCACGGCGTGCAATTACACCAAACAAGTGTTGCAACGCAATCGTTGAGCGTCAGCCAGCAGTACTCCGCATCAGCGTATTCTATGACAATGTGGGATGGACCGTCGACATACGACGCAATCATAGAGAACACCACCATGCCCATCATCGTCAGCGACTACAATCCAGCCTGGCCAGCACTGTTTACCCAGCTCGCCAACCCGATACACCACCAGCTCGGCGCATTCCCTACTGCCACCATCGAACACGTAGGCAGCACATCCGTACCCGGGCTAGCGGCCAAACCGATCATTGACATGGATATCGTGGTGCAAAATATGGCTGACATCCCGGCAATCATTGCCGCCCTCGCACCGCTCGGCTATGTGCATCGTGGCAATCTGGGCATCGCCGGGCGTGAGGCTTTTGCACGCCCCGTTGATACGTTTCCCCACCACCTCTACCTCGGTCACATCGATGCACCAAGCATCCGTAACCATCTGCTACTCCGCGATTATCTACGCCAACACCCTCAGGCGGTGGCCATCTATACACAACTCAAGCACGACCTAGCAGCGCGCTGTGGCGATGACATTGATGGCTATGTGGCCGGCAAAAGCCAGTTCATTGCGGAGATTTTGACTGCACAAGGGATGATTGCGGCTGATGTGACCGATATTCAGCGACAGAACCGCTCATAGCCGATTTTTTCTCACATACGACGAAAGCAGGTACTGCCTATGCACCCCACCACCATCATGCAACTCATCGCCTACACCTTTTGGGCGGATATGCGCGTGCTCCAAGCCTGTACCCACATCACACCCGACCAATTTGTGCAGCCGGTCACCCCTGACCCGGGCTGGCACAGCCTGCGTGGTACGTTGGTGCACGCCCTGGATACCGCCTACGGCTGGCGTATGGCGCTGACGGGCACTGATGCGACGGTCATCGCCGAAGACGATTTCGCAGATGTGGCCAGCCTGACCACTCGCTGGCAACACGAGCAGACGGCATGGATGGAGTACGTGGCACAGTTGAATGAAGCCGACCTCAACGCCGTGTGGTGGCAACACGCGCAGAGCCAGCGCACCCGCTGGCAAACCATTATGCACGTGGTCAATGACCTGACCCACCACCGTAGTGAAGCCGCAGCCATGCTGACCGGCTTTGGGCACTCGCCAGGTGAGCTCGATTTTGATTTGTTTGTGGTGGAGTGACATTGAGAATGGAGAATTGAAAATGCACAATGGAGAATGGAGAATTGAAAATGCACAATGGAGAATGGAGAATGCACAATGGAGAATGGAGAATTGAAAATGCACAATGGAGAATGAATGAATAAACGCATCCTGCGTATCGACGGATGTGCTGGGTTGATAGCTGGGCTTGTAGTGTGGACACTCAGCGATACGCTGGTTGCGCTCTACCAGATTCCCGCATGGCTACTCAGCATCAATATCATGGCCAACATCGGGTATGGTATCGCTGGCTCACTGCTCGCATCATGGTCGCAACGCTCGATACAGGCGATAATGAGCCTCAGTATTGCTAATCTGCTGTGGGCGGTGGTGTGTCTTGTTACGGCAGTGCTGCTTATTCCAACGGCGAGTCTGTTTGGTGTCGGGCATTTCGTGATAGAGGGGCTGTTTGTGGGTACACTCGGGGTACTTGAGTGGCGGTGGCGTAACCAGTTGGTGTAGTGTGCGCTCCAGAGACAACGCACGCCATGAAACATCTCGTATGTATGCCTGTCAGATGCAATAAAGGGGGATACCATGCGTACAAGCGCCCACTTCATCCACGTCGTGTTCGCACTCGTACTCATCAGCTGTACCAACACCGCACCCACTCAACCGACACCTACCAGCATCATTGCAACACTCACTCCCACACATGATGTGTCAGCTGACATTGCTGCAGAAATACGCGCCTACCAGACGCGCTGGCGTGATGCGAATATTAGGCATTATCGTTACCAACTAACGGTGAGCTGCTTTTGTCCGATGAACGCCGTCATGCCCATCACCATCGAGGTCAACAACGATGTGGTCACGTCCATCACAGATGCGCGCGGGGTACCAGTATCACCTGATGATGCGGGCAGTGGTTTTTTCCTCAAATACACCACTATCTCACGCATTTACGCTGAACTCACCTCATCATGGTTCAGCACTGCCGACAAACTGAGTGTCACCTATGACTCAACCTACCCGGTACCGGCCACGATCAGCGCCGATTTCATTGCCATGGCAGTAGATGATGAGTTGTATGTGGGAGTGTCGGGATTTACACCGCGAGAATAGGTGTATTCATATACACAACTCGATGTTATAGTACACAGATACTTATACGCCCATTTAACATCACCAAAGAGGTCACTTTATGCAAATAAACCGGACGACCATACTCGGTGTGATGACATGGGTGCTCATCATCATCAGTGGATGCACGAATCTCCCATCAAATGACCCGACTCCCACTGTATGGTTTGGTGGTACGCCACCCACAAACGTGGCGGCAGTCATCAGCGACAACCGTGCGCGTTGGCAGGCGGCGCAAATCACCGACTATCGCTACCAGCTCTCCATCAACTGCTTTTGCTTCCCACAGCGCGACATCCTGCCCC
>JBKCGB010000201.1:0-17750 GCA_046303375.1 Roseiflexaceae bacterium
TCATGGTGCATTCACATCAAAAAAGAACGGAGCCGTCCGCGGGGGACGGCTCCGTCTACAACCACGTTTCTCTATGGTACCACAACTGACTTAAAGGTGATTGGATCTTCGCTCCAACCAGCCTCCGTGCCCATCCAGTCACGTGCCCGGGCACGGAACTGGTATTCGCCAGCACTGGGTGGTGAAAAGAGCGCCATATTGGCACCTGTGCCACTTTGCCACAGTTGCCATTCACCGCCATTGACACGGAACTGCACGTCGTACGAGCTAATCCCGCTGACATCATCCACACCAGCCCACTGCACCACGAATGCACCACCATCCATCGGTTGGATTTCTTGAATCCACGAAGAAGGAGGCATTGAGTCGTAGCGTGGCACCCACATCACCGCATCAAAACGTACACTCTGGCCATCATCACCAGTGACATCACTGAGTTTGACACTCGAGCTCCCTGGCATCATGTTGTAGATGCCCAGTGACGCCCAACGACCACTTTGCAGTGCTTGGTCGAGCCACACATCACGCTCTGCACCATTGGTGTTGACTTTGTAGATGGCCGCGCGAGTTGCGGGGCGCCCACACGGAGGAATAAACGCCATGATTTCGTAGTAGCCGACTTGTGAAATGTTGGCATTCCAGGTTGCGGTGTTTTCTGAGAATTCGGGTTTCGAAGTCCCAAATGTCCAATCATGCTTGCCATTGAGACCACAAAAACTGTCGTACCACTCAATTTTGGCACTACTGGTATAACCACCACTGCCGTTGTCTACGATGACGGTGCCAGGCGGATAGGCGGCACTCCCAACCGATGCATCAACCAATCCAGCTGGGCCGGGGTCGAGCCCCATCCACAAGAAAGTGACACGAACCCATGTGTTTGAACGCATACCGAGGCCATCCCAGAAGGCACCATCAGCAATGTCGATACCGTTGCCGAGAGTGATTTTGCGCCCAAACATGTCGAGACCACCGTTGTAGCCAAACTGTACTGCAGCTTGTGCCATGGGCATACCGACGGGGAGGTCACGGTAGAAGCGACGCTCAGGTGTCCAGTATTCGTCGTTTGTGTTCCACGGACCGACATCCCATACAGGCAACACGATACTCTTGTCTTCGTAGGTGACACGCACTTGGAACTCACTGCCACCTCGGCTCGAGAGTACTTTCCACGAGGGCAACGCCACAAACCAGTCACGTTCCACGATTCGATGACCGTTGGCAGTCCGTTTACCAACCAACCCTTCACGGGTGGCACGGATGGTGTAGGTAGGGGCATATCCTTGTTGGAAGGCTGGTGGAGCCTCTGTCGGTTGTGGAGCTGAGCTGTCATCGGTTTGTGAGCCGTCCGAAATGGGAGGTGCTTCTTGGGCACGCGCACCAAACGGCAAGAATGCCAACACCGTGACGAGACACACTGCAAATACCCCAACTCGATACCAATTTCGCATGTAGTTCTCCATTGGTGATGCATCAACTTTCCAGCAATCATAGCAACCGATGCATCATACGGACAATTGAAACATATGTGCGATACATACGTTTCTCACCTACTACAATACCGTTGAAAGCTGGCTATTGTCAAGCAGGGTACATGACAATAAAATGAACAGAAGATGAAAACGCACCTCTGTATGACACAAAAAAGCCATATCGCTGGGCATCTGCATCAGCGATATGGCCTTTTGTGGGTTAGGGGGCAACTGCAGGGACAAACGCACTATAAATGAGTCGGGCAAACCCGCCAATTGCTGGGCCAGCCACATTGTCGAGCAAATAGCCACCATTGGCGGCGATGTCGCGGTAGACATAGATGGCCATCATGAAGTGTCGTTTATCGGGTGTGGTCACAATGCCCACGTCCCCTTGCATGTCTTCAATCCAGCCACTTTTGTGTGACACATAGGCGTCATCAGGTAATCCCGACATCATGCGGCTGAAGTCTGCATTTTTATGCATTAAATCAAGCATTTCACCGCACCGTGCCGCATTCAACGTCTCTGGGTAGAGTGCGATAAGCTCACCGGTACCTTGACTACAGCGGTACAACTCGATAAAGACTTTGGACATTTCTGCAGGCGTCGTACGCAACATTGGATCAGCGTCTGTGTGCGGCGGAGGCCCCTCTTGCTTGGGGCCACGCTTGATTTCGTAGTTGAGCACACCAATCAGGTAATCGCGCGCTTCATAGGGCATATTCTGGTATGAATGTGCTAGACCGAGGGCAATCAGCATTTCGTTCATCGACTGCGCACCGAGATAGGCTGATTCGGTGCCTTGCCCGTTGATACTCGTCGCTAGCATTTTGTTGGCAGACAGATTATCGCTGTCAATAATCATGCGTTGCATCCAGCGCGTCTGATCTGCGTCAAAGGCAGGCACATTGGCATATGCATGGATGAGAATTGGCACTTTCATGACACTTGCCCCCGAAAAGACCGTGTTTTCGTTGTAGGTAGCCATCACTTCGTTACGATCCAGGTCGTAGACGTAGATGCCCACAATCCCCGGCCATGCCTCTGCCATGACATTAATCGCGTCTTGGAGCTGTGCCGCAGTAGGTGTCGCAACCACATCACTCGCTTGTAACGGTAACGTGACTTGGGCATCACCCCGCGTCAATGCATCAATGATTGCCAATTCGGCTGCATCGGCTTCAACTTGTTGGGTTGCACCAGCCACAAATTGACTGTTGAACGGATCTGCAGTAGTCTGCAACGTCACCCCTGATGCAGCCGATACCGCCGTGTTGAGAGTAGTGATTTTTTGTTGAATCTCGGTGTTGTCAAAACGAATCACTTTGCGCACCGTACTATTTGCAGTAGCCTTTAGCAGGGTATCAATTGTGGCCTCGTTATCAATGGACAATGACTTGAATGTCAGTGTATTGGTGATATCACCAGTGACGGCAATGACCGACTGTGGCGCGAGTTTGAGCGCAGCGAGTGAAGCGGCTAACTCGGTACGCGTCTGCCCCGCAACATCGAGACCATCGAGCGTGACACCACGCGCCACACGTGGCTCAGGCGTAGCTGTGGGTGGTTCTGGGGTGACCGTGGGCGGGACAGCTGCAGGTGTACCACAACTCGCCAAAAACAGCAACAGCATCACTGTGGCGAGTGCATGATAAAGGCGCAACGTATTCATAAAGCAGTACCTGATTCACATATACTTCGACCACAAAAAACCACGGACGAGTGCAACAAGCACTCATCCGTGGCAGTATAGCACAGAAATAAATGACGCAAGGTTTAGCGACTGTCACTCTTGAGCTCGAGCCACGCCATCTCTTTGTCAGTAAGGCGGACTTCGCTGGCGGCCATGTTTGCCTTGAACTCATCCGGCGTCTGGCATCCAACCAAGGCGAAGATATTGAGTGGGTAGCTCATCACGTAGGCGGTGGCAATTTGTGGGATTGTCATGCCTTTTTCTTCGGCCAACTGCTGCACGCGATCGAGGCGTTTGAAGTTGTCGTCGTTGGCATAGACTTCGACTGCCAGCTTGTCGAGATACGTCTCAAACGTGCTCAAGTTGTCACGCCGGAGCCGCCCTGAAAAGAAACCACCAGCCAGGCTCGACCAGGTAAAGAGAGGCATCTGGTTGGCCTTGTAGTATTCACGTGAAGGCGCCGCATCAGCCGCACTAATGCTGACACAACCATCCCAGGGTGGCTTGTTTTGTACGGCTAAGGTAAAGTTGGGGCTACTCGCGACAAAGGGTGCCAAGCCGTGTTTGGATGCGTATTCATTCGCTTCGGCTACGCGCTGATGGCTCCAGTTCGAGCCACCGTAGCAGAGTATGCGACCCGCTTTGCGGTGTTCGTTCAGGGTTTCGACGATTGGTCCAACCGGCACCGATGGGTCATCACGGTGGAGCAAGTAGATGTCGATGTGATTGATTTGGAAACGCGCCAACGAATCATAGATGTCGCTGGTGATATCCCACGGCGTGACTCGCTTGCGGTCTTGGCTGTGGTGGGCACCTTTGCCGATAATGTTGAGTTTGTTGCGATTGCCACGCTCGCGCATCCAGCGCCCAAATGTACGCTCGCAATCGCCATTACCATAGACATGTGCTGTATCGAAGGTGGTGCAGCCCATATCGAGAATCGCATCAAACAGATCAAAACACTGCGGAATATTCGCAGAACTCAGTGTGACACTCCCCTGTACCAAGCGTGACACCGGTAGTGGGACACCAGGCAAATTTGCATATTGCATGACAGTTCCTTTGTACTGAAAAACCACTTACTCCATCGGGTAGCGCAAACCCCACACCGCACGGATGCGGTCCATGGCTTCCATGGTGCGCATCGTATCCGTCCACGACATGATGTCGCTTTCGATTTTTTTCTCACGAATTAGCCGCCCAACCTCAGCAGCTTCGTAGTTGTACCCGTTACCCACAAACGGCACGTCGATGACTTCGGTTTTGCCACCGCGGTTGAGCGTAATTTTGTTGGCAGCAAAAAAGGGCGATTCGATGCGCAAGGAGCCATTGGTTCCCATGACCGTTGCTTCCATGGGCGTGCTGGTGCGGATAGCAGTAGAGAAATAGGCCAAGCGCCCGCCATCAAACGACATCACCGCTGCTGCCTGTTCATCAACACCGGTCGTGCCAATATCCGCAATACCCGTTGCCGCATGTGCAGCACCGAGCAACATCACCGAAAATGAGACACAGTAGACGCCTACATCGAGCAATCCACCACCAGCAAGGTGCTTGTCAAACAAGCGCCCACTCGGGTTGACCTCAGTGCGGAAACCAAAATCGGATTGAATCATGCGCACGTCACCGATGGCGCCTTCATTGATGAGGCTGACGGCTTTGCGTACCGCCGGCAAGAAACGAGTCCACATGGCTTCCATTAGTGGCACTTTGGCTGCTTTGGCTGCTGCAATCATCTGTGTAGCCTGCTGCGCATTCACCGCAAAGGGCTTTTCGCACAAGACCGCTTTGCCAGCCTGAATACAACGGATAGTGTCTTCCATATGCCCGGTATGCGGAGTAGCCACATAAATTGCATCTACCTCGGGGTCATTGGCAAGTGCGGCATAACTCGCGTGCACACGTGGAACATTGAACTTACTGGCAAAGCGTTGCGCAGACTCAGCAGTGCGCGAGCCTACTGCTACCAATTTGGCATCAGAAAGAGCGGTAAGCCCTTCGGCAAAGATACCAGCGATACGGCCAGTACCCAAAATTCCCCAGCGGATTGGTGGTAATGTCGTCATTGACTGCTCCTAGTCAAACGATAAAAATGTATGTGTCAGGACATGGCTATTGTACACGCTTTTTGCACAGCTGTGGTACGTGCCTGACCATCATTTCACCCTTTAACCCCACTAAAGACCACACCCTGCGTAAAGATGCGCTGTGCCAAAAAGAAGAGGACGATGGGTGGCACAATCATCAGCACCGACACCGCCATAATCAGGTGGGTGTTGATGGTATAGAGTGAATCAAATGTCTGCAATCCCACTGCCAGTGTCCATTGATCTTTGGTATGCAAGAAAATGAGCGGCTCATAGAAATCATTCCATGCATAGAGAAAATGAAAAATAGCCACAGAAACTAAAGCGGGGCGTGCCTGAGGCAAGATGATATAGAGCAGAATCTCGAGCGGATTGGCACCATCGATGCGGGCTGCGTCATCGAGCTCGAGTGGAATCGTCATGATGAATTGGCGCAACAGAAAGACATCATATGCATTGGCAAAAAATTGTGGCACAATCAGCGGCAACAACGTATTGACCCAGCCCAACTGTTGGAAAAAAACGTAAATGGGAATCAAGCGTACTTGTGATGGAAGCATGATGGTCGATAACAACACCAAAAACAACACGTCGAGCCAACGCGCCCGAAATCGACTAAAGCCATAGGCCACCAGCGCCGAAGAAAAAAGCATACCGGCCATGCCCACAAATGTCACGAGGAGCGTGTTGACGAGATACTGCACAAACGGCATAGCCTGTATCGCATCGGGGTAGTTTTCCCAGTGGATGTCGAGCACATACTGAGCTTGTTGGGCGTCAAGCGGCAGCGTGAGCTGCACATCTGGTTGCTGTGGATCCACAAAAATAGCGTTGCCACCAGGTGCTTTTTTGAGCATGAGCATCATCCGAGTACCTGCAGGTGTCGTGACCTCATAGACAGGGTACGTATCGCCGTTATATGCCTGCATTACCAATTTACGCGGAAGCAGCGCATTCGCATCCGAACGAATCTGTGCTGGGTCTTTGAGTGATGTCGAAATCATAAAAGCCAGCGGAATCATGATGACTACTGCTCCCGCAGCAAGGAGCAGAGTTGTCAGACCAGCAGCTGCGAGCTCTATGACGTGCATACTGCCCAGCATGCGACGCCATGTGTGTTGCAAGAGTGCCATACTTACTTCCCCCGTAACTGTCCTTCGTAGTAGACCCATGCTTCCGAAGAACGAAATATCAATGTTGTCAGGAGCAACACAATCACAAACAAGATCCACGCCATGGTTGACGCATATCCCATTTCAAAGTAGTTGAAGGCATTTTGATAGAGATACAGATTGTAAAACATGGTGGCACGTTGTGGACCACCTGACCCACCAGTAGCCACATAGACTTCAGTGAAATACTGAAACGTACCAATCAGCCCAAGCACTAGGTTGTAAAAGAGCACTGGCGTCATCATTGGGAATGTCACCGACCAAAATGTTTGCCAGCGGTTGGCTCCATCCACATGGGCTGCATCGTATAAGTCGGTGGGGATGCCTTGCAGTCCAGCGAGGTAGATAATCATGGAGCCACCCACCCCCCACAGTCCCATCAATACCAAGGCGGGGATAGCCCAGTTGGGGTCTTGGAGCCAACCAGGCGGATTGGCGATACCAAGCACATCGCGCAAAAATGGATTGAGAATGCCCATGCGCGGGTTGAGGATGCGCAACCAGAGCAACGTGACGGCCACCCCCGAGATAATCGAGGGGAGGAAGTAGATAGTGCGCCAGATGCGCAACCCAAAAATCTTTTGGTTGAGTAGAATGGCCAACGAAAAACTGCACAACAAATTGAGTGGCAATGACAGTGCAGCGAAGTAGAGCGTCACCTGCAACGACTTCCAAAAAATGGGGTCTTTGAGTTGACGCACATCACCAGTCAGCAAAAATTCAGGTAAACCACTAAAAACACGTGCATAATTGGCGAGTCCCACCCATTTGGGTGGGGTAATGATGTTGTATTCGGTGAACGAATAGTAGAGTGATGCAATCATGGGTCCAAAGGTAAACACCACAAAACCGATAATCCACGGAACAATGAAAAAGTACCCGGCGGCAGCTTCACGCCACGCCAACGACCGCGAAACTCGTGCCATGACAGACCTCGCTTGTGTTCACAACCAAACGACCGCGTGCAGCAACTACACGCGGTCGTGGTGCCTTGCTATTCAGGCTACGGATTCTTGGCCCAATAATCGTCAAAGATGGTCTGTACATCCTGATTGGTGGTGTCCAACAACGCATCCGTGTCTGCACTAGGCTCGGTGTAGATGGTCGTGAGCGTGTTGTTGAGGGTATCGTTGACCTTGCTCCAGTCAGGAACATACGACTCGTGATTGGGGTCATCGAGATACTCAATGGACTGGAAAATGACACCGTGGTCGATGGTCGGGAAGCGCTCTTTGAGCTTGGCCTTAAAGAGTTCTTCCACGGATTTGCGTGCCGGCAAACACCCGTACACCGCACATACATCAATAATCTGCTCTGGAGCCACCAACCACTTCATGACTTCCCATGCTGCATCCTTGTTTTTGGCGTTTTTGGGCATTGTGAAGAGGTCAGCGTGTACGCGTGCAATCCGCTCACCCTTTTGGTTGTAGAAGAGCGGTGCAATGTCGAACTTAAACGGTAATCCATTCAACCCCTCAGACATGTACCAGGTGTGGCTATACCACATGGCCACGTGCCCACCACCAAAGGGATCACCGGATGCCGAATCAATGGCACCTTGACCGGCTGCATCCGGCATGAAGTGCTTCTCGTGCACACCACTGTGCAACCACTTGGCACCATACTTCCATTCCGCAGAGTTGACCTGTGCCGTCTTGTAGTCAGCACTCGCAGGACGCCCCTTGTTGGGCGCACCAAACATGGTCATTTGCCCACGGAAGTCGGTCCACGTGTCTGCATAGCCCCACTGTTTGATGTTGGTCGCATCAAAGTCGGCACTTGTTGCAGTATTGCCGTTGGCATCGAGGGTCAACTGTGTCGCCACATTCTCGAGCGCAGTGATATCCCACGTTTTGTCGTTGTAGTCGTGCGTGGGGTATGGCAGTCCAGCAGCGTCAAAGGCATCTTTGTTGTAAAACAAGAATGAAGGATAGAGCCCGAGCGGTAACCCTGCATTCAAGGTGGGGTACTTGTTGAGCGTGACTGATGGGCCGTAGAAATCGCTCAAGTCGTAGCCATCCTTTTCGATGTACGGTGTGACATCTTCCCACTGATCAAAGAACTGCGCCACCGTTGATACCCCGAGTGGACCAACAAGTTGCGGAGCATTATCACCAGCTACCATTGCCAAATAGCGCTCGGTCGCTTGATCGTGTGGCACAATCATGAATTCCACGGTGATGTTATCGTGGGAATCATTGAATTTTTTGGCCAATGCCTCTTGTGCACTGACTTGATCGGGGTCAGTACCCGTACCAAATCCCACAAAAATGATGACTTTGGTTTTTTCAGCTGAAGCAGCTGGTTGACTGTTTGTTGCACCACACGCTGCCAACAGCAACGTGCATACGAGCAACAGCAATGTTGCACGCCATCGCAGAAAACTCATCGATGAATCTCCTTTTGTGTACAAAACACGACATGTTGTGAGGTACATACCAGGGGTGAACACATATTACTACACAGTTTTTATTCTGTCTAGATGGCAAAGTCACCATGCCTATGCCGTAAAATGCATATGCTATACTGAAGTTACTCAGTTTTTTACCAATTATTGAGGTGTTGTGATGCGCATTCCACATTTGCCCATTGTCGAAGTGCACCGTATCAGCGACCTCTGCGATGCGCGCTTGGCCTTGATTGTCACTGCACCCCTCGCATGGCAGGCAGTCGCAGACCAATTACAAGGCATCTCACGTGCGCATCTGGTTTGGTGCAGTGAGGCCACTGTTGTGGCGTGGGATCAGACTATTGCATCATTACCGCATCACGAGTTTGCAGTCATTTATGCAGTTGGTGGTGGATTAGCCGTTGATACCGCCAAATACATCGCATGTCAGTTGGCCATCCCGTTGGTCTGTATTCCTACCGCATTATCGGTTGATGCTTTTCTCACACCGGCCTCTGGGATTCGCCGTGATGGCTGTGTCTACTACATCCCCACCAAAGCACCTGATACCCTCGTGCTCGACTTGCACGTGATTGCACAGGCTCCAGCTTCAATACGCGCAGCCGGCATTACCGATGTCTTGTCAATTGCCACGGGGGCATGGGATTGGCAATTTGCACATGAACATGGCAAAAATCCACCACACATGCCATTTGTGCCGTGGGCATACGATATGGCACAGCATATCCTGCGCACCAGCATCGCCTGTGCCGCCGCTGCAGGGCGTGGCGACCATGGCGGTCTCACCGTGTTATTCGACATGCTAGCACTCGAAGTCCAGCTCTGCCATCAGCTTGGTCACTCACGTCCAGAGGAAGGCAGCGAGCACTACTTCGCCTATGCCATCGAATCCATCGTCGGGCATGGCATGGCACACGGTGAATTGGTGGGTCCAGGCATTTTGCACATGGCGACCCGTCAAGGGCAGCGTGTGGCCCCACTCTATGAGGCTCTCGTTGCCTGCCATATCCCTCTCGATCGCCTCACACAACACGATATCGACGCGACGATGGCGCTCCTACCTGACTACTGTGTCACCCACAAGCTTCCGTTTGGGATTGCGCATCTGCCCATGCTTACTTCTTAGTTAGAAAGGACTATGTATGCGTATTGCATTTGCAGGTACCGGCTATATTAGCAAGGTGCATGCCCAAGCCGCCCGCAATTTGGGATTGACACTCACTGCGGTGGTCAACCACCAACCCCCATCAATGGCATCGTTTGCTGCCACATTTGGCATTACCCGTCAATATACACGCATGGAAGACTTGATCCGTGATGGCGACGTCGATGCAATCATCATTGCAACCCCCAACTATCTGCATGCCACACAGAGCATTGATGCACTCAATGCTGGTATCCACGTCATGGTAGAAAAGCCGATGGCCATGCATGCCGCAGAAGCCATCCAGATGCACCACGCAGCGCAGCGCAACAACGCCACGCTGATGGTGGCACACTGCTGGCGCTTCGACACAGACGTATTGTGGCTCAAAGCACGCATGCCTGAATTGGGTGCAGTGGTACGCACCACTGGCTATGGCATCCACACACACTGGGGGCCGAGTGGCTGGTTTACCCAGAAACGCTATGCGGGTGGTGGCGCATTAGCCGATATGGGGATTCACGCCATTGACACCGTGCGTTTTTTGTTGGGTGACCCGCTCCCTGTCTCCGTCTACGCCAAAATCGGCACTCACTATGGCAACTACGATGTCGATGACACAGGGCTCCTCATGATCACGTGGAGCAACGGTACGCACTCGGTCATTGAGTCGGGCTGGTGGCAACCACACATGGATGGGCCAGAAGCAGCCACCAAATTCTATGGCAGCCACGGGTTCGGTCAGATTTTCCCCACACGCACGATCATCCCCAACAGCGACCGCACAGATACAGTTACCACAGAAGCCGGGTTTCCGTTCCCACGGACTGCACACTGCCCACAAGAGCTCTACGATGCGCAACTCGCCTACTTTGTTGATTGTATACGTCAGCGTATCACTCCCAATCCAGGCAGCAGCGAAGGCATCATCAACATGCAAATCGTCGATGCTGCATTTGCCAGTGCACAGAGTAGTGCCGTAGTCACAATCAGCCCATTTGATACAACGAGGTAATGATGATCGATACCATTCTTCCCATTCCTGACCTCTTTCAGGCCAAACGGGTGCTGTGCATCCAACCACACTACGACGACAACGACATCGCTGCCGCAGGCACCATCGCTCGTTTGACCGCCCAGGGCACAGAAGTCATCTATTTGACCGTCACCAACGACCTGATGGGGGTTGTGGATGGGTTTGCCACTGACGACGAGGCACGGGCAGCACTCAAACACGACCAAATGCAGGCTGCCCACGTTCTCGGCATTCACTCACACCAGTACTGGCTCGACTATCCGGATGCCGGCGACTACGACTACTTTGCTGTGCGGCGCGACCTGCTCAGGGCGATTCGGGGAATCAAGCCTGACTTCGTGATGACCTGTGACCCGTGGCTGACGTATGAGGGGCACCGTGATCACATTCAAACTGGGTTGGCGGTCAGTGAAGCAGTCATGTTTGCGGGACTGACACGCATTGCGTCGTCAGACCAAACCGTTGATGCGGCATATGGGGCACATCAGATTGCGGGGATCGCATTTTATTTCACCCGTGAGCCAAATGCAATTATTGACATTACGTCTACTTGGTCGCAAAAAGAAGCAGCATTGCGTTGTTATCATGCCCAATTTGATGATGCCGGGCTCGATGAATTAGTGCATGCGTTTCATCGCAAAAGCCAGCAGGTCGCACAGGGGCAGTCATTTGCGCGTGGTGAGCCACTCAAAGTGCTCCACACCAGCGCTCTCCACTGTGGCATCTAGGTGGTCAGTTTGGCGGTAAGCAGTGCGGGCACTTCGGGCACACCAATCGCCTGACAATAGCCAGCTGCCCCGCCGTAGCGCACGGTTAATTCGTTGAGGACGCGTTGCATCACACGGGCGTGCGCCACAAAGAGATCTTCATAGAGCTGCTGACTAATATAAAAGGGGCGTTCAGCTTGGTAGCGTGCCACGAGCGGCGTAATGCGCGGCGTCGTGAGCGTGTAATCTGCCACAATGTCATCGTATGCAACACCGACCATGGCAAGAATCATGGCGGCCACCAGGCCAGTACGATCTTTGCCGATGCGGCAGTGGAAAAAGAGCCCAGCTGGATGGGTAGCAAGCAATCGAAACAGCGTTGCAAATTGGACTTGGTCGGTCTCGAGCATGGTGAGGTAGTAACGCTCTAATTCTGTGAGCTGGCGCAAATCATAGGCACGGAGCCCATGCACTCGCAGCGGGATGTGTGTATAGTGGAAATCCGCATGCTGCTCGAAAGGTGAGTGGAGCTGGCGGCGTTCGTGCGTCGAGCGCAGATCGAGTACTTCGGTGATGCCGTACTGGTGCAGCCATGTCAACGACGCAGCAGTGAGTTGGTGCGGTGAGTCACCACGCACAAAGATGCCATAGCGGGTTTCACGACCATCCATGCAACGCAGACCACCCAAGTCACGCATATTGTAGATACCCGCAAGCTCGATAGCTCGTGACATACCCTGCTCCCATTGACACAACAAACCACACAACGGCGGTCGGGGGAGATACCCGACCGCCGTTGACTCGTTGTAGTACACTACGAAATGACTTGTTCCACTACCTCGATGTTGCCCTTGCCGCCGTAGAAATCCCACCACGGCTTGGCACCCTTGGCGAGCACCGCATTGAGGGCTTTGACGTTGGTCACACCGCGGTCAAGCAACCACTCCTCGAGTGCGCCTTCGCCTTTGGTGGCGTAGACGGGCACGCCGTCCTGCCAGGTGGCACGACCACACAGCACGCCTGAGAAGTTGGTGCCAGCTTCGGCGGCGATTTCGAGCGTCTCGCGGAAGATTTCATCGCTCACACCAGCGCTCAAGTAGATAAACGGCTTGCGGGCGGCTTCACCAGCCTCGCGGAAGTAGCGCATCGTCTCTTGGATGGTATAGGCGGTTTGCCCCTTGTAGGCACGCGTGCCTTCCACGAATGCGATATTGACGGGCACTTCAACCTTGAGGATGTCAACGCCGTAGCGTGGCTTGGAGAACTCGGCCATATAGGCGGTGACATACTTGGGCTTGACTTTGGCGAATTCAAAGCCCTTTTCGTCGCCGAGATTATCGTCGTAAGCGAGTGGCTCAAGGAAGAATGGAATGTCGTTGGCAGCACACTCAGCACCCACACGCTCGATAAAGGCGTGCTTGATGTCGTTGATTTTTTTGTCATCAAACGGATTGTAGTAGAGCAAAATCTTGACACCATTGCCGCCGAGCTCCACGATACGCTTCACGCTCCAATCTGAGAGCAGATCGGGCAAGCGACCCTTGACGCTAGCGTCGTAGCCCGTCTTTTCGTAGGAGACGAGCACACCAGTGCCGACTTTGCGCGCCTTGATGGCATCCATGCCGTACTCGGGATCCATCAGGATGGCGCTGGAATGCTGGGTCAAGATACGCGTTACCGTCGCCTTAAAGATACTCAAATCTTGTGCAGTTGCCGTACCGTTTTCGCCGCGTGCTTTGGCGATGGATTTCTGCAATGAGCCGCGCTGATCGGCGGCAGCAGCAGCGATGACACCGTGTGCATCAGCACATGCCAGCAAGTGGGTGTACTTGCCTTTGGTCATTTTGACTTTGGCCACAATAGACTCCTCGTAACTAGAACGCTAGACAACAACGATGTAGCGATACATCACATAGACCACCGTAGTGGCTAACAACGTCCCCGCAACAACCTGACCACGCGTATGATTGCGCGTGTGCAAGCGTGACCACGCCACTGCTAGGACAATCAACCAGAAAACGGCTCCGAGGCTGCGCGATTGCATCGTTGCAATGGTCGCCACTGCAGCTATCGACGAGGCGTGCATGCTGATTTTCCACCAGACATTGATGATGCCACAGAGCACGGCGATAGCCAGAAACGATGCTGCTAACGCCAATACCGAAGCCGGAGCATTATACACAGAGAGGACGATTACTGCAACTGACATGGTCAGGCTACCCATCAAAAAGGCTTCGTTGCGCTCTTTTCGATGGGAAATCTCGGGGTCAGTAATCTTGCCCTGGGCAATCCGGATTTCATAGAGCAGCGCAACGGGCAAAATCTGGATAGCCAAGGTGATAAGTACCCATTTAATGCCCGTTGCAAAGCCTTGTTCGACTGCGTATGCCGCCATCAAATTACCAACTAATGCGGCAGTCAGCGGTGAAAAATACTTGGAGACTGCCAACGCAACACGATCGCGCGTGCTCCGTGCTTCAAGCATAATTTCGGGGGTGGTGTCGATGTGGTGAGACATGATTACGCCTTTGGTTGTCGCTCAGTGCCAGTTACAAGCGTGTGATAGGCTTGTATGACCTGATGCGCAGCATCGTGCCAACGAAATAACTGCGCCTGCTTCGGCCCAGCCACACGCAACTGCGTGCGCACAGTGTCATCATTGACAAGTATCTTCAACTGGCGTGCAATTTCTGGCGTGTCATATGGATCAACACGCAACGCTGCATCACCAACAACTTCTGGCAGACTCGACACATCTGACACAAGTGTCGGAGTGCCACATGCCATGGCTTCGAGTGGAGGCAGACCAAAGCCTTCGTACACAGATGGATAGACAAAGCCCCATGCGAGATTATACAACGCTGGTAGGTCGTTGTCATCTACAAAGTCCACGAATGTGACCATATCTGCAATCCCGAGTCGTGCAGGCGCCGCAATGATGTCTTCGTACATCCACCCTTTGCGCCCAAAGACAACCAATGGTGGCATGCTGGTTTGCGCCTGCGCCTGTGCATATGCCTCAAACAATCGCACATAGTTTTTGCGCGGCTCAAGGGTGCCCCCCGACAGCAAAAATCGCTGTGGGAGGTGGTATTTTTCACGAATATGCGCAATCAAATGCGCTGCATACGGGGCGAAGCGCTCATCAACTGCGGCATATACGACTTGGATGCGTGATGCTGCGACATCCAACAAACGCACCAAGTCATGCTTGGTCGAATGTGAATCAGCAAATATCGCCTGCGCGCGCTGGAGCGACGGTGGCACTGCCTCACGCAGATAGCGCGCCACACCGGGCACTGCGCATTCGGGATGCACGAGGTATGAGAGGTCGTGAATGGTCACAATCCCCGGCTTGTGGGTGGGAGGCAACACAAAATCAGGCGCATGCACGGCATCAATGGGTCCTGTCAGCCATTCGAGACGCAGTGGCAGACGCAGCCGGTGCCACACCTGGGTGAGCCGTCGTGGCGGCAACGGGATCGGCACCCGGCGTGTTGTAGGACGCAATTGACACAGTGCATCCAAATAGTCTTGGTAGGGTGGGCGTTGTCCTGGCCAGCCTGCCGCATAAAAGAGCACAAACGTGTAGTCGCTGGGGGCAACAGCAAACACTGCACGCACCAATTCACGGTTGTAACGCCCGATGCCAGCACCCTGCCACGCGGCTGCCGTCATGTCGATGGCAATACGCACTGTCATCGGCGTTTACTCACCACATACAAGATGGTGCCAAAGACGATGATGCTCCAGAAATTAATCAGGCGGTCGAGCAACGTGACCGCCAAGGCCACATGCCGCGTCACATGCACCATGGTCACCAATACAGCCGTTACTGCGCCTTCTACGAGCCCCAGACCAGCAGGGGTAAACGGCACCACCGTCAAGAGTGATGATGCCAGTGACACAAATATAACCAACGGCAACGGCAACGACAAGCCGAGACTGTGCATCGACACGATCACGAAGTAGAGACGGCACCCTTCGAGCAACCAAATTATCATGGTCAAGCCGATCAGCCCGGGTAACAGCTGAGGTTGAAATGACTGTAGGGCAGTCGCAGAAAATTGTGCATAGCGTGCTTTCAAGCGCTGTGGTACAAATCGCTCGATGGTGCCACCAAACCAGCGTAGGCTCAACAACCCCAACACGATGACGACCACGAGTCCTGCGCCCACATAAAACAACCACTGCATTTCTGCGGGAACATGCGTGCCAAACAAAAATAACCCGGAAATCCCCAAAAAGGTGAAGAGACCGAGCATATCAAGCAGCCGTTCCGCAAAGACGGTGCCAACTGTTTTAGAAAACGACACTTTACCGTTCTGCTTGAGGAGGTAGCCACGATAGGCATCGCCAAGCTTGGCAGGGACAATGCAGTTGACAAACCACGAGAGATAGATGTACTCCATCAACGCAGGGAGCGACGCCCACGTTTGGCGGGCACTGCGTGGTGCCACACCAGTGTGCTCGATCAACATGCGCCACCGCAAGGCACGCATGGGGAAGGTGATGTAGAAAATCAGCAATGCCAACACCAAATATTTGATGTCGGTTTCTTTCATGGTCTCAAGTGTTTCCGCAATACTCACATCGAGACTACGAAACAAAAACCAAATCAAGGCTCCTGCTAGGGCAAACGAGACCCATGTCCGTGGTCGACGCAGGTTGTCGACCAACGAAAAACCTCGCTCAGTTGTACCGTCACTACGGTTGTTGTTGTTAGCATCCATGTTCACGGCGATACCATTCCCAAAACTGCGCCAACCCTTGAGCGAGTGGCGTCTGCGGCTGAAACCCCAACACGGTCTGGGCACGATCGATGTTTGCATAGGTGCGCGGCGGATCCGCTGCTGGCAGTGGCTGATGATCAATCAGCGCCTGTAGCCCAGTGATTTCTTCGAGGAGGTGCACAAATGCGCGCAATTCGACGGGTGCCGAATTCCCCAGATTAAAGACATCAAACGGACTATCACAATGCAATGCGGCAAGTACACCCGCCACAATGTCGGCCACATACGTCCAATCACGATAGACGCCAATACCGCCATTAAAGAGGGTAATCGGCTGATTGACACGCATCTTATCTACAAACAAACTGGGCGTCATATCGGGGCGCCCACGTGGTCCATACACGGTAAAAAAGCGCAACACCCGCGTGGGGACGCCATACTGATAGTGGTACGTATAAGCCAGCATTTCCGCGGCTCGCTTGGTCGCCGCATATGGTGACAGTGGGCGATCTGCAGTCAGGCCTTCGTGCCACGGTGTGGGCAATGCACCATACACCGATGATGTCGATGCAAGAATCATGCCTTTGACCTGATGCACCCGTGCAAGGTCGAGGATGTGCATGGTGGCGCGTACGTTGACTTCTTCGTACAAGAGCGGGTGTTGCACCGAATAGCGCGGGCCTGCCATCGCAGCCAGATGTGCCACATACTGTGGTTGGTGTTGTACAAACACCGTGTGCAACAGAGCGTGATCACGAATATCACCGGTGACCAACGTAAAGTGTGGATGCGTGAGGGCTGCATGAATATGCCGGCGCTTACGGTCTGGCGCATAATAATCGTTGAAATTATCGATGGCAACGACGTGTGCACCTTGCGCAAGCAAAGCGTCAACGACATGACTGCCAATGAAGCCAGCCCCTCCGGTGACCAAATATGTCATGCCTCACCTTCCTGTGACGGCAGTGCAATGCGTTGCACCACACCCGCCAATGCCAGCACTGCGGCAGTATGCAATGGAAAATAGTGCACCTGCAGGTATTCGAAACACTCGTGGACGGCCACTGCGACGGCGGTACCACAGGCTGCGATTGCAATCCAACCTACTACTCCATGCGATGTGGTAGCGCGCCATGCCCGCCGCACCTGTACTACCCACAACCACAGGTAGGCGCCCAACCCGATGATACCAAGCTCTGCGGCAACCTGCATATAGGCGTTGTGGGCATGTCCCCGTGATATCCACCATCCATTATACGCAACAGACGGGTAGACTCGCGAATAACTGCCTGG
>JBKCGB010000202.1:0-14814 GCA_046303375.1 Roseiflexaceae bacterium
AGGGTACTCGCCGAGCCCCGATACTGCCACCCCCACCTGCCGCATGGTACATGCGCCATCCCACAACACATCCAACAACTGCAATACACGCTCGCTGAGCTCGCGGCCATCGCTGCTGGCACGCGCCAAGCGCCCTTGGCGCCCATCACCAGTGTGCAGATCCCAGCGCAGATAGCAACTCACCACCCGGGCGCGCAACTGTTTGTGCTGCAAGCGTCGTGCCAGCTCGTAGGTGAGGGTAACCAACGTGCCAGCAATCAGCTCACGCTCGTTGGTGTCACGCAGAAATGTGGTGGAGTGTGACAGTGATTTGGCGACGTGGTGAAAAACGAGCGGCGTATGATCGATGCCCTTGGACCAACGAATCAGCTCTTCGGCCTGGCGTGACGAAAAATGTGCCCTGATGTCGCTACTGCGCGTCCAGGCGATTTCACCGAGCGTGGTAATCCCGAGGGCATGCAGCCGTGCGGTGGTTTTGGGGCCGACCCCACACAACGTGTCGACAGGCAAGGGTGCCAAAAATGCCGCTTCGCCACCAGTCGGCACCACCAGAATAGCGTGGGGCATGATGCCTTGGCGAGCGCGCTGTTTGGCGATGTCGGTGGCCGCTTTGGCGACCAGTTTGTTGCTAGCCACTCCACACGACACCGAAAGCTGGAGCTCGCTGGCGATGCGGTGTTGCAGGTGGCGGGCAATGTGGGCCGGCGGGTCGCTCGCCAGCGTGATGTCCACGTATGCCTCGTCGATCGAGGCATGCTCGATGGCGCTGTACTCGCTCCGCACCAGTGCAATCACCTCGCGTGAGGCCTGCATATACGCACGGAAATCAGGTCGCACCACCACCAACTCACGACACAGCTGCAAGGCCCGCGCCGTGGGGGTACCAGCCCGGATGCCAAAGGCGCGAGCAGCGTATGAGGCGGTGGCGACGACGCCACGCTCGTTGGAGTGCCCTGCCACCACAAATGCGGTGTTGGTCAGGGCCGGGTTGCGGCGTTGTTCGACCGCACAAAAAAAGGCGTCGAGATCGAAATGCAGAATCGTACGCATAACCAAACGCTGATAGAAAAATTATGTCTCTTCTATAATTAGCACATTTGTTCTAATTTGTCGAGTACGTAACAGTATGCTGCAGAAAGCAGGCACCATACAATGCCCCGTTTACGTGCTAGACGCATGTGGTACGTGTGTGGTAAAAAAATGCTGGCGAATGTTATGCGCCCCTACGAGTGGCCACACATCACTATTTATGTTTGCCACCGCACACGAGTTGTCACGTTTGATTTTTTCTGCTATACTCAAAAAACAAATATGCGAAATATGTATGTCCGCATATTCTTTTCATTCAGGAGGTCAGTGATGACGTTGCTCGACCAAAACATTTCAGTCACGCAGTTTGTGCCCGCCGCACCAACCATCAATATCACCCCGGCTGCTGCCGAGCGCTTGCTTGCCATGATGCAAGAGCGCGAGCTTGGCGACTACTCGTTGCGTGTCTTCGTGTCGGGTGGTGGTTGCTCAGGGTTGCAGTACGGCATGACGTTTGACAACGAGGCCCGTGACGGCGACACCAACTGGGAAGCACATGGTCTAAAGGTCATGCTTGACCCGATCAGTGCACGCTACCTGATGGGTGCGACTATTTCGTTCCAGCAGGACAACATGCTCCAAGGTGCCTTCAAAATTGACAACCCCAACGCCGTGTCAAGCTGTGGCTGTGGGCACTCCTTCCGCTCCAAGGAAGAGGGTGGCGACGATGCCGACGAATACAGCGGTGGTGGTGGCTGTGGGAGCTGCTCCAGCAATCGCTAGTAGTACTGATTTTCACGACAGTGCCTCTTCACACGAAGGGGCACTGTTTTGTGTATACAAAGGAGTCACCAATGGTCAAATCCGTCACTGTCCACGACGTGCATGCCATGCAACAACGAGGCGATTCATTTGTGCTCATCGATGTGCGTGAACCGCACGAGCATGCCATCGCCTTCGTGACCGGCGCACAGGCATACCCCATGAGTCAGGCAGCCACCTGGCTACCGGTCCTCGATCCACAGGCACCTACGGTGGTGATGTGTCATCACGGCGGGCGGAGTGCGAGTGTGGCCCAGGCGCTAGTGACACGCTTTGGCTTCCAGGATGTCTCCAACATGGAAGGTGGCATTGATGCCTGGTCGTGCGACATCGACGCCACGATTCCGCGCTACTAAACGACCATGCACCTCAGTCATCTCAGCATTTTTTGCTGCCCACACTGCCAACATGCACTCACACTCAGCCATGGCGACGGGCATACGGGCATGGTGGTATGTACCCAAGGCCACCCCTTTGCGATTACCCGTGGTGTGCTCGATCTACTTGGCCCTGCGCAGCCACAAAGTGCGGCAGCCTGGGTCAATGAATTCGCTATTACGGCGTGGCTCTACGAACGCATTTGGCGCCCCTATGCGCTCACACTCATGAGTGGCACCGCATTCCCCTATACCCGCGAGCTCACGTGGCTGTGTGGCACTGTGCCTAGCACCTGCCGCACCATCGTCGATGTAGCCTGCTCCAACGGGTTGTATGCGCGGGCACTGGCCCAATCCCACCCGCAGGCCCACATCATCGGCATCGACCGCGCCATGCCCATGCTGGTCGAGGCTGTGGTGCGCGCTGATGCAGCACGGCTCCCAATTAGCTATGTGCGCGCCGATGCACGAGCCTTGCCGTTTGGCACGGCAGGGATTGATGCAGTGGTCGTGGGTGGTTCATGGAACGAAATGGAAGAATTGCCCCGTGTGTTCGCCGAAATGGCGCGCATCACCATCCCACGTGGGCGGCTGGTCGCCATGGCGCTCACGCAGTCCACACGGCGCTTGGGGGTCGCCATTCAACGGCTCCTCAGCGGGGGTGGTACACAGTTTTTTGATCCCACTGACTTGGCAGCACAACTCCTTGAGGCAGGCTGGCACCTCGATGCGGCAACAGTCACCGGAGTTGTCTGGCAGGGGGTGGCCAGCCGCACGGAGCATCCCGATGGCCAAAGCTGAACTCATCTATCTCGCCACCCAAAGCGGTCTCGTGACCCTGAGCAATCCAGGCGGGATTGGCCGGTGGCTCAAAGCGGGCACAAGTATGCAGGCACAGCCACTGTGTTGTGTGTGGAGCAATCCGCAAGACCCAACACATGTCATCTGTGGAGATGGTCATCAGCTATGGCAAAGCCACGATGGGGCGCAGCAATGGCAGCCCATGGCAGGTCCTGCCTGTCGTGTGTTGTGTGCGAGTCGCACCAGCCCTAACCGCATTCTTGCAGGCGATGGAGTATCTGCCTGGCTGAGTCATGATGCGGGAGTCACGTGGCACGCCCTTGGGCACGCACAGCATGTGGGGATGGCCGGTGAGACGTTGTGGTATGACCAGATGCAGAGCAGCGATGGTGGTCAACGCTGGCAGACAATATCTGCAACCATTGCAGCGTTGAGCTATGACGCTAAGTCGCGCCTCATGCGAGATGCTGACGGCACCTGGGTGGCAGATACGACGCCGATTGTTGCGCCACCGGTGCCCTGCCTCTCGTGGGCGGTGTGTGGTGGCGCCCCGTGGACGGCGGTCGGTGCCGATGGCAACATGCTATGGCACTACCACAATGCACAATGGATGCCTCAATCACACCTACCCGTGCACTTGGTACACGCCTCGCTCTACCACCCTGACCAGCTGTGGGCGTGCGGTCAACGTGGCGACGTCTGGCTGAGTACTGATCGCGGGCAGACGTGGCTCAATGTGCGGAGTGGATTGTCATCAATTACGGCGATTACGAGTGCGCGCTTGGTCTAACCGGTGTGTGATATGAATCAGAAAATGCTGCATATTGATTAGGTGTGCAATATCTCACCATTTATTTGACAAAACATGTGCATCATGCTATAAGTAGCGCAGTTAGGAAGTGGGTTATGGGAGAAAGCGTTCATGGCACAACCACCATCACTGGCACTACTATCTGGTGCACCAGTATTCAACACCAAGGCGGTCGCGCTCGAGACGTCAGTTCCTCCCGATACATTCCGGGCCTGGGAACGGCGCTACGGAGTGCCGCGCCCACAACGTACCCAAGGTGGCCATCGCCTCTATTCGGAGCGCGACATTGCGATTATTCGTTGGTTGCGCGATCGTACTGCTGAGGGGATGAACATCAGTCATGCGGTCATGTTGCTGAGCAACGTGCTCGAGGATGATGGTGCATTGCCAATTGTGAATGCATCACGTGGACTCGACCAGTTTGTCGGCGAGCTCACACAATCGCTCATCGCATTTGATGCGATTACCGCTGAGCGCTTACTCGGCGAAGCCTTTGCCATTCATCCATTCGAGCATGTATTACTCGAGCTAGTGCAACCAGTTATGTCAGAGGTCGGCGAGCGCTGGCATCGTGGTGAAATCAACGTGGCGACTGAGCATTTTGCTACCGAATTCATACGGCGCAAATTGTCGAGCTTGGTGAATATTTTTGAATCGGTGGCCACCCGTGAGACAGTAGTGATTGGGTGCGCACCCGACGAACTGCATGACGTGGGTGTGTTGTTGGCAAGTCTCTTTCTGGTGCGGCGCGGCTGGCGGGTTATCTACCTCGGTGCCCGCGTACCGCTCAGTGACCTCATGGAAACCATTGCCAAGGTCAAACCCGATTTGGTCTGCTTATCGAGTGCCACAGCTGAATCAGTGAATTCGCTGCGTGACGTGGGTGTGGCCATGCGCCAGACCTTCCCCAATGTGAAATTCGGCTATGGCGGGCGTATTTTCAATGTGTCGCCCGAGCTGCGCCAGCATATGCCGGGGACATTTTTGGGGCATGATGCACGTGAATTAGTTGACAACGTCAACATGATTCTAAGCCGGCCAACGGCGACCACATAAGTATATCTATGTATTCACACATATCGTGATAGGCATTCGCGCGTATCCGTGATATAATGGGGGTGTGATACACACCTCCATACCCCTGTATACATCCAACCATCGCCCTGACAGCGTATACACTCGTAGCAAACTGTGTGTGATTATGTTGCGCCATCCCGCCTACGAGCGAAAGACGCCCTTATGTTGACACAACACCCAAGTACTGTGTTGCGACCACCGGCAGGTGATGCTGCTGCGTTGTTGGATAACCTCAAACGATTCATTGATCCGAGTATGCACGATGTGCTCGTCGACGAGCACGACGCACTCGGCGTCAATGAACGCCGTGCCGCCTATGCGCACTGCGTTGGCATGACACGTCATCACTCCAAGAGTTTTTATTTTAGTACGGCACTCTTGCCTGCAGCCAAACAGCAGGCCATTCGGGCGTTGTATGCATTTTGTCGCACCAGTGATGATATCGTTGATCAAGCAGCCACAGGCAGTGCACCCCATGCATTGGCCCACTGGGTATGGCTGGTACACAACCAAGTGACGCCACGTGACAACCCGGTATTGATTGCATGGAACGACACGGTGGCGCAGTATCACATCTCGCAAGAGCTCGTTGATGAGCTCTTGGCGGGCATTGCAATGGATTTAACCGTATCACGCTACGAAACATTTGAAGATTTGTGGCTCTACTGCTACCGAGTGGCATCAGTGGTTGGCTTGATTTCGATGCAAATCATCGGGCATACCGACGAGGCCATCGACTATGCGGTCAAGCTGGGGGTAGCACTCCAACTGACCAACATTTTACGTGATGTAGGTGAAGACGCCGTCCGTGGGCGTATCTATCTGCCACAAGCTGATTTACGTCGTTTTGGGTTGAGTGACGACGACATCTTCAATCAGCGCCAGAGCCCTCAATTCACTGAATTAATGCGCTATGAAATTGCACGAGCACAAACACTGTACGATGATGCATGGCAGGGTATTGGCATGCTCCAAGCCGATAGTCGACTCGCAATTGCGGCGGCAGCGGTGATCTACCGTGGCATCCTTGATAGTATTCAACACAACGAGTATGATGTATTTCAAAAGCGTGCGTTTGTGCCACTCACACGCAAATTGTGGCTACTCTGGCATGCCAAACAACGTATCACACAGGATTTTTCGTGATTAGCACCTACCGCGTGTGGCCAACGTGGCCGTATCAGTTGTTCATGGCGATTCTCTTTCTCGGTCCTCCCGTGGCTGCAGTATTCATTGCCAGCAATGTAACACTCATGCAGGATCTCGGCTGGCTCGCCCGCAGTCTGCTGAGCACATATGTCTGCCCCACTCCGGCCAAAAGTTATGAAATCATGGGTGCACCTATGGCCGTGTGTGCCCGCTGTTGGGGGGCTACCATTGGTCTGTGGATCAGCTGGTTGCTCGTGCGGCGTGCCACCATACTCCCTGCGTGGTTTGGGTGGCATTGGCTGCTGCGCTTGGTCACCGCCCTCGTGCCATTCGGCTTGTGGTGGCTCGAAATTCACTGGTGGCCACAGGCCGCCTATAGTGTACTCCTCATCAATGGTGCGCTTGCTGGGGCTAGTGCAGGGGCGTTTTTTTGTTCGCTATGGCCAGGGCTGATTCCCCCACACGCCATACGTACCACCTAAGGCAATCCACATGAAGCGTATTGCAATCACCGGAGCAAGTGGACTAATCGGCAGCGCATTGAGTTATGCGCTCGTCGCACGTGGCGACGAAGTCGTCGCATTCAGCCGCACCCCCCAACACTTCCAGGCGGCCGCAGCGCCAATCACCTGGGTACAGTGGAATCCCGGTGACACCGATGCGATGCGCCGCGCCTTGACTGGTTGTGACACCATTGTCAATCTGGTAGGTGCCTCGATTGCAGGCAAACGCTGGACTGCACGCTACAAACAACAACTGACGAACAGTCGCGTACGTGCCACTCAACAGTTGATGACTGCCGTGGCGAGTATGCCACACCCACCTACCACGATTATTTCGTCGTCGGGGGCTGGATACTATGGCCAAGGCGCGACAGCGTGCGATGAGCAGAGTCCCGCCGGGCGTGATTTTTTGGCGCGCTTGTGTGTGGACTGGGAAGCAGCTATCACAGTACCTACGTCGCTGGTATCACGTGTCGCCGTGGTGCGTACTGGTGTGGTACTCGACGACACTCAAGGGGCGTTGCCGCTGATGGCACTCCCATTTCGTTTGTTTGTGGGTGGACCGGTGCTGCCTGGCACTCAGGGAGTATCGTGGATTCACCGCGATGACATGGTGCAACTGCTGCTTTGGCTCATCGACACGCCGACCGCACACGGTGTGTATAACGCGTGTGCACCGCAACCAGTCAGTAATGCGACGTTGAGTCGCGCCATCGCCACCCGCCTCGGTCGTCCCAACTGGATTCCCGTACCGCAGTTTGCCTTGCGCCTACTCTTTGGCGAAATGGCTGATGCGCTGTTGATTGGTGGGCAATTTGTGACGTCGTCGCGCCTCGCAGAGGCTGGGTTTCAGTTCAAGTATCCACATATCTCAGAAGCATTAGCACATCTATGGTAACGATCATTTCACGCTGGTGGATGATTATACTCCTCGGCATGCTCACTGCATGCCAGCAGTTCCCACCATCATTTACATACGAATATCGCTTCAACGACAACGCTGCCACAGAGGTACCACGCACTGCCACCGCCATACCAGCGCGCATGCCACAAACACCCTTCCCCACCCGGGCAGCCGTCGCAGTGCTCGATGCGACGGCGTCAGCACCACTCGCAGCTGTCGAGGCACAGACCATGCAACTCTTTGCCCAAACAGTCCCCGCAGTGGCCAGTATTGACGTTGAATTCTCGCATCCGAGTGTGGATGGCACCATGCCCATGCGCCCCATGCTGCTATCGCAGGGGAGCGGCTTTTTGTACGACGACCAAGGGCACATTGTCACGAATGCCCATGTGGTCAGCGACCAAAGCGAATACATGGTGCGCTTTGGCAAAGGCAAGGCGTATATGGCCACCGTGATTGGTCGCGATAGTGCAAGCGACATTGCGGTGTTGGCACTCGCAGAGCCCGTAGCCATTGCACCACTCACACTCAGTCAACGCCCCCCCACCACGGGTATGTGGGTGATGGCCATCGGCAACCCGCTCGGGCTCCGTGATTCGATGAGCCTGGGGGTGGTGAGTGCGGTGGGGCGCACACTCGAGGGGGGTGGTCAGTATCGTATCCCAGATATTATTCAGGTTGATGCGGCCATTAACCGGGGCAGCTCGGGCGGGGTACTCATCGACAGCAGTGGCGCCGTACTGGGCATCACTACGGCCATCCAGAGTGCGAGTGGCAACTTTGAAGGAATCGGCTATGCGATCCCTGCGCACCAACTCAAACGCATCGTGCCGGTGCTGATTACCCAAGGATACTACCAGCATGCATGGCTGGGTATTCGCATGCAAGACAACAATCCACAGGATCCGAATGGGGTGTATGTGAGTGATGTGGTCAGTGATGGGCCTGCGGGGCGTGGTGGCATTGAGCCGGGGGATGTCATCATTGGGATGAACACCAACGACATCCGCGATATCAGCGATCTCGAACGGACGTTGGCTGCCGTACCGGTGGGCACACTACTCGAGCTGACCATACAACGCCAAGGCACCCAACGCATGATACGTGTCGAAGTCGGTGTGCGCCCCGACTAAGTGTCCCAGCGGGCGGGGTGCTGAATGGCGCGTGCCAAGATGGTCTGGTAGGTGGGGCGCGGCATCCAAAACGCACCAAACTGTGCGAGATGCTCTGTGACCCACTGCGTATCAAGGATGACAAAACCGCCGCGGCGTAATCGTGCAACGAGTGCGATGAGTGCCACTTTACTGGCATCACGGGCCACACTAAACATGCTTTCACCAGCAAAGAGCCCGCCGACTGCCACACCGTAGAGCCCACCCACGAGTTGGCCGTCCTGCCATGTTTCAACGCTGTGTGCATACCCCATCTGGTGCAGTTGCGCATAGGCGCTAACAAATTCCTCAGAAATCCAAGTGTCCATGGGTTGATTGGGGCGCGGCATGGCACACGCACGCATCACCGACACAAATGCACGATCGGTCGTAATCGTGTAGCGCCCAGAGCGGTAGGTACGTCCCAAGCGTGCTGGTACATGGAACTGGTCGTCGATGGGAATAATGCCACGTGGATTAGGGTTATACCAACGTATTTCTCCATCACTCGCCATCGGGAAATGCCCGGTGCAGTATGCCCGCAGGAGCAGTTCAGGAGTGAGAGTCATCGTCATTTCAATGGCTCCATGCTATAATCGACCACAGCATCTATGAATGATACGCCCACACGCATACAATTTGTGCTTACGCACATTTTACAGCGCTTCTGTCGAGTGTGGATAGTGTTGCTCGTCGGTATTGTGTGTGTGCCAATCACCGTCACTGTGTGGTATTTGGCGACACAATACCCTGGTACCGAATCAGATGACCTCGCGATTTCGGTACTGACACCGTCAGACAATGTGGCGGTATCAACGGCTATCACCATTTCATTTGGGCGCACGATGGCGACACAGCAACTCGCCACACAACTGACACTGTCGCCGGCAGTGCCGTATGCGCTGGTGTGGAACACGACACACACGACTGTACAAATCATCCCCACTACTCCATGGCATACCGATACCCAGTACACGATTACACTCCGTCGCACCGCCACCGATACCAATCCATGGTGGCAGTGGCGCTTCCGGACTGAGCCTGGTGTGCAAATCGAGCATGTGGTCCCCGCTGATGGCAGCGATGCAGTAGCACGAAATTCGCTGGTGGTGGCACGTTTTGCAACGGCAATGGTGCCACAGTCAGCAGTGCACCGCCCGAGTGCAAATACCATTTTTCGCATTACCCCTGCACTCGATGGCCGGATTACGTGGATAGATCAATACACGGCACTGTTCATACCGAGTGCCTTGACGTACGACACCACATATACCGTGACCATCCCCAACCACGTCCAAGATATGGTTGGACGCACGTTGCGTCAGCCATACACGTGGCGCTTTCGCACCCTGGCACCACAGTTGACCCTGGTATCTCCACGAGGCGGAGCCCAAGATGTGGCACTGACTGCACCAATTGTACTGAGTGCAACAGGGGTATTTGATGAACAAGCCCTGCGTGCATCAATTACGGTGTGGCCAGCAACACCCACCCGTATTGATATAACACGGGGCGACAACGACACCACACAAATCACGATCGCACCACAGCCAGCATGGCAAATTGCAACTACCTACCAGTTTGCTATTGGTGGTGGTACCAGCCAAATTGCCTACCAGCAGCGTACGTTTACCACTGCCCCACCGCTGCAACTGGTGGCACGGAGCCCGGGCGAGGGGCAAGTCGTCTATCAGAATCAAGATGTGCGCTTTATTTTTAATACAGAACTCGCAACACAAACACTGACTGATGCAATCACCCTGATACCGCCGCCGATCACGCCAGCCACAATCACCAGTAGTGGACGCGATATTCGTATTCAGGCAGACTGGGTTCCAGGCGTCATCCCAGAAGTGCGGATTGATGCACTTCTACAAAGTAGCACGGGTATCACGTTGGGACGTGTCTTGACGAGTCAGCTCATTCTCGATAACCGGACGCGGTACATTGCCTGGCCACAAAGTGCCGCAGACATCCTCGATGCGAGTGGCACGACTCCGCTCATCATTACGAGTCAGAACATAGAAAACATGGTCGTGCAACTCTACGACCTCGCCCCTTCGACCCTTGTGCACGTCTTGGGTATGGATGCCAATACGTTGCACCAAATCGTGCCAGTACGCTACGATTTACCGCTGATTTATGAACTATCTGTTGCGAATCCCCAAAATGAACATTCATTTGTGATTCCGAATGATGTTAGGGCACGTGCCACGAGCCGACTCGTACTGGCCGTGGTCAGTGACACCCAACAGACCCGCGATGTACGCATCATGCGCCTGGCTGCTGCGTCGTTGCAAATCACGCACGTGCACGGGTATATTGCAGTCGGGAGTACCACCGGGGATGGTGTGCCAACGACTGTGGACGTACTGCTGAGTGGTGAGCTCGTCGAACAAGGACAACTCGACGACACGGGAATCTGGCGGAGCCGCCAATATCAACGTGGTGGCACCTTTATTGTGCGTGACCGCACCACCCCGCATGATGCACTTCGCATCACGCTACCAGCTGTAACAGCGCCCATGCAACAGGTCACACTCATCAGTGAGCAGATGAATGCAATCCCGGGTACAGCGCTTGCACTGGCATTGGCACGTACGAGTGGGTATCAGTTTACCCAAGTGGTACCAGTGGCGTTGTGTAGGACTGATGGCGTCTTGCTGGCCCAGCAAAACGTAGTATTCCAACCTGGACAAACCCTAACACACGGCATACTCAATCTCCCGCAACAGTTGGCATATGGCCCATATCACATCTGCATCCGCACCGCCACGATTCGTGCCGAAATCCCCCTCATCGTCCATGCCCCGCTCGGCGAACGTCTGCGCTTACAGTCGAATCGTGATAGCACGGGGCTCACCGGTCGCCTGAGTGACGCAGCAGCAAATGTGGTGGCTGATGCGACCATCTACTGGGTGCAAGGCCGCCACATTGGCACTACGACTACCGCGGCCGATGGGTCGTTTCGCATTGCAGTGACACCCCACGATCCCGTGCTGCTCGTGGCGACTCATCAAGGAGAAAGTCGCACCGTGGTGGTTGATGCGCTACGCTCACGAGAAATTGTGCTTTCAAGTCCACAAACGTGGGTGCCAGCTGGCGACTTTAGTAGACTCGACATCCAGATCGTTGACCCTGATCAGCGCAATCTGCAACAACGCCTGCAGGTCGTGGTACGCAATCAAGCTGGGTACGTGGCGACGCGGCAGCGCATACAAACCGATGCCACTGGGCGCGCCCGCATCCAGCTCGCCATCCCACGTGGCATGTGGGAAGTCGAAGTCAGTGATGAGAGTGTGGCAGGGCGAATACCACTCCGTGTAGGCGGGAGCAGTGACACACTATTGGTTGCCACACAGCCACAGAATAGACGTGAACCGCTACAGCTATGGGTAGGCGAACAAAGCCCATCACCGATGCTGATGGCGCAGCATGATGCAACTGGAACTACAATGCGCTGGGTGCAACCGAGTCGTGGCGTGATTACCACGACCATCCCAATGACCAGTGCATTCGTACAAATCGCCCTGCCATCTCAACGACAACTCGATGAAATCATCCAAGACGCAGATTGTATATCATTTACGGTGGCTACCGATGTGGTACGCACTGGCACGATTCCAATTACGATTACGACGGCACCAGAAAGTATGCTTGCCATCCGCTTGCTTGACCGCAATAACGGCAATACGGTGGCATGGCAACAAAGCGTGATGAGCCAACGTGATGGGAGTGTGGTGTTGCAGATTCCCGATAACGGCACCACGCGCATGGTACGGCTAGATGCACTCGTGAGTCGCCCTTGGTGCAGCATGGTCCATCAGCATGATTTCACCATTCGACGGGCTCAGTCATTGCGCCTTGATGCCCCCACCCATACACGAATTGGTGATGAAGTGGTGGTCACACTGGCACTCAACGACCAACTTGCACAGAGCCAATCGGTGGTAACTGCCACCATCACCAATGCACTCATCCTCGCACAACCAGATACGCAAGTGGTCACAAGTGATAATACGGGCACAGCCATGTTACAGTGGCGCATCCGCATCACCCATCCAAACCCGCAGTTCTCTGTACAATCACAACGTGGGGGTCAAGCACAGTGGCAACCTGTGGTAGATGTTGACACCTATGCCACCCGCGATGACGGCTTTTTTCTCGCTGGTCGTACCCAAATCAATCGTACGACACCCGCCCTAACCATCGATATGCTGCGGATGCACCGTGATTTAATGCATGCCTTGCGCGCAGATAGGGTTGATGCACAAAACCCGAGTCAGCTTGCACACTTGATTTGGCTGAGTGAGCATGCCGACGAGCGCACGCGGCTCCTCACACTTCTCGATGAGATGCGTCATGGTCAAGCAGGCTGGGGGTGGGGTGATGGCGCAGTGCCTGATGTGCTCATCACCGCAGATGTGGTCAGTGCACTGGCAAGTGCCAATGTGTCACGCACCCACTACCAAGCTGTGCTGCCCTTTTTGATGGCACAACTGCGCAATCCGGCGCTTCCTGCAACCACCCGCGTCCTTAGTATGCGGGCACTAGTACAAAGTGGCTCACCGCTCCCCCCCGAATACCTGCAAATTGGTGATAATCTGGATGCACTAGGAACCGAAGGACTCGCTGCATATCTCGACATCCTCCCCGCGGAACAGGCATTTCGCATCCCTGCAATCATGGCGGTGCTCCTCGAACGACGCCATACCACCCCACGTGGGAGTTATTGGGATGAAGATCCAGCCACAGCGCTCCTCCATTCACGCAACAGCGTCAATGCGCTGTTGCTCAACGCATTCATCAATGTGTCGGTGAATCGTGACATACAGCGGGCCCTCATCAACTATTTGGCAAGTAGCCGTGGAGTGGCTGGCTGGGGTGATGCAATCAGCAACGCACGACTGTGGGCGATGCGCGATAGCGTCTTTGCCAGCCTAGATGGCAATCAGCAGAGTAGCGTGCAGCTACACGCTGACTCCATGGTGCAAAATCAGGCCATTTGGCCAGCCCTCACCGTGACTGCCGATACCATTTTGACGAGTGATACGCCGGTGCTTGTTGGGATTAGTCAAGTAGGTGATGCATCCCCCGTGCGCAATGATATGGTGCTCTACCGCACATACAGTTTGCTCGATGGCACACCACTCACGCAGGAGAGCATAGTTTCTGTTAACGATTATGTCAATGGAACACTCGACATTATCACATTTGCTGGCATGCAATACCTGACTATCACCGACCCGCTCATACAACTCGGTCAGATTGAATTTATTACGCCACCACCAGGCTTTACCGTGATTGTCGATGCCAATAACCGGATAATGCTCTACGGCAATGCCACCCGTGCAGGAATCTGGCGCTGTCAGTATCGCATTCGGCTGACCAACGCGGGTCAGGTATCCATCCCTGCCGCAGTCGCCGCTGATGCAGCAGGAATCATCCATGCACGTAGCCAAGCCACCACCCTCACCATTGCAGTTCCATAGTCGTATTTGGCACCTCTGCGTATGCATCTGCTACTGCATTGCTTGGATGGGGCACATTGCTCCCGTGCAACGGCATGCGCCCACATCCACATCCACACCATCGACCACCATGCACGGCTTTGGCATCAACACGCACCTCGCCACACGCCTACGTGAGCCGACAAGCATTGACACTGGAGTGCACCTCCTGGCCGAAGGCGGCGTACGTTGGGTACGTGAAGATGTGCACTGGTACCGCATCCAACGCACACCACAGGCCGCATACTGGGACTACTACGACCGCACATTTATGCAACTCCACGCACAGCACATCAACATTCTCGGTGTGCTCGGGCATGCACCGGGTTGGGCCACTGCAGAGATGAGCGATAACCCGTACGGGATTAGCTTTTATGCGCCTGATCCCGATTTATTTGCGTCATGGGCCGCCAAAACAGTGGCGCGCTACCGCGGCATCATCCACTACTGGCAAATCGGTAATGAGCCGGATAATGCTTTTTTTTGGCGGCCACACCCCGACCCCCATGCCTACGCCACCTTGGTACGGCGTACTGTGGCAGCCATTGCGCGGGTGGCGCCCGAGGTCCGTATCGTGGCCGCCGGCACCAATCCCTACGATGCAACTTTTCTCATACACGCCGCCCAAGCCGGATTGTGGAACGACATCGATATTGTTGCAATTCATCCATATGTCAATC
>JBKCGB010000203.1:0-7441 GCA_046303375.1 Roseiflexaceae bacterium
TGCATACTGCCGCTGATATCGCCGCCATGCGTAAAGCGGGGCAGTTGGTGGCCAAAACGTTCGCACATATTATGCCGCTAGTGGTACCCGGTGTCTCGACACACACACTCGACGAGGCTGCCGAGCGGTATATCCGCGCCAATGGCGCCACACCCGCCTACAAAGGCTATTTGGGCTTCCCTGCGACCATCTGTGTGGCGCCCAACAGCGTCATCTGCCACGGTATTCCTAGCACGACCACCATCCTACGCGAGGGCGACATCGTCGGGCTCGACATCGGTGTCATTTTGGATGGGTGGTACGGCGATGCCTGCATCACACTGTCCCAGTGGGGACAATCAGTGCTGCTGCCCAACAGCTCTTAGATGTGACTGCCGAATGTTTGCGACGGGGCATTGCGGCGGCCACCGTGGGTAATACCCTCGGTGATATTGGGGCCGCCATCCAGCACTACGCCGAATCGCACGGGTATAGTGTGGTGCGTGAATACACGGGACATGGAGTGGGGCAACGCTTGCACCAAGAGCCGACGGTGCATCATGTGGGCAAAGCGGGGAGTGGCCTCGCACTCAAAGAAGGAATGATTTTTACCATTGAGCCGATGATCAATGCGGGCAGCCACAAAACCACCCTCGACAAAAAAGACAAGTGGACGGTACGCACCGCCGATGGCAAACTTTCGGCACAGTTCGAGCATACCATTGCGATTAGCGCCGACGGACCGCAGATTTTGACCCTCCCATAGTTGCATAGTGCACCTGTGCGTTGGTTTTGCGCTAAAATGTCCGCACAATGACTGTTCATGGCGAGGAATACATGCACGACGATCGTCCGACGGTGGATTTCTCGGTATTCGGCACATCGCCACTCGACACCACGAGTCCGATTCCGCTCTACCACCAAATCGAAGGGCACTTGCGCCAGTTGATTGTGTCGGGAAAATTGCCGGCCAACACGATTTTGCCACCAGAGCTCGAGCTGGGCACCTGGTATGGGGTGGGGCGCCACACCATGCGTACGGCACTTACCAACCTGGTCAACGACCGCTTGATTTCACGGCGTGCCGGAGTAGGCACGTATGTGTTGCCCCAAACACAGCAGGTCAATTTTTCGTTGAATCGGAGTTTCACCCATCAAATCACCGCCATGGGGATGCGACCACATTCGCATGTGCTTTCACTGCAACAGACCACGCTCGATGCCAACGCACCACTCATTCTGCAGGCGTATGCGGGGGTGGTTGCGTTGGTACTCGTACGTTTGCGCTACGGCGACGACACACCGATTAGTTTGCAGTACACCACAATTATTGGGGCACTTGGCATACAACTGATGCAATACGACTTTGCCACTCAATCGCTGTATACCGTCCTCCAACGTGAATTTGGAGTGCATATCGACCGCATCACCCATACCATCAATGCGGTGGTAGCCGATGAGACCCAGGCCCAGCTCCTCGATATCACCAGCGGTACACCGTTGCTCGTGGTCAATACGGCGAGTTATAGCCAACAACAGCTCATCGAGTATACGATTAGTTACTACCGTACCGACAAATATGCCTACCACACCGTCTTTGAGCACCAATAACCGCTGCTATGCAGGTTGCGTCGCTCACAAAAAACCATCTATAATTATTCACAGTGATTCCTGCGGTGTCTGAGCTGATGCTCACGACCAATGCTTATTCCCATTGGAGCATTCCATCCATGCATATTGTGACCTCGCCGGCAGTAACACAGGCATATCTGCGGCGTCACCCGTTAGTTGCCCTTGAGAGCACCGTGATTGCACATGGGCTGCCATACCCACAAAACGTGGCCGTGGCACGCGCCATGGAACAGCACGTGATTGCACATGGGGCGACTCCTGCGACGATTGGGGTGGTTGCTGGGACAGCGACTGTCGGGCTCGACGATGCCACACTCGAGCGTTTTGCGCAGGCGAGTGACGTACGCAAACTGGCGCGGCGTGACATCCCACTCGCCATCGCAGACGGGGCCTATGGTGCGACCACCGTATCAGCCACCATGGCGTTGGCACATGCCGCTGGCATTGAAGTCTTTGCCACAGGCGGGATTGGTGGCGTGCATCGTGATGCACGTACCAGTTTCGACATTTCGGCGGATCTAACCGAGCTGGCCAACACCCCCGTGATTGTGGTCTGTGCTGGTGCCAAATCGATTCTCGACCTGCCAGCCACCCTCGAGTACCTCGAAACAATGGGTGTGCCAGTCTATGGCTATGGCACTGATGAATTCCCTGCGTTTTACAGCGCCCACAGTGGTCTACGTGTGCCACGCGCCCACGACGCCCATACCGTTGCGCGTGCCTGGCGCGCCCATCGCGCCCTGCATGGTGGCGGCATGATTGTGGCGGTGCCACCACCACCAGCCAGTGCCCTACCTGCCGCCACCATTGAACAGGCCATCCAGCGCGCCTTGGCTCGCGCAGCGGCGGCCAATATTACTGGGCCGGCAGTGACACCCTTTTTGTTGAGTGCGGTGGCGGCAGAATCAAATGGTGAGAGTATGCGCACCAATATTGCACTCCTCGAACACAATGCCCAAATCGCCGCCCAGATTGCAGTCGCATTGACAACTGCCTAGAAGAGAACCTCACCATGAGCAATCGCAAAAAACAACCGGCCCGGCTCAAACCAGAACAAACAGGCAAAGTCCCCCCACCCCTACCCGGCAAAGTGAAACTCCCCACCAAGGGGCCAAACATTGGCATGATTGTGGGCGTGGTCATTGGTATCGGCTTGTTGATTACACTGATTGTCACCCGCATCACGGGCAATGATTTGCCCGAAGGCACGGTCAGCTATCGCGACCTCGGCCAAGGGTTGCACCTGCAGACCATCGACGATGCCATCCCCGCACCATACAACTCGGATCCGGCCACATCGGGGTATCACGTGGGGTCCATGCTGGCACCGTGGGGTATCCAAGCCGAGCCCTTACAAGACAAGGTCTCCGTGCATAATCTGGAGCACGGTGGCATCATCGTGCATTATCGTCCCGACCTCAACCCCGACGATTTGGCACGCCTGACCACACTTGCACGTGATCTGCAACGCCAAAACTCGTGTCTCATCGTGGTACCACGTGACGGGCTCAAAACCCCCTTGGTACTGACCGCATGGACGTACATGTTGCCACTTGATACCGTTGATACCGACAAAATCACCGCCTTCTTTACGGCACGGGTCGGCAAAGGTCCTGAACCCTTCTGCAAGGGATAAATCCTGGGTATACACAACGACGCGGGGGTGCACGATGTGCACCCCCGCGTCGCATTCAGTCACATCTAGGCGCGCCCCGTCATGCCGCGCCACAAGCGCTGCACCGGCTGCAAATCACCCAGCACCGTACGTGCCGTGTTGTAGCCGCTGGCCGCAAAGACGCCACCACCCGGATGCGTGCTCGCCCCCGTCAGGTACAACCCGCGGATGGGTGAACGGTAGTCGGCCAGCTCGGCGATGGGTCGGTAGAAAAACATCTGATCCAGTGACATTTCTACGTGCATCACGTTGCCATTGACCAGACCGTGCAAGTTTTCCAGATCGAGCGGCGTCTGAATATAGCGGTCAATGATTTTGCCGCGCATGTTGGGCGCATAGCGGTAGAGCACCTCGAGGATGCTGTCGGCCACGCGCTCACGCTCGTTTTCCCAGGTCATGCCGTTGGCCATCGTATAGGGGAAATATTGCGACCACAAAAAGATGGTGTGTTTGCCCGGCGGTGCCACCACCGGATCAATGGCCGAGAAGGTCATCGCCAACACCGCCGGGTCACGGGCCGGCAAGCCCAGCGAGTAATCAAAGTAGGCACGGCGCAGGTAATCTGTCGTCGGGCAGAGTAACTGCATGCCGTGGTGGCTCTCATGGGGCTTGCCGCCTGATGGCGCGCCACTGTAGTCGGGCAATTCGTCAGCCGCACAGCGCACCGTCATACCAAAGCCATTGCCGACGCGAATGTTGCGGATTTTGTGCACCAGACTGCTCGATAAATGCTCGTCACCGACCAATTTGAGCATGGTGGTTTGTACGTGCGCATTGGAGACCACGATGGGGGCGGTATAGCGCATGCCATCCATGGTTTCGACACCTTCGACGCGATTGCCTTTGACCAGAATCCGCTTGACCGGCGCGTTCAGCACCACTGTGCCGCCAGCCGCCGTAAACGAGCGCGCCATGGCTTGGGTGAGCATGCCACTGCCCCCTTTGGGGTGCATGGCGCCACTGGTGTGCATCATGGCGTGCCAGCCAAAAAAGTCGCCGGCGCCGATTTCGTCGGGTGGTGGCCCTGATTGCGCCGCCAGCCACATCAGCGAGGCGCGCATGGCTTCAGATTCAAAGGTTTCGTTGATGAGTTGGCCGTACGAGGTAAACAGGCGGCGCACCGTTTCCATGGTACTGGTCAAATGGCGCACCTTGGCTTGGGCTTTGGCCATGGTGCCAAAGAGTCCCATCACCGAGGGGGGATTGAGGAAGACGTCAAAGACGGCTTCGTTGATGGGGCCCCAATACTCTAGGTATTTGCGGTAGGCCTCGGCATCGTGATCCGACATCGTGGCAATCGAGTTGTAGGTTTTTTCTTTGTCACGATAAAAGGCAATTGATCCCTGCCCCGTTGGTGACGGATAAAAGGCGTAGGGATTCATGTCGATGTATTCGAGGCCGTGCTTTTCCAGCTCGAGCTCGCGAATCACCGGGGTCAGATGCACCATGATATGGGCCGACGAGCCCACGTCTATTTTGTAGCCGGGGATGACTTCCTCGGTGCACACCGCCCCACCCACAATCCCACGCCGCTCCAGCACCAGTACGCGCAATCCGGAGCGTGCCAGATAGCCGGCCGTCGTCAATCCGTTGTGTCCACTCCCTACTACAATCACGTCATAGTCGTATTTGGTCATTACCGCAATACTCCAACAGGAAACGTGTGAACGATGCGCCGTTACATCTTTCACACGTTCATGAATCCCATGCACCGGCTCCCACTCCTGCTATGCGGTTTTGCCACCTTTGATGGTCTGCGCATAGATCTGCGTCGTTGACAACGATGCATGCCCGAGCAGGGCTTGTACACGACGCAAATCGACACCGCTCGTAATCATGTGCGCCGCAAACGAGTGACGCAACATGTGGGGGGTCAAATCACTCACACCCAATTCATCAGCATACTGTTTGAGAATCAACCAGAAACCTTGGCGGGTCAGCCGCCCACCACGATGATTGACAAACAAGGAATCGTCGACGGCTTCGTCATCTTTGACCAGCTGACCACGTGCCATGTCCCGGTATTCCTCCACCGCAGTTACCGCCGATTCACTGAGAGGAATCATGCGAATGCGCTTGGCTTTGCCCACGCAGCGCACCACTTTCGCTCTCAGATCCACATCACCGATATTGAGCCCCACCAGCTCGCTGACGCGCATACCCGTGGCGTAGAGCACTTCGAGCATGGCACGGTCGCGCATGCGCTCGGGAGAGCGCGAACGCAACGGCAACTCCATCAGCTCGTCGACCTGTACGGGGGTTAGTGACTTGGGGACTTCACGCTCGACGCGCGGTGATTCAATGGCAATGGTTGGATCTGCACTGACTGCACGAATCGATGTCAAAAATGCATAAAACGACTTGACTGCTGCGGTGCGGCGCGCCACTGTGGCGTTGGAGTATTTGCGCTCACGCAAAAAGAGCATGAATGCCTTGATATCGTCACTATTGGCATGAATGGCCGAGGCGACGCCCCGCCCCTGTAAAAACTTCAAGTACTGCGCCAAATCGGTCCGATACGCAGATGTGGTATTGGTGGTCAACTCACGCTCTTGCATCAAGTGCGCCAAAAATTGCTCGACATGATCGGTCATTGTGCACCTTCCTTCATCGTTATTGTTGCAACGCTGCAACGTCGTCATCAGCACGCTCACGTGCCGACCCAATCGAAAAATACTTGGCTTCGGGATGGTGGACCACAATGGCGGCTGTGCTCTGCTCGGGGATGAGCTGATAGGCGTCGGTCAAGCTGACACCGATTTTGTCGACTGGTAATACGCCGAACACTTTGACGTGCTCTTCCAAGTCGGGACAGGCCGGATACCCCCACGAATAGCGCCGCCCCTGCTCACTGGTCAGCCCTAAACTCTGGCGCACCAGTTTGTTGGTGTATTCGGCCAACGCTTCAGCCAGTGATACCGCCAAACCGTGGATGAAGTATGAACGGCTATAGTCACCCTGGTGTTGCAACGCTTCTGTCATATCGTCCACTTTGGTGCCCATCGTTACCACCTGCAACGCCACCACGTCGTATTCACCCGATTCCACCGAGCGGAAGTAGTCGGCCAGACACAGGCGCTCGCGCTCGGGTTGGCGTGGGAATTCGAGGCGCGTCAGCTCTTTGCGCCGGTCGGTGGGATCGTACACAATCAATGACTGCCCCTGTGATTGACACGGGTAGTAGCCGTAGACCACTTTGGGCTCCAGCCAACCGTCACGCTCGGCTTCACGCACCAGGTCGCGCACTTTGATGTCGAATTCCGTCTTGAGTTTTTCCCATTCCTCACCCTTGGCGTTTTTGGCACCCCACTGCAAACGATAGAGTGCATTGCGGTCGAGACACGCCACCACATCATCCAGCCGGATGCGTGCCGTGGCCTGTGCCCCCCAGAAGGGTGGCGTCGGCACGGGAGTATCCGTGCGCACGGCCGAACGCACACCGGCAGTTGCATCTGATGCACGGCCGTGATCCGTCAATGTCTGGCGCCCACGCGCCTTGTCGTTTTTGGCGGCGATGGCATCGGCCCGTGTCTGGGCCACGAAGTCGGCACGCACCGCCGCATCGCTCAGGCGATCCATGGTCTCGAGCCCTTCGAAGGCATCTTTGCAATAAAATACCCCCGCATCGTACGTCTCATCATCTGTGACAAACGAAATGCGCTGGCCGTATTGGCGGTTAATCGCGGCGCCACCCACTAGTACCGGGAAGTTGAGGTTGCGCTTGTGCAATTCCTGCACACAGATGGGCATCTGTTTGGAGGTGCTCACCAGCAAAGCCGACAACCCGATAGCGTCGGCACCCACTTCCACCGCCTTTTCGATGATGGTGTTGACCGGCACCTGTTTGCCCAAGTCATAGACGGTATAGCCGTTGTTGGACAAAATCGTGTTGACCAAGTTTTTGCCAATATCGTGCACATCACCGTAGACGGTCGCAAGCACCACTTTGCCTTTGCTCGTGCCTTCGAGGCGGTCGAGGTAGCGCTCGAGGTGCGCCACCGTCTTTTTCATGACCTCAGCACTCTGCAACACAAACGGCAAAATCAACTGCCCAGCCCCAAACAAATCGCCGACTTGTTTCATGGCGGGCAGCAACACGTTGTTGAGAATTTCCACCGCCTGCACACCCTGCGGCGACACGCCGTCGCTGTTTTT
>JBKCGB010000204.1:0-29957 GCA_046303375.1 Roseiflexaceae bacterium
CCCGTGCCACCATCCGCTGTATCCCCAACGATCAGCCCGGTGGTAGCGGCACCTGCATCTATACGGGCAAACCGGCCACCAAAATCGCCATCTTTGCCCGCTCCTACTAGGGGAGCCAGCGACCGACAGCGGTGTGCGACAAATCGCACACCGCTGTTTTGTCCATATAGGAGGTCTTTGGATGACAACCATTCGTGCCCTCGAAGGACAGTACAAAACACGCATCTCGCTCTTGTGGCAACCCCTCGACGGATCCCCTGCCACTGCCTACCACGCCGAGCGCCAGGTCAAAACCGCCAGCATCATCAAACTCCCCCTCCTCGTGCATGCCGCCCTACTCGTCGATGCCGGTCAGCTCAGCTGGTCACAGCGTGTGCCGTATCACACCACAGACACCGTGCCCGGCATGGGCATCTTGCGCTATCTGGATGCGGGAATTACCCCAACCGTGCGTGATTTGTGCGTACTTATGACGATTATTTCTGACAATACAGCCACAAATATGCTTATTGATTTGCTGGGAATCGATGCCATTAATGAACGAATTCATGCGCTCGGTATGACGCAGACGCGCCTCAATCGCAAAGTATTCAGTCCCAATACACCAGCGTGCCTGCCGTGGGGCTTGGGAGTCACCACTGCCCGCGATGTGGTGCACTTGCTGACCGGGATAGCCACGGGCATGATTGGCACAGTCGAGACCAACACCTTTCTCAATCAGACACTCGCCCAGCAACTCGATCGCGTCGGCTTCCCACGCGGGTTGCCCACAGGGTGGCAGTATGCCGGCAAAACGGGCTCAGATGACGATTTGCGCAACGACTGCGGGATTTTGACGCGCCCTGATGGCAGTCGCATCGTGGCTGCCTGTTTCGCCCAAGACATGGCCGAACATCCTGGTGGCATCAATCACCCTGGGCTGATGGCGCTGGGTGAAGTCGCCCGCATTATGTGTCACTAGCACGAGGTTTGCCATGCGCCGCATGCCCCATTTACACGATGACCAGATTCTTATTCGCCCCTTTGTGGTGAGCGACACGGTCGTCGTCGCAGCTATTTTTGGTATGGAAACAGCACAAGCACAGGCCTGGTTGGACTACAACATCGCCAACGAGCAGATGCTGGCGCGCCTCGATCAACCACCCTATGGCGAGCGCGCCATCGTGCGGCGTTGTGACGACGTGGTGGTTGGCGCCATCGGGCTCGTACCATGTGTCGACGTCTATGGGCAGGTCGGGATTGGTGCCAATGACGGTTATACACATGCCGAAGTAGGTATGTTTTGGCATGTACTCCCCACATATCGTCGCCTCGGCTACGCCACTGCGGCAGCGCACCTGTTGCTGGCAGACGCCTGTAGCAGCCTCGGCTTGCGGCGCGTGATTGCGACGACCGAATACGACAACGTGGCATCACAAGCCGTGATGCGCCGTATCGGCATGGAGCTCCGTACCAATCCACAGCAGACACCACCATGGCTCCAAGTCGTCGGTGTGTATGCGCCGCAACGACAGCGCCAAACGCTCCACGACGGCATGTATTTGCGCCCTATCGTCCTCGCCGATCTGCCTGCACTCATCGCGTTATGGCACATCGCAGGGTTGGCGATTAGTCCTACGGACACCGAACTCGGCATCCGCCGTCATCTCAGCATCTCTGGTCATCTCGCCGTGGTGGTGTGTGCTGCCGACGATACAATTATTGCGTCGGTACTGGCCAGCGACGACGGGCGCCGCGGCTGGCTCAACCATCTGGCCGTCCATCCGGCATATCAAGGGCGTGGGCTAGGTACATTCCTCGTGAACGAGACGATTACACGCCTGCGTGCCCAAGGCTGTGAAAAACTCAATTTGCTGGTACGCAATGAGAATGCCCAGGTGTGTGCCTTTTATGAGGCGCTCGGATTTGGCTATGACGGAGTGACCTATATGACCAAGTGGATTAAATAGCCATGCCTGTGCGCGTTTTCTATGCCATACTGACACTGTGGGTATGCGTGGCATGCACATCCGTATCAGATGGACAAACCATCGTCGTCGATGATAGTGCACGTGATATCACCCATACCCTTGCGCTGACCATCAACAACGCCACGTCCAGCACGAACCAAGCAGTCAGTGGTCAGCTCGTGCTCACGAGTCGCACATACGGTGATACGCGCCGTCTTTCGCTACGCAGTAGTGGCACGATTACGCCGAATTGGCTCATCCCATATGGGGGCGCACTGACCATTATTACGACTCCCACTGACACGTGGCTCGTTGATGATGGATGTGTGCGTGATGGCAGTATGCTCCCCATCATCACCATGCGTGATATTTTGGGACCACTCACCGGCTTTCTACCAGATGGCGATACACTGACAAGCCAGCAGCGGGGTGCCAGCTGGCAACGCCTACAGGCACAGGCGCAACGCAACACGGCAGGGCAACTTACCACACTCACCGGCACCGGCACCGGCAAACTGTTACTTCCTGGTGGCGATGTCATTCGCGGTGATATTCGCTGGGACTACCACACGAATGACGACCGTAGTGCAATTGTGATACCATCACACTGTAGTGATACGGTGTATGCATCCCTGTCATTACCCACTTCTTGGCAAAATCGGCGCCCATACGGTGGTGCCATACTCGCCGAAACAACCCTGCCGCTCGCACAGGTCGCGCCCGAACTCGTGGCGTGGCTAATCACCGATGGTTGGCAGGCACACATCCTTCAGCAAGATATGCAGCAAGTGGTGATCGAGGCTAGCGCACAGACTGCGACCGTACGCATCTTTCTCGCTACCAATTCCCAACTCGGAGTAGATTTGACCATGGTTATACAGCCATAATGGACTACTGTCGCAATACAAAGGAGAGCTCGCAATGCGTATTATTGTAACCCTACTCAAGTGGATTATTGGTATTCTCATCGGCAGTATCGTGGTGATTGCTGCATCGGTTATCATCGACCGCAGTGTCGGCGTCAATCGCCTCGACGGCATCACCAACACAGTCATCCCCAACGGGAGCAATCCGGCGATTCGCGCGTATGTGGCACGTCCGAATGGCACAGGTCCGTTCCCCGTTGTCATCATGGTCCACGAATGGTGGGGGCTCAAATCAGAAATTGTGGGCAAAGCGGATGCACTCGCCCAAGATGGCTACATTGTGGTTGCACCCAATCTGTTTCGCAATAACACCACCGATTGGTTTCCCACCGCCATTTGGCAAGTCAGTACCACACCCACCACCCAAATCGATGCAGACCTCGATGCAGTGATGTTGTGGATTCAAAACCAGCCCGATGCAGATGACCAAAAAGTGGCGATTATGGGATTTTGTTTTGGGGGTGGCACCGCGATTCGCTATAGTGTACACACGCCGAGTATTATAGCGACAGCCGTCTTTTATGGCTCAACCATCAATGATCCTGCATTGCTTGCCCAGGTAAAGGGGCCCGTTCTCGGGATTTTTGGCGCCGACGATACCATGATCCCCATCAGCGAAGTCAATGCGTTCGAAGATGGTCTCAATGCGGCAGGTATCCCCAATGAAATCACCATCTATGCAGGTGAGGGGCATGCATTTGTCAAAAGCATGGACGACATTGCCAAAGGTGGCAATCAGCAAAAAGCTTGGGAGCAACTCCGTGGTTTCCTCAGAAATGCCTTAAACGGGAGTGCATCGACAGGACGTATTATCCCCATGGCCAATCGCCCTAGCACACCACAACCGTTCCATGCGGCACAACTGTTACATTTATGGGTATGTAACCGTACGACGGCACAATGGTAATGTAATGTAGGATGTAGGCAATTTGGTGCAACTATAGTACACTAGAAGGCGTCTACTATTGCATGTGTCGGGCTAGATTTAGAGAGGGTAATCATGGAAATTTTGTTTTGTTTGACGTTGTTGGTCATGTTGGCAATTGCATTTGTAATAATGGGAATCAAAATTGTCCCCCAAGGGTATGAATGGACGGTTGAGCGCCTTGGGCGCTTTCGTGTGGTGCTCAAGCCTGGCATGAGTATCATCATTCCCTTTGTTGACCGGATTGGTCGGCGTGTCAACGTGCAAGAGCAAGTGCTCGACATCCCCTCACAGATCGTCATCACCCGCGATAACGCCACGGTACGCGTAGACGGCGTGCTCTTTTATCAAGTCTACGACACCAGTTTGGCGGCCTACCAAGTCTTTAACTTACAGGCCTCAATTATCAATCTCGCCTTGACCAACTTGCGTACCGCACTCGGGAGCATGGAGCTTGACGAAGTGTTGTCAAAACGTGACCAAATCAACACACATTTGCTCTCTGCGGTTGATCATGCCACCCAGTCGTGGGGCACCAAGGTCACCCGTGTTGACGTCAAAGATGTACTCCCACCCGAAGACATCACCCGTGCCATGGCCATGCAGCTGACCGCTGACCGCGAAAAGCGCGCCAAAATCTTGTCTGCAGAAGGTATTCGTCAATCGCAAATCCTCGAGGCAGAGGGACAAAAGCAAGCCAAAATCCTCGAGGCCGAAGGTGACCTCGAAGCAGCACGCCGCCAAGCCGAAGCCCGCGAACGGTTGGCACAAGCTGAAGCCGAGGCAACTAAATCACTGGTGACTTCGGTAGGGAATGCAGAAGCCGCCTTACAGTACTTTGTAGCACAGCGGTATGTTGATGCCCTACAAAAGCTGGGTGATTCGCCAGCCGCGCGAATGATTATCGTACCGACAGAGCTCAGCAACTTGGCTGGAATGATGACTGCGATTACTGAAACACTCAAGCAAACGGACAAGAAGTGATGTGGCAGCAGAGTTACTTTTGGGGAGCAATCGGCATCATCCTGCTCATCACTGAGCTGTTTATTCCAGGGGTGTATGCGCTATGGATCGGTATTGCAGCACTTGCAACCGCAGCTATGGCACTCGTGTTTCCTGCATTAGACGTATGGCTACTGTTAGTATTTGCGGTTCTCACCATCGCAAGTGCGCTCGTAGGCAACCGTCTTTATGCACGCTTCAATAGTGACCAGAATCAACTCAACAATATGCAGACCATGTTGATTGGACAGCATGGTAAGTGTATCGCCGTAGGTGAGAACAACACGGTACGGATTCGCGTGAATGGTGTGGAATGGGCGGCCACTGCTGCCGATGTGGTGAGTGTGGCTGATAGCGTCGAAATCGTGGATTTCCAAGATGCTCGCCCTGTAGTGCGCCGTATCTAGACCCTATATGCAACCACGGAGATGTGCGCGAGGCACATCTCCGTGGTTTGTGCGTTGCACGCATATTGTTTTTCATCGATAATAAAAGAATAAAGATGTTGACATTCTGCAGCAACCCACGGATATACACATGCTCGACGAGTTTTGGATGAGTGATTATACGAGACTCGAAGCCCACGATCGCCTGATGCTTGTTGTCACACCGATAGCATGGGATGCATTGCAACGGCAAATGCCGGATTCGCACCTCACGTATTTGACACCCCAAACGGTTCACGCATAAGCAGCAGTGGTGCACGGGGACATATGACTGACCGACGCTCATGCAATCATGCACCGACCTGGTCATTTATGCGTATACGGTGTTGACTGAAGTCGTTGTGGACCGCTGTGATCACGCATTCTACATATCTATACAGTTTGTAGCATGTGTACTAAATAAATACAAAATGACCGTGATACATGTTTACTATCATCCATAAATTATTTGATTATTTGACGAAACGATACAAAAGTAGTACGATACGAAAACGGGTACATATGTACCAGACTTCCATATACACAAAAGTAGTATTCCATGAACCGTCAACTCATGACTATTCGCCAGTTAGCAGAGCGTGCTGGAGTTACCCAACGCACCATCCGTTATTACACCGACGAAGGACTCATTGATGCACCTGTTGACAAGGTGCGCATGCCGCGCTACACCGAACGTCATCTCCTGCAGTTGCAGGCGGCTGCCCATCTCAAGGCCAGCTACATGCCATTGCGTGTCATTCGCGCGCGACTTGCCGGGCTTGGTGATGACGAGCTCAATGAGCTGATTGGCAGTGTCCCGCATCCTGTGGCCGCAGTGGAAGAGTCTGGGGTCGCGTATGCAGTGGCGCAACACTATGTGCCACCTGTTATTCAGGGCTCACATGCATATGCTGACACAGAAGTCAGCGAGGTTCCGGCTACCAGCACCGATACGCGCCGTTGGCACCGCGTCGTAATCGATGATGGCATCGAGCTCCACTTCCGTGATGATCGCCATATTGATGGTGGTGATTTGCGCCGCTTAAACGCCATGTTGCGCCGGCGCCCATAGAACGCAACGTCCGCACGCCCTCCGTGAAATTTCACGGGGGGCGTTGCTGTGTCATGGTAGTGGTGCACCGGGCACGTTGTAGTCGGGTGAGTCATCGTCACTCGTCTGCGGCTCGATAATAGGGTTACCAAAAATATCAATTTTGTACCCTGGCGGTGGCGGTGGTTGCAATCCAAACAAGAGCTGGTATTCTTGGTTGGTCAGCTCGTGGTGGCAAGCATCACGCAACGCAGGTGACAGGTCTCCACACGCAAAATCATTGCGTTCGTGCGTGCCGTGCTGGTGATGTGACGAGATATTCCAGCCCATAAATACATCAAACGCATCGGCATCACTCATACCTGCAGCTGAATTATAGTACGGGTAATCATAGTCATCGCTGTCATCATCAGCGTCCAAATCAACATCCAAATAATCGTCCTGAGATGGTGGTTCAACGCGTTCATCCGCATCGGATTCGTTGCCATCTGACGCTACTGCGGCATCAAGCTCCCACGTACGCTCGTCTAGACGGCCTGCCTGGGGGGTGCATGCCCACTGACAGTCACCCACGTTCCCCGTACCAGGGAAGCCCCCGTGCGCCAGTGCTTCTATGTCGACTTGGGTCGAAATACGGCTCACAAAGGCGGCGATTGTTGCCATGTCGAGCGTGGCATCGGATGAGGGCATGTGCATCTGCGTCATATGCACTTCGCGCCAGTCATCGAGTTTGGCATAGAGACGCGCCACCACATCGTAGGCATGTGCGGTATCCGTCATAATCTCACTAAAATGAATGTTGCTCAGCAGATTCTTGCGCGTGGCGTGCTGCGCATCACACGTCTCGACATAGATGTCAAACAACGCACGCTTGATCAGCGCAACCCGCATTAATACACGCATCGCATCATAGGTCATGATACACCTCCTTGTGGCAGTATGGTATTGGTGCTTGTATAATATTTTTGTTTACAGTAAAAATACGATTATCCTTTCTATTATACGTGAAATCAGTCATTTTGAATACGTGTTACGTTACTTTTTATAATATCATATCAATCGCTATTTTTCAAATGTGATTATAGTGCATTTTTTTGATTTGACAATCACAGTAATTACTGTTATAATTACGTTCATGTGTTATTTATCAAATTCATTTGATAGCACTGACCAAGTAAGACCGTTAAAAATTCTGTTCAGAAGAAGGAGTAAAATCATGTCCAACGTACTTGTAGATCTCAACCGGAGCATTATTCCCCCACGCCATACGCATGCCCAGCACAGCAACGACGTGATTATGCGCGTGCAGATCACTGCACCAGAGAATAGCCAGCAACTCCAGCCACGCTTGCCACTCAACATTGGCTTGGTCATTGACCGCAGTGGCTCAATGGCAGGCAAAAAGCTCAGTGATGCAGTCGACGCATGTCGGCGCATCGTGCAACGCCTCAATGAAATTGATTACTGCAGTATTGTCACCTTTGATGATTCAACCTCAACCATCGCCGATGCACAACGCGTGACTGCGGCGCGCCGTGTCTTGATGCTCCATGGGCTCGATGCTGTGCGCTCCGGGGGCAGCACTAATCTATCCGCGGGTTGGCAGAGTGCAGCCACACATTTGCTTGCCCAACACACACAACACCCGAGCATAATCAGCCACATCATGCTGCTCACTGATGGATTGGCGAATGCTGGCATCACTGACATCGAAAGCCTCGAAACCATGGCTCGTGATTACCACAATCGTGGCATCAGCGTCAGCACGTATGGGCTGGGGCAAGGGTATGCAGAGCGTGAATTACGGCGCATCGCAGAGGCTGGACTTGGTACACATCAGTTTATTGAGCACTCCGCAGACATTGAGCGCTATTTCAGCAACGAACTTAGCGAACTGTTCACGGTGACCTATCGTGATGTCAGCCTACGCATCACCATCCCCAACGGGTTTAGTGCCGAAGTGATTGGCCAGTTGCCACACAAGCAGGAAGAGGGCGCCGTTGTCGTAGCAATTGGGAGCATGATCGCACGCGAGCAACGCGCCATCTATGTGCGTCTCACCCCACTCCACATTGCAGAGTCGAGCCAAATCACACTTACTGCCACCTTGAGCGGAATCATCAACGACGACACCTCCGCCCAGGCTACCAGTAGTGCACAGTTGCAAGTGGCAACACCCGAGTTGGCCGCACAGGCTCCCATCAATGGCGAAATCGAGTACGAAGCGGTGCTCGTTGATATCGCCTATGTGCGGAGTGAAGCACAGCGGCTGAACCGTGAACGCAACTACGCCGAAGCACAAGCCTACGTGTTGCGTATGCAAGCCCGAAGTGATATCTTTGCTCGCTACCCAATCTACACCGAACTCGCCGCCGAAATGCACAATCGCATTGATGATTGGCGGGCCAAGCGGAGCGAATCGTTGAATTCCATGAGCAGGCGTTCGTCCATCAAAGATTTATACTACCTCCGCGAGCAACTCGCCGAGCTCTTGCGCCGTGGTATTGATGGCACTGAGGTAACCATGCTCCGTGAAAACATTGCAATGCTCGAGCGCAAGTTCAACCGATACAACGACGATCAACAATAAACACAAAGGGAGGGCGGCGTTGTGCGCCGCCCTCCCTGATAGTACAATCACCTACATGCACAAGGCAGCTCCACCCATAATGCCCACCGCATCACCGAGTGCAGCCGGTTTGAGTACCACTTGTTTGGAAAGCGCGCGATGCGCCATAATCGTGCGCAACGGCGCAAAAAGTTGCTCACCGGCACCGGTGAGTCCACCACCAACGACAATGATACCCGGGTTGAGTAGATTGCTCGCCGACGATATCCCTACCCCAAGCCATGCCACCGCAGTATCCCACAACTGCTGTGCCACCACATCACCATGAGCCGCCGCCATGGCCACATCACGCGCCGTAATCGTAGCTGGATCGCGGTCACGAAGCGACGGTGGGATGTTGGCACGTGCATCACGGGCAATTGACAGGCCTGACGACAATGACTCGAGACAGCCGTTACCGCCACATGCACAAGCTGGACCATCGGGCTTGAGAATCATGTGCCCGACTTCGCCAGCCCAAGCGTGCTCACCACGATGGAGCTGGCCATTGATGATAACCCCACCACCAATCCCCGTACTCACCGTCAGGTAGAGCATATGCGTGCATCCCTGGCCGGCACCAAAACGATATTCAGCGAGACCTGCGGCATCCGCATCATTGGCGATGACACACGGCACACCGAAGTGCGCTTCACAGCGTGCTGCCAACGCAAATCCCTCCCAACCGGGGATGTGCATCGACAGCCGCACGGTACGGCCGTCAGCCTCTACGGGACCACCAAACGAGACACCAACCGCAGTGATGGGCTGCGCAATGTGAGCCCGCAATCCATCGGCCAGTGCCAACATCGCCGCAAAGCCATGCGTGGCACCACCGGCAGGGGTCGCACTGCGCCCCGACACGATGACCTGGCCGGTGCTGGTATCAACGATGCCAGCGGCGAGTTTGGTGCCACCAAAGTCGAGACCGAGTACGTAACTCATGATGCACGGATCCGATGGGCGATGTTGACAGCCAATGCGTGACACAATGCAATGTGCACGTCTTCGACTTCTGGCATAAACGAGCTCTGCGCCACAAACGGCACATCAGCTAGTGCTGCCAGCTTGCCACCACCAAATCCACTCATGCCGATGACTTGCCCACCGTTGGCCTGTACCCATTCGCTGACACGCAATACATTGGGTGAGTTGCCACTCCCCGAAATAGCAACGAGTGTATCACCGGGGCGATATACCATGGGAATCTGCTCGACAAAGATGCGCTCATAGGCCGTATCATTGCCCCACGCAGTGACGAGTGGCATGTTATCGGTGAGTGCGACCGCACGGAAACGGCGCTTACCGTCGACTACTGTCCACTTCCCCAGATCACACACAAAGTGCGATGCGGTAGCCGCAGAGCCGCCGTTGCCACAGACGATGACACTCCCATCACGTTGATAGGTCTGAAAGAGCACATCGAGAATACGCTCGCTCAGTGCGATATCGACAGTTGTCAACAGGCGCGCCAAACTCGTAAAGTAATCTTGCATCATTGCAGGTATCTCCTGTATTTAGGCAAAAAAGCGATATTTAAACAACGCCCAAATCGCCCAAAACCCTTGCGAGGGCTTCATTTTTTTGCCTTCCTCGTAGGTGCGCCCCATATAACTGACCGGCACTTCAAAGATGCGGTGTTTGCGCAACAGGATTTTGGCAGTGATTTCAGGCTCGATACGGAAATCGTTGCTCTCCAGTGGGATATTTTTGATGATATCAGCACGAAACGCTTTGTAGCATGTTTCCATGTCTGAAATCCAGCAATTAAACAGAAAATTAGTCAAAAAGGTAAGAAACTTGTTGCCGAGCGCATTCCAAAAATACATCCCCGTATGCCGCCCCATAAAGCGCGAGCCAAAGACAACCCCCACCCGCCCATCAAAAATGGGGGTTACTACTTCGTGGTAGTCATTGGGGTCGTACTCGAGGTCAGCATCCTGGATGATAATAACATCCCCTTGGGCTGCAGCGATGCCGGTGCGTACTGCTGCACCTTTGCCACGATTAACCTCATGGCGAATAACGCGCAAATCGGGATGTTGCTGTTGCTCGTTGTGCAAGACGTCAGGAGTCGCGTCGCGCGAGCAGTCGTCGACGACGATGATTTCCTTGTCAATCGGCACGGCACGCACCTTGGCAAGAATGGCTGACAGACTCTCGGCCTCGTTGTAACACGGCATGATGACAGACAAACGCATGCAAACCTCGTCTACGTAATACGCTGAACAAACTGCTCGATTCGCTCGAGTGCCGTTTCGATGTGGTTCATGGAAGCGGCATAGCATAGCCGCGCATAGCCAGCACCACTTGGACCAAAGACATCCCCGGGAATGATGGCCACATGGGCTTCTTGTAAGAGACGCTCACAAAACTCGCTACTACTCAAGCCAAGATGACCCACCTGTGGAAACACATAGAACGCCCCTTTGGGTTCATGTGTGGGTAACCCGATGCGGCGTAACCCTGCGACGAGTACCTGCCGCCGTTTGTCGTATTCATGCACCATGGTCTGCACATCAGCTTCACCGTGGCGCAATGCAGCTAATCCCGCATATTGGGCAGCGGTAGGCGCCGACATGATACCGTACTGGTGGACTTTGCGTACCGCACCACAGATATCTGCGGGAGCTGCTAGCCAACCCAGACGCCAGCCGGTCATGGCATACGCCTTGGAAAAACCACCCATGAGCACGGTGATATCGCGTGCGCCACGGGCACTCACTGCACTTACGTGGGGCATGCCATATACCAGTCGATCGTAGATTTCGTCAGAAAGTAACACCAACTCATGCTGTTGGGCAATATCGACAATAGCCTGCATGGCAGTCACATCAATCACTGCACCAGTCGGGTTATTGGGGTAGCCGATGAGAATGGCTTTGGTACGAGGGGTAATTGCGGCTGCGATAGCCGCAGGATCGACGGCAAAGTCGTTGGCTGCATATGTGGGGACCATCACTGGTGTGCCACCCGCAAAAACCACACATGCCGGATACGCCACAAAACAGGGCTCTGGGATAATGACTTCGTCGCCCGGATTGATGAGCGCCAGCATCGCTTGCTGGAGCGCTTCACTAACGCCTACCGTGACGAGGATTTCTTCTTCGGGATCATATTGCACCCCAGTGTGCGCCATAATATGGGTGGCAATCGCCTGGCGTAACTCGAGCAGCCCAGAATTCGAGGTATAGGCGGTTTTACCCGCCCGAATCGAATCAATGGCCGCATCACGAATATGCGCCGGCGTCACAAAGTCAGGCTCACCAATCCCGAGGGAGACTACATCTTGCATTTGTGCTGCAATATCAAAAAAACGCCGTATTCCCGACGGCGGTACATCGTGTATTCGTTGTGCGAGACGATTCCTTGGCATACCTATTCACCATATCTGTCACTACTACATGGTCTGCGTGCGTATTTACGACACTTCATCGTACCATATTCCACACCCTAGCCAATCAAGTTCATGATGGCACGTGCCACACCCGGAAAGGCCGCACCAAACCGCATCAACAACGTACTATGCCATGGAATGATTATTTCACCCATACGACGCTGATACATACTTGCGACTACTGCATCTGCAACTTGCGCACTCGTACAGGTACTCAGCGCAGCTGCGCGAGGGTATTTTTCGTTGGGCGCATTCTGTTGGAAGCCAGTTTGTGCCACGCCTGGACAAATGACACTGCAATAGACGCCGGTGCCTGTCAATTCTTGTTGGAGTGTACGACTAATCGCTACCAAGGCAAATTTGCTTGCACAGTAGAACGCCATATTGCGGGCTGCAGCTAACCCTGCAATAGAAGCCATCATGATAATCTGCCCCTGTTTGCGTGCCATCATCACAGGCAAAAAGGCTTTGGTACAGCGCACCGCACCATAGACGTTTACATCCATCATGCGTTGCAAATCAGTGAGTGGTGCATCCACAAAGGCATCAATGAAGCCGAACCCCGCATTGTTGATGAGGATGTCAACCGGACCGAAGGCTTCTGCTTCGCTGACCAGCCGAGCCACATCCGCATCGCTGGTCACATCCGCTGTCACTGCCAGCGCCTTGCTACTGCCACCAAGCTCAGCAACCAACGCCTGCAACTTGTCAGTTGAGCGGGCTGCCAATACGACACGAGCACCGGCGGCAACAGCCCGTCGGGCAATATCTGCCCCGAATCCACTTGAGGCGCCGGTAATTACTACGACACGATTATTCAACGTCATACCACACCTCTTCTCAGACACACGCATGATTACACTACATCGTATACTCCGATTATACCGTATCTGCTTTGGTATAATACATATCTGCGTTTGGAGAAAGACTTGCCCCATGCAACGGATCATGATTCTAGGTTCAGGTGGTGCTGGCAAATCGACCTTGGCACGTCAGCTTGGCGATGTCCTCTCGCTCCCAGTTACCCACATCGACCAGCTTTTTTGGCAACCGCACTGGCACGCTGTTGAGCGCGACACGTTGATTGCACGCCAGCATGCGGTTGTCACACAGCCACAGTGGATCATGGATGGCAACTATACCAGCACACTCGACATTCGTCTCGCACATGCTGATACCGTTATCGTACTCAACATGCCACGCTGGCTTTGCTTGTATCGCGTGATTGTACGACGCATCGTGTACCACAATCGCACCCGACCCGATATGGGTGCCGATTGCCCAGAGCATCTGACATGGGAGTTTTTACAGTTTATATGGAACTATCCCAAGCGCATCCCTGCACTCAAATCACGCTTGGCCACACTGCCTGACACACAGGTCATCTACTTGAACTCCCCTGCCGAGGTTTCGGCGTTTCTGACCACGCTATCCACAACCAAACAGAGTGGAGTACAATAAAGACGGTTTCGTACATCACATGCACAAGGGGAAATCATCATGTCACGCACGATTGTGTCAACCGACCAGGCAGCACCAGCCATTGGGCCATACTCACAGGCCGTCATGACCGATACCATGGTCTACTGCTCAGGCCAGATTCCACTGACACCTGCTGGGGTGATGGTCGATGGCGATGTCACCGCACAGACCACCCAAGTCCTCAACAACATCAAAGCGGTGTTGGCAGCCGCTGGCAGCTCACTGGAAAAAGTCGTCAAAGTCACCGTCTTTTTACAGGACATGGGTGATTTTGCGACCATGAATGCCGTGTATGCGCAATACTTCACCAGCAACCCACCTGCCCGCTCAACCGTGCAGGTTGCCCGCCTCCCACGTGACGCCAAAGTCGAAATCGAAGTGACCGCACTGCGCTAAACACACGTAATGCCTGCGTAATGACTGCCTGCCATACTCACGTTCGTGTATGTTACATGGAGGTGTGGTATGGCAGGCAAATATCTCCCTGCACTCGTCATGCTTGCGTGCATGGCAGGTACCTTGTGGTGGCGGAGCATGATATGGTCAGCTGATGGCACACTCACCGCCCCCGCAATCACCGGTGATGTGCTCGTGATAACCACGACAAGCGGACAACGCATTTTAATTGATACCAGCAACGATGCGCCCACACTGCTGGAGTTCCTAGGCACGCAGAGCACCCTCTGGCAAACACAGAGTGCCGATGTAGTCATCTTGACGCAGCGCGGTGCGGCATGGCAAGGGGCACTCGCATCACTCGTCGACCACGGTCTTCGCACCATCATCGTCTTGCCTGCGGCACGCCTAGGTGCATCCGACGCTTGCCAGGTACCGCATGTACAGTGCTACCAACAGGATGTGGGCAGTCAGTGGTACCATGACAATGTGCGTTTCCACGTCGTTGCCGCCAACATGCTGTGGGTCATATGGCCCCACGGGAGTCTGTTGGTGGCGCACGGTGCGACCAGCCAACAACTCAACGAAATCGCACCGACGCTGCAATGCCCACAGACACCGTGTTTGCTGAGTTATGCGTGGCAGATTACTCCGCCATGGCAGGTACACACGGTGGTACACCCAGCGGGCGTACTGTATAGTAGTGGACAGACCCAACAACCCGCAGCACGCTTGAGTATGGCACAGCGGCGACCATACCACGAATCAGTGTGGCACGAGCAATTACACGGCACCATCACAGTGACACTACAACATCCCACCCACATACGGGTAAACGAGGTCTGGCCATGAGCAACACCAGCATATTTCTCCTTGCAACGATTGCATGCATCCCACTGCTCCTCTTGGTTCCGTGGGGGTGGCGACGCATCTGGAAGGATGAGACTGCCAGCCATACCTCGCGCTTTATCAAAAACAGTAGCATCCCCATCTTGGCCAATCTCTTCAGCAAAGTCCTTGACCTCGGCTTTGCTGCAATCACGTTGCGCGCCCTCGGGCCCACGGCAAGTGGCGCATGGAGTTTTGTTGCACTCATTGCAAGCATGTATTTGGTCACCATTGTCAATTGGGGGCTCAACGATCTGGCAGTACGTGAATCAGCCGCTCATCCCACACGTGCCCCGCACCTGTTTGGTATCAGTCTGAGTATGCGTTGGGTGATGGCAGCTGTTGTCACTCCGCTGACGTTGCTTGCGTTCTGGCTCATGCGCGATATCATGCCACCACTCACCACGGGGAGTACCGTCGCATTATGGCTGCTGTTGGCACATCTATGGCCAGCAGGCACCGCAGCCGCAGCAAGTGCCTCGTTTCAGGCAGCACAACGCATGGAAATACCGGCGCTCGTCACCGTGATTGCAAGTATTACGCGAACCCTAATCGGTGTGGCAGTAATTTGGTGGCTCAGCGACAGTGATGCCCGCATCGTCGGGATGGCTGCTGTTGCGCTTGCAACTACATGCCTCAATGCAATCGTGTTGTGGTATCTCCAGCATCGCATGTTGTTTGCGGCTCGTCCTCTATGGGACTGGCAAGAAATGCGCCAGCTGTGGGGAGCAGGCGTACCACTGTTGCTCAACAGTTTGCTCCTCACCATATTTTTTCGCTTTGATGCGGTCATTTTGCGCAGTGTTTCTGGTGATTATGTGCTCGGCTTGTACGATGCTGCTTACAAAGTCATCTCAATGACACAAATAATCCCACCCTATGTGGTCGGTGCGCTCTTTCCCTTGCTCGCACATCGAGCCGTGCATCAACGCGATGAACTCGCACCACTCGTGGTGCGTGCCGTCACACTACTCCAATGGCTGGCGTGGATGGGAGTCGTGCTTGTCATGATTCTTGCGGATCAGCTCATCTGGATCCTCGGTGGAGATGCGTATCTACCAGACGCCGCTTACACGTTGCGGGTGCTTATTTGGTATTTGCCATTGTCATATATTACTGGTGTTTTGCAATATGCACTTATTGCAATTCAACAGCAAAAGACGATTACCGTGGCATTTATGATTGGCACATTCGTCAACATTTCGTGCAATATCGTGCTGATACCACACTATGGAGCACTGGCCGCAGCCAGCGTAACGGTTGTCACCGAAATCGCCTTGATGGCAGCGATATGGCCAACACTGCGCCATGCAGGGATCCGGTTGCCCTGGCGGGCCATGGGACTTGCGGGGGGGAGTACCGTGGTGGTTGTCGCATTGAGCTGGGGTGGCATACAATTCGCCGGCATACCAGTCATCGTGAGTGCGATTGGAGCTCTGTGCGTGATGCTGGGGGTAGGTGGGTACAGCGAGCGACACAACCCCCTCATACAACGTGCGTATGCCCGCATACGGGCATTGACGACACGGTAGATGGTGTGCGTGCTATACTGTAGCTGGTCTGGGAGTGTGCTTGATATTCTTTGTTACTATCACTGCTCAAGGAGGAACAGCGATGGCGCCACATGTGGAGAATGCGTATGTCAATGCCCAACGGCAATTTGACATCGCCGCAGACATCCTCAATTTAGATCCCGGGTATCGCAAATTATTGCGCGTCCCACACCGTGAATTTACCGTCAATTTTCCCGTCAAAATGGATGACGGACGCATTGAAATGTTTACTGGATATCGAGTCCAGCATAATACAACCCGTGGCCCTGCCAAGGGCGGTATTCGCTATCACCCCGATACGGATATCGACGAAGTACGGGCGCTCGCCATGCTCATGTCGTGGAAATGTGCTGTCGTCAATATTCCTTATGGCGGTGCCAAAGGGGCTGTAGTCGTCGACCCTGCACTCTTGTCACATGGTGAAGTCGAGCGCTTGACACGCCGCTATGCCACAGAGATTAGCTTTTTGATTGGCCCTGACGTCGATATCCCGGCGCCAGACATCGGCACCAACTCACAAATCATGGCGTGGATCATGGATACGTATTCGATGCATCGTGGGCATACTGTGCCGGCAGTCGTCACTGGCAAACCCATTCACATTGGGGGATCACATGGACGCAACGAGGCAACAGCCCGCGGCTTGGTGTATGTGTTGCGCGAGGCCTGTGAACAAGCGAATGTGAGCATTGCAGGTGCCAAAATCGTCATCCAGGGCTTCGGGAATGTGGGTGGCACATCGGCACGGTTGTTGAGCGAAATGGGTGCCAAAATCGTCGGCGTTGCTGATCGTGGCGGTGGGATTTCCAACCCCAAGGGTATCGATTTGAATACGTTGCAGGCACACTACCTCAAAACAGGCACGGTAGCAGGGGCACCTGGTGGTGATGCAGTCACCAACGAGGAATTATTGGAGTTGCCCTGCGACATCTTGATTCCAGCCGCCATCGAAAACCAGATTACCAGGCGAAATGCCGATCGCATCAAGGCACGCATCGTCGTTGAAGCAGCCAATGGACCGACCACACCTGACGCAGATACGATTTTGCACGACCGTGGCGTACTGGTTATCCCCGATATTCTGGCCAATGCGGGTGGCGTAACCGTCAGCTACTTTGAGTGGGTACAAGGGTTACAAGAATTCTTTTGGACGGAACGTGAAGTCAATGCGCAACTTGAGCGCATCATGGTCGGTGCATTTGAGTCAGTCAACCAGATGGCACAGGCTCGGCGCACTCAACTGCGCACCGCTGCCTACCTACAAGCAGTCGATCGCACTGCAAACGCCTACTACACCCGCGGAATCTACCCATGATACTAACGCGACGCCAACAAGGGTCGCATGCAGAAGCACAGGCCGCGGCGTTCATCGAACGCCACGGCCTGTCTGTACATCAGTATAACTGGCACTGTCGCTACGGCGAAATCGACATCATCGCCAAAGATGGCAACAGCTGGGTCTTTGTCGAAGTCCGCATGCGCCGTGATGCGCACAGTGCGATTGCGTCAATCGGGCCACGCAAACGTCAACGGTTACTGCATACTGCGTTGGCGTTTTTGCAGACACAAGCCGACTATTCGAGCCATAGCAGCTGGCGCTATGATGTGGTTGTGGTCACACCACGTGGGATTACGCATATCCCGCATGCGCTAGAGATGAGCTAACCGTTGAGCGGCTCCCAGGCATGCTCAAGCACACAATTCCACGGGAACTTGAACTCATCGGCGGCGTCATATACGTGTGACTGCAAATTGACCACGATGACTTCTGGTTGACTGAGTGCCTTCCAGCCGTGCATGACCATGGGCGGAATCTTGATAAGTTTGGGACGTGCCGTGCCGAGTATGACCGAGTTGACATGCCCAAACGTGGGTGACCATGGGCGGATATCCACCAAAACGACTTGGAGCTTGCCACGAGTCACGGTAAATTGGTCGGTATGGGTGTTGTGCAAATGCCAGCATTTGGTAACACCAAAGTCGGTCGCACTCTGGTAGACGTGCATGGGGACCACGAGTCCCTCATTGTCGACCCACGGGCGACTCCACAATTCGATGACATCACCACGTCCATCGAGATGGGTACGCAAATCTTTGACGTACACACCCTCGATGGTGGCTGGACGTGACGAGGGAACCAACGTATAGTTGAGGGATTGGAGCCACTCAACGGTCACATCCGCAGCCTGCAGATGTGGATGTGCATCAGCCATGAAATCCTGCTCCTCACTACGACGATTTGCATACATCGTCTTTGTATTTATATCCGTACTTCATATTATAAGCGAGAAGCGATGCTATTGCATGATAGTATCAACGATTACCAAAGGAGCACCCCATGGCGACACAACTTGTCCGTGATGCAATGCATGTTGGCGTTATTTCTTGTCCCGTAGAAACGAGCGTTGCCGATGCCATGGCACTCATCAACCGCTATCGTATCCATGCCGTGGTGATTACCGAAGGTCCTGGGCATCTGGCCGGGATTTTGTCACAGACCGACCTACTCCGTGCCTGGAAAGACGGTGCCGCCTACGAGCAGGTCATGCTGGGTCCGGTGGTCAACATCATGACGCGTAGCGTGATTACGTGCATGCCAGACATGGAGCTTGATCGTGCCATTCGGCTGCTCAACCGCAATCACATCCACCGCTTGGTGGTCGTCGAAGAACGCAACGACGGTCGCGTGTGGCCAACCGGCATTCTGTCGATGAGCGACGTCGTCCGCCACATCGACGAACAATCCAAGTAACACCAAAAAACCACCCCCCACGCGCTCAGCGGAGTGCGTGGGGGGTGGCGTGTTGAGACACCTTAGATGAGCATGGCCAAGGGGTTTTCGAGCAGACGTCTGATTTCACCCACAAACTTGGCTGCTTCGGCACCATCGGTAATCCGATGGTCGGCCGATATGGTAATAGCACACAGATTGGCAGCGATAACTTCGTCGCTGTCACCCTTGAATACGGGCACACGCCGCACTGCTCCCACTGCGAGAATGGCGCATTGAGGAGGTGTGATGATGGCATCAAACTCGGTGACACCATACATCCCCAAGTTGCTCACCGTAAAGGTGCCACCTTGCAAGTTTTCGGCACCCAACTTGCCATCACGGGCTAATGCGATGAGTCGCTTGGCTTCACGTGAGATACCACTGAGTGAGCGACTATCCGCATTGGTGACCACGGGGGCGACCAAACCGGTATCGAGGGCCACTGCAATCGATACATTGACTGCTGGGTTGAGCTGAATACCCTCTTCAACAAATGATGCATTCAGATTGGGGTAGGCAGCCAGTGCCACACCACACGCCTTCACAATCATGTCGTTGATAGAGATTTGGTGCTCTTTGGCCAGGGGGGCATTGATCTGCTTACGCAATGCCAAGGCAGCCCCCATATCAACATCCATGGTGATATAAAAATGGGGGGCTGTCTGCCAGCTCTGTGTCAGACGACGCGTAATGGTACGACGCATACTGCTGAGGGGGACCACCGTACTGCCTGTAGCCGCAGTCGGTAACGCTGGTACTACCGGTGCCGCCACTGCCACAGGAGCACTTGGTGCGCTACTCGGGGATGCAGGGCGCCCTGCCAAGACCGCATTGACGTCATCGCGTACCACCCGCCCTTGTGGGCCACTCCCTGCGATAGTCGCCAAATCGAGACCGTGTTCGCGGGCCATCCGCTTGGCAATGGGCGATGCCTTGACGGCACCACCCGTCGTGCCCGCACTAAGTGCGGACACGACGGGTGCCACTGGTGCGGGGGATGCAACCGGGGCTGATGTGGGCGCAGCCGGTGCTGCGCCGGGTGCGGCCGCTGGTGTTGCAGTGGCTGCGCCTGCAGTGTCGGTACGCGCAATCACCCCACCAACGGGAGCACGGGAACCCTCAGGGGTGACAATCTCAGTAATTGTGCCACTTACGAATGATTCAATTTCGATGGTGACCTTGTCTGTCTCGATTTCAGCAACGGCTTCGCCTTTGTTGACATGATCGCCAACTTTTTTGATCCAGCGCACGATGGTGCCTTCGGTCATATCAAAGCCCATCTTTGGCATCGTAATATCAGCCATGATCATTCCTTCCAGTCGTCGCAGTTAGCTGCGATGCAAGACTTTTCTGATAGCCGCGACAATACGATCGGTCGTTACCACCACCTGTTGCTCAAGATTCTTGGCATAGGGCATAGGTACTTCGCGGAAGTTGACACGCTGAATGGGGGCATCGAGATAATCAAAACCGTGCTCATAGAGGCGCGTGGCGATTTCAGCCGATGTACCGTATGACTGCCAGTCTTCGGTGACAACAACTGCACGATTCGTCTTCTTGAAGCTTTCGAGTGCCACACTCATATCGAGGGGGCGCAACGTACGCAAGTCGACGATTTCGACTTCGATGCCTTCTTGGGCCAAGATATCGGCCGCTTGATGCGCCAAATGAACCATGCGTGAATAGGTGACAACCGTGATATGACGCCCCTCGCGTGAAAGTACCGACTTCCCAATCGGTACCACATAGTCACCATCTGGCACTTCACCTTTGACTCCATACATCAAGGTATGCTCGATAAAGATGACTGGGTCAGGATCAGCCATTGAGGCACGAAACAGGCCGAGCATATCTGCAGGGGTGGCTGGTGCGACCACTTTGAGGCCAGGAATATGCGCAAACATGGCATCAAACGTCTGTGAATGGGTCGCTGACAGTTGTGTCCAACCATTGGTCGTACGCATGACCAACGGCACCGAAAACTTACCACCAAACATGCTGTAGATTTTGGCAGCGTGATTGATAATCATGTCAAATGCCAATAACGAGAAATTGACAGACATGATTTCGGCGATGGGGCGCATCCCCGCCATTGCGGCGCCGATGGCAACACCCAAAATACCGGCTTCGGCGATGGGTGCATCACGGATGCGTTCAGGGCCATACTTTTCGAGGAAGCCAGCAGTGACACCATAGGTGCTCCCATAGTGACCGATATCTTCACCGATGATAAAGGCGCGCTCATCAGCCATCGATTCGTGGAGCGCCTTTTGGAGCGCTTCGCGGACAGTCATTACAGCCATTGAATATCTCCTTCATTGATGCGTGGTAGCATCAAAGTTTCGTCTCCTAGATGATAGTTGGATCCACGGTGGGTGTCTCGAGTGGAGCCGCATAGATCCCTTGATCAGTCAGCCACTCGTTGCCCGGTACGGGACTCTCATCAGCAAAGCGTACGGATTCCTCGACTTGTTCATCGATGACCGCATCAAGGGCATCAATTGCAGCGGCAGTGTGTACACCAGCATCAATCAAACTCTGACGGAAACGCATCACGGGGTCTTGCTGGCGATGCTGCTCGACATCTTCTTTGGTGCGGTATTTTTGCGTGTCTTGTGCCGAGTGCCCACGGAAGCGATAGGTCATGGCCTCGACAAGCACCGGACCCTTGCCTGAGCGGGCAAATTCGACGGCCTCGCCGACCTGCTCACGCACTTCGAGCACGTCATTGCCATCGATGCGCATCGCCTTCATGTCAAACGCACTCGCTTTGCGATAGATTTCTGTGACTGCTGAGTGAACTTCGAGTGGCGTACCCATGGCATAGAGATTGTTTTCACACACAAATACCACTGGTAATTTCCACAGCTGTGCAAAATTCAACGCCTCGTAGAATTCACCACCATTGGTGGCACCATCACCAAAGAAAACCATTACGACGCCATTGGTCTTTTGCATTTGGCATGCCAAACCGACCCCAATCGCCAACAACAAATGACTTCCTACAATGGCATAGCCACCCCAGAAGTTTTTGGTGACATCAGCGAAGTGCATTGAGCCACCGAGGCCACGTCCCGAGCCCGTGTCACGGCCAAACAACTCGGCCATCAACGCATTGATGTCGAGCCCACGCGCGATAGCGTGCCCATGGTCACGATAATGGGTAAAAATGTGGTCCTGCGGTTGCAGGTTTGAGATTGCTCCCACACCGGTGGCTTCTTCACCAACATAGAGGTGCAAGAAACCGCCGATTTTGGAGCGGGTGTACATCTCCTGACATTTTTCTTCGAAACGACGAATCAACATCATCTGGCGATAGAGCTCGACCAGCGGTGCATCGCCGATTTCTTTGCGTGCACGAGAAAGAGGCGTACTAGACATGGTACTCCTTAGCGAACTAGTGGCAGAGGCTCCTGCAGATGTGGCGCCACGGCGCTTTTGCATGGCGGGTCTCCTACAAACATCGCTGTATTCCACAGCGTCACCAATACCCATCACTCATCACTATATCGAGCAAAACGACAACGCTGGCGTTTAGCGTACGACGACACTCAACTCTTCGATGACCGCAACCAACTCACGCAACGACAAATGCGATGTATGCTGCACCGGCGCTTTGGCCGTACCACACAACAACAAGCGTTTGCTCGGGTGCAAATACCAATCAGCCTGTGCGTCAACGATGCGCAACCGCTCATAGAGCGCGGTGAGATTGACCGATGAACGTGCCTGTGCTGCCACACCCGTCCACCCATGTATCTCTTCTCGGTAGACATAGACCACCGCACCAGCACGATATGCGAGTGCTGACGAGCCCCCGTATGGGCTCTGCATGGCCATGCCACGCCCCCAGGGCGAACAAAACTCAATACGATTGACGTATGATGCACCGATTTCCATTTGCCGTTGCTCGTGCGCATACCACGCATCGAGATTCGGCAACATCAATGCCACCACGCGCTCGGGATCAGCTTCGTGAAGCAGATTAAATGAATCTGCAAGTCGTCCCAGATCACACCCCTGCCGGTCGATGGATACGGCGTTATCGATGAGCGTCACCTGCTTGATGACGCGCTCAAGCACCTGGTCGTGCGGTGCCACCGTACGACGCACCAACTCCGCAGCACTAAGTGTGCGTACATGCCGCTGATGATGGTCAAATCGCCCGAGCCCAGTATCCACGTGAATGACCCGTGGGTCACTATCGACAGGCTGGTTGTTGAGCGTGGTACCTGCAGGGACAAACTGCAATTGCACATCAGTAACACCACCAAAACGCTTGAATATCCATATTGCAGCGATACAATCAAGGTCTGGTGCCAGATGAGCCACAATAACTGATGGCATGGCGACAACCATGGGTGCCCTTCTCTACGCAGTGTGCAAGTATGTTGCATACTCTCTACTGGAGGCGAAATATCGCGCGCTAGTATATCAGAAAGGTTGATTTACTGCAACGTGAGATGTTTTTTTGTGGCTTTTTACGCGATTTATCCGCACCGACGTGTTGAATATATGGCTTTTATATTATACACATCAGATAAAATCATTTTTCACGGAAATAAGTTGCAAAAATAAATCAGACAGTGTATGCTGTGACACGTATGCAATTGGTGCATATAACTAGGGAGGAGAAGTGTGATGAGCATGCACGTGGTGATGCGGGTGATACGCTTGGTTTTGGGTCTCATGGTATTGGTCGGGTGTAGCACGGCCGCAGCACCAGACGGTGCTGATACCACTACGCCTGCGCCTCAGAGCAGTAGTCGTTTGGTCATTTACAGTGGGCGCAGCGAGGCGCTCATTCAGCCAGTTATTGCGGCATTCCAGGCCACATACCCACGTATCGAGGTGAGTGTTAAAGCAGGAAAAAACAGTGAGCTTGCTGCAGCAATCCTCGAAGAGAAGGCCAATCCGCAGGCAGATCTTTTCATTAGTACCGATATGCTGACGCACATCAATTTGCGCAACGAAGGAGTATTTGCTCCGGCGCCAATTGCTGGCAGTGAGTCAGTACCAGCCAACCTCAAGGCAAGTGACGGCAGTTGGACATCGATAACGAGCCGGGCGCGTGTCATCATGTACAACACGACGCTGGTCAGTGCTGCAGAGGCACCGCAATCGATGCTGGACTTGACTGATCCCAAGTGGAAAGGCAAGATTGCCGCTGCTAATTCGACCAATGGTTCAATGCAAGCCCAAGTCGCCATGATGAATGCATTAATTGGCACTGAAGCCACTCAAGCATGGCTTGCCGGCCTCGTAGCCAACGAAACGACGTTTTTTGGGGGGCACACGGATGTACGCAAAGCGGTGGGGGCAGGTGAGTTTGCCATTGGGATTGTCAACCACTACTACTACGAGCTCCAAAAGCGTGAAGCAAGTGATAATCAGGTCGGTGTTGTCTATCCCGACCAAGGCGCAGGGCAAATGGGAGTCATGATCAACACCACGGTCGTTGGTCAGATTCAAGGCGCCCCGAATGCAGAAAATGCCCGTCTCTTTGCAGAGTTTATGTTTACCAAGCAGGCACAACAACTCTTTGCAGAAGCCAACTACGAGTACCCGATGATTGCGGGCGTCACATTGGCCGAGGGGGTCACACCACTCGATACGTTGCGGCTGGCAGTCAATGACATGGCACAGGTTGCCACAGGTGTGGATACCGCACTACAGCTGTTGAATGCTGCTGGCATCCCCTAACAGCGCAAACACGTACCACAGACACGCCAAGGAGTTGCTGCACATCCCAGCAATTCCTTGGCTGTATAATGATATGGTGAAGTCTACATCCGTGAGGATTCGCATGTTTTTCCATCAGCGTCGGATGCGGGTCACGAGTCTAGTGCTCTTGTGGTGCCTGGTATCACTCACCGCATGTGTTGCACATTCGTGGCGTACGCCTGCCATGACGGCAGGCGTCCCGCAAGACGTTGTCATCTACAGTGGTCGTACCGAGGCACTCATCATGCCGGTGATTCAGGCATTCAGGAACGAATATCCGCACATCAACGTTATTCTCAAATCGGGCAAAAACAACGAATTAGCCGCCGCTATTCTCGAGGAACGTGCGCAACCACAGGCAGATATCTTTCTGAGTACCGACATGCTTACACACATCAATCTCAGCGCTGATGATGTCTTTGTGGCTGAGCCAATAGCAGGGACTGAGCATATCCCGGCGCATCTCAAAGATGCCGCAGGGCGGTGGACTTCCGTCACATCGCGGGCACGGGTAATCATGTACAACACGAGTTTGGTGAGTGCCACAGATGCACCGACATCTATGTTTGATTTGACACATCCACGCTGGTACGGCAAGGTGGCCATCGCTGATTCGAGCAATGGTCCTATGCAAGCGCAAGTCGCATCAATGATTGCCCTGGTCGGTGAGGCTGCCACACGTACATGGCTAGACGGGCTTGTCGCTAACAACGCAACGTTCTTTGCGAGTGCGACCGATCTGCGCAAAGCGGTGGGGAGTGGCGAGTTTGCCATTGGGGTGGCCAACCACTACCACTATCTGCTACAACAGCAAGAGACGACCAACAACACGGTTGCTGCCATTTACCCCGACCAAGCAGATGGACAGATTGGCGTGATGATGAACACTTCGACTGTGGCACGTATTGCTGGCGCACCGCACCCAGATGCAGCGCGTATCTTTGCCGAATATTTGTTTCGACCCGATATTCAGATGCTCTTTGCCACAGTCAACATGGAATTCGCAGTGATTCCCGAGGTTGCACGTGCACCACACAGCGTGGATTTGCGTACGCTGCGCATTGCGGCTGTTGACATGCAACAGGCAGCGACAGGTGCACCACAAGCAGTCAAACTCATGCAATCAGTGGGGATTCCGTAGGTATGACGACATGGTATGGCAGACAAGACGGTGGTCGGCGACCACCACACATCATCTGGGTAATTGCAATCGTGGTCGCACTACTCGGCGCCATTCCTACCGGATATACGATTGTTAGGGCACTCGAGGCATCGGGGAGTACGCCATTCCCGCCATGGCCACTCTTGTGGACATTAATTACAAATACCGTGTTGCTGGCGCTCTTGTCGGCACTCTTGAGTGGCATCATCGGCACATGTCAGGCGTTGTTGATCGAACGCATGGCGCTCAGCGGAGCTGGTGCATGGCGGATTGTAGCCGTATTGCCACTTGTCATGCCCCCCTACGTCTTGGGGATTTGTACGTTGGCACTGCTCCGTCCACGCGGGATTGTTGAGCGCTGGCTAGTTGAGCAGCAGTGGGTGGCCTACGGCGACATTCCCTTTAATGCGCTGTTTGGATTGGGCGGAAGTTCGTGTATTTTGGCGTTGTGCCTCTCGCCATACGTCTACTTGCCTGTATCGGCCGTATTGCGCCAAGGGAGTCATCATTTGCGCGAAATCGCCCAGCTGAGTGGGGCACACTGGTTTCATCGCCTGCGCCACGTCACGTTACCACTCCTCGCACCCGCAGTTGGTGGCGGGATGTTGCTAGTCATGCTGTATGCGCTTGCTGATTTTGGTGTCCCGTCATTACTGCGCCTACCCACCTTTAGTACGGCCATATATGGGCGATTTACGGGGCAAGTCGACCGTGCGGGAGCCGCATTACTCAGTTTGCCTTTGATTATTGCGACACTCGGGTTGCTCGTGCTCGAAGAGCGCCTAGTCGGGCGGGGCGGAGCCCAAATCAACCGCTCGTGGCGACCGGTGATTCAGCAAACTTTGGGGCGCTGGCAAATTGTGGCACAGCTGAGCTTGGCGGCGGTCACAAGCTGTGCATTGGTGGCGCCCATTGGCACATTGCTCTACTGGAGTAGCAGTGTGCCTTCACCAGCAGAACGCGCAAGTCAGATCCCCTTTGCAGACCTAATCGGTACCGGTACCTACAACATTGTGTTTGTGGCATTGATTGCGACTATCACCACGATGCTTGCAGTCGCACCAGCGCTCTTGCTGCGGCGCGGCGGGGTGTTTGGCGGGATTGTTGCACGTCTAAGTCAAGCAGGGTATGCCCTACCAGGCGTGGTGGTTGCGCTCAGTATCATTTTGGTGACCAATCAGGGAATACCGTGGATGATTGGTGGCTTGCTGCCATTGAGTTTTGCCTACATCATTCGATTCCTGCCACAGGCCATGCAAAGCCTGGATGCAGCATTTGAGCAAATCGCACCCACACTCGAAGAAGTAGGACGTAGCCTAGGGCATTCGGCCTTGCAAGTGCTCCGCTATGTGGTATTGCCCCTCGCGACACCTGGTCTGCGTGCCAGCTGGGCGTTGTTGTTCTTGGGGATGCTCAAAGAATTACCCGCTACACTCCTGCTTCGCCCTGCAGGATTTGATACACTAGCAGTACGGATTTGGATGCCAGCCAGTGATGGATTGTATACTGCTGCCGCCACCCCCGCACTCTTGTTGATTGCATGTGCGTGTCTTCCTGTGGCATTTGTGTTGCGTAATCATCAAACCAGTAAATGATGTGTCAGCCGAGGCAGCAATGAGCGAACCGGTTATTCGAATACAGCATGTGACCCGCCATCCCAGCACTGCCATACACCCGATTGTGCATGATTTGACACTCGAGTTGTATGCTGGAGAAATTTTGGTATTGCTGGGACCGAGTGGTTCTGGCAAAACGACCACGCTCCGGCTGATTGCAGGGCTTGAGCTCCCCGATGGAGGAGAAATCTATATCCGCGGCACGTGTGTGACCAATCGGAATCGCCCGCTCCCCCCAGAAACACGCCGGGTGGGCATGGTATTTCAAGATTATGCGTTGTTTCCGCACATGACGGTAGCAGACAATGTGCGCTTTGCGTTGCACGCCTACCCCAAGCACACACAACGCGAGCGCATGCACGCCGTGTTGCATCGGGTCGGATTAACCGGGTATGCGGATCGTTTTCCACATCAGCTCTCAGGTGGGCAACAACAGCGCGTGGCCATTGCACGGGCGTTGGCACCTGAGCCATCAGTGATTCTGTTTGATGAGCCATTTAGCAATCTCGATGCGGCTATTCGTGATCATGTACGTGGCGAATTGCGCGACATACTGCGTGCTACGAATACGTCTGCAATTATTGTGACCCATGATCAATCCGAAGCACTTGCAATTGCGGATCGGATTGCGCTGTTGCACGATGGCAGATTGCATCAAATCGACACCCCAGAAACACTGTTTGTGAGCCCACGGACCACATTTGCAGCGCGTTTCATGGGGCAAGCTAACTTTCTCACGGTTACACCGCATGCTGACCACCTCGCAAGCGAACTCGGGGCATTGATGTTGACACAGGCAGCCACCCCGATACAGACCCCTCACGCTGATCATACGGTGTTGGTGCGCTACGATGATATCGGCTTCTGTGTGACAGACAATGCACCCAATGCGGTCATCAGCGGTCGCCACTACGAGGGCACCGTCTACCACTACCAGCTGACGTTGACGTCAGGACAGACGTTGAGTTGCAAGCTTCCCCATCATCAAAAACACGCCATCGGGACTACGGTGCACGCATACATTACCGCAGACCATCCGCTAGTTTACTTTGTAGGTGATGACGCTCATGGGCATGCAATCGCCCGTCAGCAGCCACACTAACGCATCTGCTACCTCGCATCGATACAGGCATCACGAGCATACGGGTAGATGCGCGGTACCAGGAGTACGTGTTCATACCAAATATAAAAATTTGTGAAATAGAACAACATGAAGCAACGATGAGTGATACTCTCATCATCTTGCCTTTTCGCCTCGAATTCCGTATAATTCTCACTAGTAGAAACAATTTCGTGCGGTGCACTTCGCCTCAGCCACAGAGGAATAACCATGGAAGAGCCACTCGCCGTCTCCGCTTCATCTGATACCCGCTCGCCCGACCCCCGCAGTAGTGATTACTTTGCGCAGTTGCTTGATGAGCATAGTGCGCGAGTACGCTCGCTTCAATACGGCGATACCTTTGATGGTGTGATTATGGCACACCGTCCTGATGAATTGTTAGTTGACATCAACCACAAATCCGAAGGCATTATTCCGCCACGTGAGATGTATACGCTGAGCCAAAGTGAGCGTGATGCGCTCGTCGTAGGCAGTACGGTGTTGGTCTTTGTGGTACAACCCGAGGATGACCAAGGTCGCGTCGTGTTGTCGCTCGACCGTGCCCGTCAAGAGCTCAGTTGGCGGAATTTGCAACGTATCGCCGACGAGGGCGGCACCATTGAGGCCGTGATTGTCAACTACAACAAGGGTGGGTTGCTAGTCAATCTTGACGGCGTACGTGGGTTTATCCCCACGTCGCAGGTATCCGGTGTGGGGCGTGGCAGTGAAGCACAAAAGCAGAATGACATGGCACGCATGGTGGGGAGCACGGTACGTCTCAAGATTGTTGAGATGAGCCGACAGCGCAACCGGCTGATTCTTTCTGAACGGCAGGCCAATGCGGCCACACGCGACCAGCGCAAAGATGTCCTGTTGAGTGAAATCGCGGTCAACGATGTGCGCGAAGGGGTCGTTACCTCGGTGTGTGATTTTGGTGTCTTTGTCGATATTGGTGGTGCTGATGGGCTCGTACACTTGTCT
>JBKCGB010000205.1:0-4899 GCA_046303375.1 Roseiflexaceae bacterium
TGACATAACCGTAGTGACGCGCCACGCTGGCATGTATGCAAGCACAGTGCACACGTGTGCACAGATGCCAATTCGGCTCATCCACGACGTATCCGCGTTGCTCCCCGCTTCGTTTCACACCGTGCTCATCGAAGTCGACCCCACCCGCGAGCTCTGGCGTCAGCGCTTGCTCACCGCCTGGCAGGTGCTCCCCGTAGGCGGTGTGCTCCTCGTTGCTGGGGCCAACGATGCCGGTGGCAAAAGTGCCGCCAGCGATGTCAAGGCGCTCTTTGGGCGCTGTAACGAGCAATCCAAACACCACCAACGCCTGCTCACCGCTGTCAAACCGACTACCATGGCCAGCCAACCATCGTGGGCACACCAACCAGGCGTGGCGCTGGGGACGTGGGTGCAGATCGTGTATCGTGCACGCAGCTATGCGGCGCAGGCTGGTGTCTTTGCGCATGACCGTGTCGATGCTGCTACCGACCTGCTCTGCCAGCACCTGCCCGACCTGTGTGGTCGGCGCGTGCTCGATCTCGGTGCAGGGGCAGGAATCCTCGGCGGCGTGGCCCGTGATGCAGGAGCGCAAGCGGTGGATTTGATTGATGTTGATGCGCACGCTGTGGCCAGTATGCAGCGTACCTTTGCTGGGGATGCGGGCGTGCGTGTGGCGTGGGGCGATGTGCTGGATGGCATCCCGTGGCACGATGCACAGTATGACGTGGTGTTGAGCAATCCCCCTTTTCATGCCGGCAAACACAGCGACGACAGCATGGTACGTGCCTTTGTGGCTACTGCCGCCCGCCACCTGGTGCATGCAGGCGAAATGTGGCTGGTGGCGAATGCATTTTTGGCGTACGGCGCATTACTGCAGCAGCATTTTGCACATGTGGAAAAAGTCGTGCAGACGCCGGCGTATGTGGTGTGGCGGGCGACAAAGACGTAGGGACGGGCTGTGGTCACTGACCACAGCCCGTGGGTGATTTTTAGTGCATAAAAGTATCGAGGAACTGGTATCGCAACTGATGCGGATCAGTAATCACCCGTGATGTGGCATCAATATGTAGCAGCTGTGTCGGTGCTCCTGGTTGGAGTGCTGGCCAGGTGGGGATCCCTGCACCGTTGGGATTGCCGTGGGTGACAAAGTTGACATAAATTTGTTGCATTTGTATGGACACGCGCATGTCATCGGCATCCCACGCATAGACGGTGTTGGTGTCGAGATTCCCCATAAAATACTCGATATCGGCCGAATGTACTGCGCCCGCCACACTCGGCGGCCGCGGCGTATCCGCATCAGCATCACGGATCACACCCCCTGCTAGGCCGCTGATGGCATCGCCCATTTCGGGGCGCATGGCTGGGCGCGGATGGGCATACAAATAGCGAAATGTGGCTTGTGCACACGTGTGCGCATGTATATGCGCCCATTTCCACGTGCTATAGCCGATAAACAAATCACTGGATAAGTCCGTCGCTACCGCGACTACATCAGCATCACTTGCCGCGTGGTAGTGCTGGAGCACACTGGCGGCATGTGCGCCCATCCGAGCCTGGACTGCCGCCTGGTAGTTGGCCAGTGTGGGGGCGTTGTCGTGCAGCAAAAAGGCGTAGGGCACTTCGGTCGAATTCCACCCCACCAACAGTGGCACTTGGGCTTGAGCACCGGCCGCAAACAGTGCAAACGGTGATTGTGGCAAAAAGTATCCGTCAATCGTGCCACAGAACTCTTGTGGCGAGTAGGCGGCTGTCGCCGCCAGGAGTTCCTCGGCAGGCAGTGCCCGCAGTGCGGCGAGCGATGTGGCACCCACTGCCGTGGCGAATGTGACACCGAACGCCTCGGCGTCGGCGCGAGTCATAGCCGGCAGAGCACCCATCAGCGAGCCGCTCGAGCCAATGGCGCCGGCAAACAACCCGCGTGCCAGCGGTGAGACCATTTGCGCGCTCACCGAGATTGAGCCCGCCGATTCGCCGGCGATGCTGACGCGCCGTGGATCGCCGCCAAACGCTGCAATGTTGCGCTGCACCCACTGCAAGGCGGCCGTCTGGTCGAGGTAGCCGTAATTGCCCGAAGCCTTTGTATCGGCTTTTTGACTGAGTTCGGGGTGCGCAAAAAAGCCAAACACATTGAGGCGGTAGTTGACTGTTACTACCACGATGCCCTGTTGGGCCAGGGCTGCGCCATCGTAACGCGGCTCTGATCCGTCGCCGGCAATGTTGCCGCCGCCGTAGAAGTAGACCAGCACAGGCAACAGATCGGTATGGGGTGTCGCCGGCGCCCACACGTTGAGGTAGAGGCAGTCTTCGCTCATGCCGTCGGAGCGGAAGTTCATGTCACCAAAGACGGGTAGTTGCATGGCGCGCGGCCCGAATCGCTGTGCGGCGCGCACGCCCGTCCACGGCACCACCGGTTGTGGGGCACACCAGCGCAATGCGCCGACGGGTGGTGCCGCAAAGGGGATGCCTTTGAAGCTACGGGCGCCGGTGCGGGTATCGATGCTGCCAGCCAACATGCCGTCGGCGATGGTAATCTGCATAGTGCTCATCGTGGTGCTCCTCGTATCTCAAAATGACGCAATACATCCCATGACGTTAGGCGCTGGGCGCGCTACCAATGCGCTGCTGTGTGACGACCAGTACCAGCGCACCACACACTGCTGCGCTACCAATCACCCCCACAATCGGCCACATGGTGCCATTGCTGAAGACGCCAATCAGCGTGCCTGCCAGTCCACCCACAATCGACTGAATGGTGCCTTGCAGGGCCGAGGCACTGCCCATGCGCCCATGAATATGCCCAAAGGCGAGTGCAGCAATATTGGGCATGATGAATCCCACACTCATACACAACAAAAAGAAGAGCACACTCACCGTGACGAGATTTACCCAGCCACTTGCCACTACAATCACCATCAGCATGGCGACGCTGACGGTGCTGACAAAGGCGCGTTGGGCGATTTGGTCGAGACGGAAATAGCGCAACGCCACACGGTTGAGTTGAGAGGCACTAATCAGCCCCAGCGCATTAATCCCAAAAAAGACGCCGAATTGGCGGGGTGTGACAGCGAGCATTTCGATATACAAAAACGATGAACTCGTGATATACGACATCAGCATGGCTGACGCACTCGCTGCCACGACCACATACAACATGAATGGCGTATTGTGCAGAATGGCAAGATAGGCGCGGGGCGCATCACGGAGCTGGACCGTGGCCCGCTCAGTGGCGGCAGACGTCTCGGGGAGTAACCGCAGGCAGCTCAGCATGATGACGCCATACCCTACGAGCACCCAAAAGACGCCGTGCCAATCCCAAAACGTGAGAATTACACCCCCCAGCGACGGGGCGAGAATCGGTGCGACGCCCAGCACAAGCATGAGCAGGCTCAGGCGGCTGGCCAGCTCTGTGCCACGCCACAAATCACGCGCAATGGCGCCGCTGATGACGGTGCCAGCCGAGGCACCCAGCGCCTGCAAAAAGCGCCCGCCAATTAATACGTTGATGCTGGGCGCGGTAGCACAGAGCACTGCCCCTGCGATATACATGCCAAACCCGACGTAGAGCGGTGGCTTGCGTCCGTATTTGTCCGTAATCGGCCCATAAAAGAGCTGACCAACGGCCACGCCGATCAAAAAAATAGCTAGCGTGAATTGCACTGCGCCAGGGAGTACATTGTATTCGTGGGCGATGGTGGGCAGCGACGGCAAATAGAGATCGATGCTTATGGGCATGACGGCCTGGATCGAGCCGAGGATGAGCATCAACACGGTATTGTGGATAGCCGGGGATGCAGTAGGCACGGGGGTAGCAGTAGTCACAGGAGCTCCTTGATGAACGATGCCCCATTATACTGCTGAACCCCTGTGCATGTGGGTGCTGGTCAGTACCCGGTCAGGATGATGTAGTTGAACCACATCCATGGTGCGATGATGCTGAGTGGCAAAAAGATGGCATCACGGATGCGCATACTGATGAATGCGGGCGTGAGTGCATTGATGTCTTTTTGGGTTTCCGATGAAAAAAGTGCCAGTCCGACAGTTGTGTAGTTGTGGCTACGCAATGCTTCTACCGCGTTGGGAGAAATCGAGGGATAGACAAACAACAGTGCATACATCCAGCGCACCACAACCATGAGCACAACCAGTGCCAGCCATTGCTTTCGGTTCCACATGAGTTGTCTCCTTTGCATGGTGCGACTATTGCGCCACACCGTCGATAATCAAGGATGCGCCCGGGATGCTTGCCCGCTGGGTCAATGTGCCCGTGACCAGGTCGAGCTCGTAAAGCCCATCGTCAGCACTATCGTCCGACCAAAAGCGCGTCAGCATAATATGCCCGTCGATGACGGCCATGTCGCCACTGGTATCATGCGTGTCGTAGTCGTATTCCCAGTGTGTCTGTGCCCCTGTGGTCAGATTCGTCTGGTAGATGGTAATCATGGGAGTCTCTGTTTCGGGGATAAATGGCCACGTGTTGTGGATGGTGTAGAGATTGCCGTCATGGATGACACCGTGTTGCGGTGAGCGTGCAATCGGTGCAAGCGGAGTAAACGATGTGTCCCCCTCGTGGTAGGTGTAGACGTCTACCACCGGCTTTCCCTCTTGTTCATCAATGTGGCTGGCCCCGTTGAGCAGATAGACGGTGTTGTTGTGTGTGATGGCTTCGTTGAATGTAATTTCACCACTCACTGATAATTTTCGCTTGAGTTCCAGTGTAGTGGGATTCAGAACGTGGAACTCAGTTCGTTGGGCAACTTCTTGATATGTGCCACCTTCAACCACCAACTCATCACCAATCAAAAAGCTCATGTCAAAAAACATATCTCCGTGCTCTGTGGTCAAATCACGGCTGGTGATGACATGTCCATCCTGCTGCGATATGACCATCGCTACAGTGACAAAGCCACGATCCTGACA
>JBKCGB010000206.1:0-42228 GCA_046303375.1 Roseiflexaceae bacterium
GGCCAATAGTGCGAGCATGTATTGCCAAAGCAGACCGGTGTCTTTGGTCGTAATTGCGTCATCGACAGCCCGTCCTATCAACACGGGGCTGAGGGCTTGGTTGACCGCACCAATCAATGAAAGCCCGATGATCCACACAAATGTCCAGACGTGTGGACGGAGGTAGCGTGCTAGTCGTTTGGCGGTCGTACGCGAATCATCGGCTTTGCCTTCTGGTAATGAAGCCATGCCACGGATGCCATGCCACATTAGCGTACTCCTTCGAGGGCGAGTTGTTGCCCGAATTGTGAATCAATAATGTCCCCGTAGATTGCATTGTCTCGTAGCAAATCATCGTGTTTGCCGTGGCCTACAATTTTGCCACCGTCGAGCAGGAGTATCACATCAGCGTTGCGCACTGTACTGATGCGTTGAGCGATGACAAACGATGTGCGATTGTGCATTAGCTCATCGAGTGCTTGTTGGATTTTGTATTCGGTTTCTGCATCCACTGCTGACGTACTATCATCGAGGATGAGAATTTTGGGATTGAGGAGTAACGCACGGGCAATCGCGATACGTTGGCGCTGTCCACCCGAAAGTCCGACGCCTCGCTCGCCAACGATGGTGTCATAGCCGTCAGGGAGTTCGCGGATGAACGCATCAGCTTGTGCTTGTTTGGCAGCCGCTTCGATTTCGGCATTCGATGAGTCAGGTCGACCGTACGCAATATTCTCGCGAATCGATCCACTAAAGAGCATCGTCTCTTGTAGCACTATGCCAATTTGGCGGCGCAGACTATCTAAAGTGAGTGATTTTACATCGTGACCATCGATGGAGACGTGGCCATTACTCACATCATAGAAACGAGGAATGAGATTGACTATCGAGCTTTTGCCACTGCCGGTCGTGCCGAGAATGGCTACAGTGGTGCCAGCAGGAATATCAAACGAAACATCATCGAGCACTTTGTTGGCTGCACCAGCATAGCGTAGTGACACATGCTGGAATGAGACATGCCCCACGATTGGCGGCAATGTGATTGCATCGGGTGCTTCAGGGACATCGTTTTGGGTGTCAAGCAACTCAATGATGCGATCATTACTAACCGTGGCTCGTGAAATTTGTGCGGCAATCATGCCTAGCATAAATATGGGTTGGAACAGGAGCGTCAGAAACGTATTAAACGCAATGAGTTCGCCTACACTGAGCTGGTCGTTCATCACTTGATAGCCGCCTACCCAGATGATCATCAGCGTGCCTAGATTATTGATGAGAAAAATCAGCGGAAAAGAGCTTGCCATGGCTTTAACAGATTGCAAGTTCATGTCGAGCAAGGCATCGTTTTTACTGGCAAAACGCGCTTGTTCATAGGATTCACGTCCGAATGCTTTGACTAGCCGTACCCCGCTGATGTTTTCTTGTAAGACGACGTTGAGAACGCCGAGCCGTTGCTGGATTTCTTCCCACATTGGGCGTACCACACGCATGAAGTACCCAAGCACGACCATGGATGGTGGAATAAACAGGATGGCTACCAACGTGAGTTGCCAATTCATGCTAAAGAGCGCGACGAGACTGCCTATAATCATGATAACGGCACCGACAAACTGCATCAGCCCACCAGCAATGAACGTACGCACCTGCTCTACGTCACTTGTTAGACGCGTCATGAGTTGCCCTGCTTGAGTGCGGTCGTGATAGGCAAAACTCAACGATTGAATTTTTTCAAACAGGCTATTGCGAATATCGAACGCATATGATTGTGATACCTGCTCTACCCAGTAACTCTGTGTAAAACTCGTGATGCCACGAACAATAGCGAGCATCAGTAGCCAAATGACACCAGTAAGGATGGGCGGCCAACTCTGTTTCATGATGCCCGTATCAAGGATGTCACGTAACACCAATGGGCTGTACAAATTGCCTACGCTGGCTAATATCAAGCTGAGCCATGCGCCAACAAAGAGGCCCCAATATGGGGTGAGTTGCGCCAACATCCGACGTATGTTTTTCATCGGTCTCCCTCCAAGGATGCATCACGCGTTGGATGCCTTGTGTATTGTACGACGTTTGCTACAAAATGTATCTTTATTGATGCGATTTGAGTTGATCGTAGCTTCCTGTAATCAATAATTCGCTGAGGCTTGGGCGGCGCCAACGCATTGTGGATGCAAACCACAGGTCGTGTGCTATTTGATTGTGAAATACGGGTGCATAACAACGTGTCGTGAAGATACGTAAGAATTCATCACGCGCAATTGTGCGATTGCCTGGGTGGTCTTCTGCATTGCCATCGCCATCTCTGTCCACATTATTACTGTCAATGCGGAACCCCCCAAGTGCTGGCCATTGACTATCGAGCACATAGTACTCTTGATGTTGCTGACCAAATGCATCGGTGTATGTATCACTATAACCGACGAGCAGCACTGCATGTTGTCCAAAAATGCGCCGCATGCCAACTTGTGTTGCAGTATAAATGTCGATGATGACAGGTATGCCAGCATCTATTAATTGACATAACACTTTTTCGCAATTCGTATACCGCAAACACCCAAAATGGCTTCCATACCCGCGTCTTTTGAGTTGCATCGTCTTGAAACAGGGCAACGTACCACCCAATGATGGGCGAAAGAACGGCCCAAGCTCACTGCGGAACTCATCTGGGGCATACGTATGTGTGCCAGTGAGCAAGTTGAGGACATTTGCAAGGGTTGTGATGCTACACGCATTCCGGGTTTGCCCTATCACTGGCCAAGCGGTGGTAGGTGGATCAAACATACTATGCACATACCAAGGAAATGTAGTCATTGGAGTACTCGTTTTGACAGTGGCGCATGACGCATATTATACTAGCGATGCAGCCGATGCTGCCACAAGTACATAACTGATGAGATGACCCGCTAGCCCGGATGCTAGGGCGTAAAGGTGGAAGACGGTGAAAGTCCGTCGCTGTGCCGCAACTGTAAGTATTGCACTGCAATACAAGCCAGGAAGCCTGTCTCATTACGTACGTGGTTGATGCCTTCTCGAGCAAGGGAGGGACCATGAAGAAAAACATGCACCTCGTGTATTGTTTTTTGGATTGCCCTCGCATAATAGCGAGGGATTTTTATTTACTTTGTGAAAGGATACGTTCGTGAAACACATTGTCATTCGGCTTTTGATGTGCCTCGGACTTGTGTTGGTGGCCTGTACGCCAGCAACTTCTTCTTCTGAGGCGAGTACACCAGTGGTGGCAACTGCACAACCTGAGCGTGTTGCACCAGCGACGATTCGTGATGGTGCTGGTCGTGAAGTGACTATCCCTGCGACGGTTGGTCGGGTGGTGTCATTGGCTCCAAGTACCACTGAAATCGTGTATGTGCTTGGCAAGGGTGATACGATGCAGGCAGTCGACATGTTCAGCGACTTCCCAGCTGATGTGGCTGCATTACCCAAGATCTCAAACCCTGATATGACCTACAACTATGAACAAATTGCCACACTCAAACCAGATGTCGTGTTTGCAGCTGCGATTACCAGTCCAGATGCGATTACGGCAATCGAAAAGCTGGGTATCCCGGTTGTGGTGGTTGGCACGTTTACAACCACCATGGCGAGTGTTCAAGCCGATATTCGTTTGGTGGGAACGGTTCTCGGTGTCACTGATGCAGCGACAGCGCTGAATGAACAGATGCAGGCGCGTTGGGACCAAATTGCAGCAACGGTGGCAACTGTTTCTTCAAAACCGAAAGTGTTCTGGGAACTCGATGCGACTGACCCAAGTAAACCGTATACGGTTGGTAAGGGGAGTTTCATCTCTGACATCATTGCGACTGCTGGGGCAGTCAATGTATTCGCCGATGTTGACAATCCATACCCGCAAGTCAGCATTGAGCAGGTCGTGATTGCTGCGCCAGATATCATCATTCTTTCGGATGCCGCCTACGGGGTGACCGCGGAGCAGGTGGTTGCCCGTCCAGGTTGGCAGACGATACCAGCTGTACAGCAAAATGCCATCTACCCAATCGACGATAATTTGGTAAGTCGACCGGGACCGCGGATTGTCGAGGGGCTGGCTGCGGTCGTTGCCATTGTGCATCCTGAGGTCAAGTAGCTATGTCATCTGTCGAGTTGCATCACAAGATCCGGCTTGCGAACAGCTCGGCATATGGCGTGGCACTGAGCATTTGTGCAGTGTTGTTTGTGGGTGGGGTGATGCTCGGTAGTGTGTACATCCCACCACACACCATTGTGGCCGTCTTATGGGGTTGGCTAACGGGAGAATTCTCCACAGAGATTCCTGCAAGCGTGGTCACCATTATTACAACTATACGGCTGCCACGTGTGGTCATGGTAGCACTTGCTGGTGCCGCTTTGGCGAGTTCAGGGGCCGCCTATCAAGGCTTGTTTCGCAACTCGTTAGCTGACCCCTATATCATCGGGGTGGCAGCGGGCGCCGGCTTGGGTGCCATTCTGGCGGTGGCTTTTTTTGCAGGAGCAATCGTTGCGTGGTATCAACTGCCCCTTGGTGCATTTATTGGCGCATTAGCGGTCGTTGTCATTGTCTACGTGTTAGCGCGACGTCACACGGGGGCAGCCAGCAATGATTTGATTCTCGCCGGTGTTGCACTTGGTGCACTGGCGAATGCGCTGACGACGTTTATCATGATGCGACTCGGTCGCCAGCTTTCACAGTTGTTAGGGTTTCTGCTAGGCAGTACAGGGAGTGTCGGTTGGGATGCTGTTGCGATTTTGGCATTCAGTGTGATGTGTGGTATGGCGCTGTTGTTGGTAGCAGCGCGTGATTTAAATGTGCTTCTCTTTAGCGAAGAACAGGCGCTATATCTTGGTATTCATGTAAAGTACATCCGTGCCTTGGTGATATTTGGGGCAACCATCATGACTGCAACTGCCGTTGCGTTCCATGGGTTAATCGGATTTGTGGGCATCATTGTGCCACATTCGATGCGACTGGTTGTTGGTGGTGATCACCGGCGTTTAATCCCACTCTCTGCTATTGCAGGTGCTGCGTTTTTGCTATTTGCCGATATTGTGGCGCGTACCATCATGCCACCCCAAGAGTTGCCCGTAGGCATTATCACTGCCTGTTGTGGGGCTCCATTCTTTTTGTGGCAACTGTTGGCGCGGAGACGTGAAGTATGAGGCACGCCGTAGTCATTGATAATGTACACGTTGCATATGGTGCAACCACTGTGCTCCAAGGAATCTGTTGCGATATTGCACAGGGCGAGATTGTGGTCTGTATTGGCCCAAATGGTGCTGGCAAAAGCTCATTGCTCCGTGCGATTGCTGGCGTTATTCCACTTGCGCAGGGGCGCATACTCGTGCATGGGGAATCCATCCATGCGATGCCTCCTGCCCAACGTGCAACTCACGTTGCCGTAGTGCCACAACAGGTGCATATGCCAGTCGGCTTTAGCGTGTTCGAGATTGTTGCGATGGCGCGCTATGTGCATCACCCGTGGTATACGACGCTGCGGTCACTCGACAATGACATTATCTGGGATGCGCTCCAGCGCGCAGGTGTAGCTGAATTCGCACACAAGCAAGCCACGCAGCTCAGCGGTGGTGAACAGCAACGTGTGGCATTTGCACGTGCCATTGCACAACAACCACAGGTACTGATTCTCGACGAGTCAACGGCTCACCTCGATCTCCGGCATCAGTATGTGATTATCCAAACTGTCCAGCAAATGGCCAAGGACGGGGTGACGGTGATTGCCGCCATGCACGACATAAATTTGGCTGCAGTGACGGCACAGCGTATCTGCTTGCTCGATGCAGGCCGGATTGTCCATTGCGGTACGCCGCATGACGTACTGCAACCACAACACCTCTCAGCGGTCTATGAGACACCACTGCATGTAGTGCCTCATGCTGATGGTCGTGTACCATACTTTCATATTACGATTGAATAGGTGTAGGTGCACGAGCAGCACGTACAAGAGGAGGGCGGTATGGTGCACGTGATTCTGTTGCTGATTGGTATTACGGTTGGCTTGTTGGGATTTGGGTTGGCAATGTATGGCTTTTTGCCGGCAGAGGTACCTATCCATTGGAATATCATGGGTGAAATTGATGGATGGCAGTCGCCACTGCAAACAGTGCTCACTCTCCCACTTCTTGGCCTCGGTATCGGTATCCTCGTACTCGTATTCGCCCGTCTAGACACTCGGCCAATAGTCCAACGGGCCATGACACAGAGCGCAGTAGCAATAATGCTCTTTGTTGCGGTGATCCATGTGGTCATCGTGTGTGCAGCCGCCGGCTACTCGGTATCGGTGCCACGAGTGGTGATTGCTGCTGTGGCAGTATTTCTTGGGAGCTTGGGATATATTATGCGTGATGTAGTGCCAAATGAACTCATCGGTATTCGCGTACCATGGACGCTCGCCAACGCAGTGGTATGGCATGAAACTCACGCAATTGCTGCGGCCATGCTGGCAAGTGCATCACTGCTGATCGTGGTGCTCGCGCTCACCCCAGTTGCCATACCAGTGTTGTTTCTCTGTTTATTTATGGCAGTGATTGTCGGGTTGGGCTGGCCCGTCGTATATGCGTATCGTCGCTATCATCAGTTACTTACGGACGAAACGTCGAACGCAAGCCGTGACGAATGAGATGGCGTTTGTGGATTTTGGCGACGACTGTGTATGCGGGGTCGAATACATTCCCAATGTGATACTCAATCGCTTGCCCCATTAGCATCGCCGCAGTCGCACTATCAGCACCACATTCAATCAAAAACCGATGCATCTCGCTGGTTGCATGTTGCAGTGCTTGATCGAGTGGACGTGCATTACCAACCGCATACAGATGGGTTGTGTCCTCGGCACGTGGCCACGAAATGCGTCCCATAGGGGCTTTGTCGAGCTGCACAGTAATCGCTAGTGCTGATTCGACACCGGTACCACTTATTTCACCACACCCCTGGACAAGATGCCCGTCGCCCGCAAAAAAGAGTGCTTCATTCACGGCCACTGGGAAATAGACGGTACATCCCGTTGTAAATAGCCGAAAATCCATGTTCCCACCGTATGGACCAGATGTGGCCGTAGAAATTGCTTCGCCACGACTGGGTGCCACTCCGAAACACCCCACCATTGGTGCGTACTCTACGGTGACTGGTGCGCTATGTAGTCCACGACTCGTGATGGTGCCATTGACTGCATCATAATCCCAGTATTCCTTGGGGAGTTTGGTGCCTGGCAGCAGCGGAAGCTGGCCGACGTATTCTGGGTCAACCACATTGCCTGCAAGTGATGGGTAACTCCAGCCATGGGTGCGTAGCGGGGTTAATGCAACGAGCGTGACTGCTAAAACGTCGCCAACCACGAGTGACTCTACGGCGATAGGCCCAGTCATCGGATTCCCTGGGGTGGTGACCTGTGTGTCCGTGCCATCAATGCCATGAGCATCGACACAGTGCATCGTGACCTGATCGCCGCAGGCCACCCGTAGCACTGCTGGGTGGGTTCCAATGGTGCGGTAGTAGGTTGTTGGCTTTACCACATGCTGCATATAATCCTCCGTGTTTCGGCAGTTTTGACACATATTCGTGCTGTGCATATACTAGTATACATGGATGACGACGCACATTTATGTCAGTTGAATAGCTGTTGACGAGCACGCACACGTTGGTGTCCTAGACGTGATTCGTGTCATCGTCTATTTACACCCCGAGGTGAGCCATGCGTTTTGTGTCACAGCTGATGCAGCTTCCTGTGCTTGCCAAAGACGGAAGTGAAGTTGGGCGACTGCACGACATGATTGTACGTATCGACAACCGCCAGTACCCGCCAATTGCCGGGTTAGTGGTTGTTGATCGGCGCCGTCCTTTTTTTATTCCTGCTGTTCATCTTGCTGAAATTTCCGAACGTGTCATTCAACTCATTACGACCAACGTGAACGTGCAACGATTTGTGCGCCGTGATGGCGAGGTGCTGCTCAATAAGGACGTCCTCGACCATCAAATTATCGATATCAATGGGCGGCGGGTAGTGCGTGTCAATGATATTCAGATGGCGCTACTTGATCACGAATATTGCGTGGTTGGTGTCGATATTAGTCCCCAAGCACTTGTGCGGCGTATTTTGCCACGGGCAGCATCGCCACGCATCATTGGCCGGCAAGTTATTAGTTGGGCGGATGCACAATATCTGGCAAGTGCTGCACCGGTCCAATTAAAAGTATCATACAACCGCCTTGCTGAGCTTGGGGCTGTTGATTTGGCGCGTATTGTTGATGCACTTTCACTGCGAGAAAGTGCTGAAATTGTGGCGGCGCTCGACGATGAAACGGCCGCCGAGACGCTCGAAGAGGTCTCGGACGAACGCTTGGTTGACCTGCTCGAAGACATGGATCAAGAGCGTGCTGCTGATATTCTCGAAGAAATGACCCCCAACGCGGCGGCAGACTTGCTCGAAGAGCTCGATGCAGATGTGGCACAACAAATCCTTGCACGCATGGAACCTGAAGAAGCCGAAGACGTCAAAGAATTGATGGCGTACGACGAGGATAGTGCTGGTCGTACGATGACGACTGACTTAATCCTCGCATTTGCAGATGATACGGTGCAGAGTGTTATAGCAGGGTTACGTGCGCGCCACGATTTGCCCGAACCACTCACGGAAATATACGTCGTAGAACGAACTGATTCAGATGACACACAGCAACTCGGTGTGCCGCTTATCGGGATTGTGCGATTGCCCAAATTACTCGTCAGCGATGCGTCCGTACTACTTAGTGACATCCTCGAAGAAGTACCGTGTATCGCCGCAGATGCACACACTGATGTTGCTGCACGTGTCCTCGGAGAATACAATTTGACCGCTGTGCCTGTGGTTGATGATAATGGTGCGCTGATTGGTGCGGTCAGTGTCGATGATGCGCTTGCGCAGTTGTTACCTGATATTTGGCAACGCCGTGGTTCACGTAACTTCGGGTAATTCAAGGGATAGTGCATGACAAACGAACGATTATCTATCCAAGCACAGTTTATGCGTGTAATACGCCGGCGCTGGTGGCCATATATTGCAGCGATTGGCCCAGGGATGCTGGCCGCAAGTGCAGGCAATGATGCTGGTGGGATTGCCACGTATGCATCAGCGGGTGCGTCGTACGGGTATTCGTTGCTCTGGGTGATGGTGTTGATTACGATTGCAGTCGCTGTCGTACAAGAAATGTCCGCTCGTCTCGGCGCAGTGACGGGTAAAGGCTTTGCCGATCTCGTGCGTGAAAATTTCCCAATCCGCGTCACTGCATTTGTAATGCTCACTTTGCTCCTTGCCAACGCAGGGATTATTGTCTCTGAATTTGTGGGCATTGCTGCGGCTGCAGAACTGTTTGGTGTGAGCAAGTATATCGCTGTGCCTGTAGCTGCCTTTGTGATGTGGTTTGTCATTACTCGTGGCAGTTATGCGCGAGCTGAGCAATTCTTGCTGCTCTTGAGTGCAGTCTTCTTGTCGTATGTGGTTTCGGTATTGCTAGTGCATCCATCACCTACACAAATACTCACCGGTTTGACGCCTTCTGTACAAGGTGAGAGTGCCTATGTCAAACTGATTGTCGCGCTTGTTGGTACAACCATCTCGCCATACATGCAGCTATATGTACAATCTTCTGTCGTCGAAAAGGGCGTTTCCATTGCTGAGTTTCGCTATACACGGGTTGATGTAATCGTTGGCACACTGGTGGCTGGAATCGTGGCAGCCTGCATTATTATCGCTACAGCGACCACGCTTTTTCCACAGGGTATTGCAATTACGACTGCCGAGGATGCAGCGATTGCGTTGACACCTATTGCTGGTGAATATGCACGCGTACTATTTGGTGTCGGGCTACTGGGTGCATCGCTGTTGGCTGCAGGCATATTACCGCTCTCTACAACATATATGCTCAGCGAATCACTCGGCTTTGAACGTGGTGTCTCACGCACTTGGAGCGAAGCTCCGATTTTTATGGGCGTATTTACTGTGCTCATCATCTTTGGCGCGGTTGTAGCGTTGATTCCCGGATTGCCACTGATTGATGTACTTGTTGGCGTCTATGTGCTCAACGGTGTCTTGCTCCCTATTGAGCTTGTGGCCATCGTGTTGCTCATCAATAATCCAGAACTTATGGGGACCCATGTGAACACGTGGTGGCATAATATCCTCGTGTGGGGGATTGTGGTCACCGTTGGGTTGTTATCACTCATCTACATTGGATGGCAACTTTTTGACTGGATACAAAGCACCGGCATCCTGTTTTGATGCCGGTGCAGTAGTAAAGAATTCGTACGGGTTATGGCTCGAGCACGTCCGCACAGCGTGGACCGGTGTCTGTCCAATCTGGCATGCTTTGAAGCGTGACTTGTGGCACCACATGCATGTCGGCGTTGACCATGATTTGGCAACTCAGTCGGTACTGCCCCAAATAACCCTTTTCATTGAGTTTGGCCTCTTCTGCGGGAGTCATGGTGGCTGGTTCTCCACTCACGAATTGCACGCGACAGGTGGTGCACCGAGATTTTCCACCGCAGCGATGCCCGATCATGACACCAGCATCCTCGATGACGTTCACTAGTCGCGCCCCTACAGGTACCTCAACCACTGTTGAGTCAATCGTTACTTTTGGCATTCTATTACCCTTTCTGAAGTGTGCGGATAAGCGGTACATAGACAATCAACGCTATACATCCTAACACAAATGGGATGGTGAATGCCCATTGGTATCCACTGACGAGATAATGACCATTGGCAGTGCGTCCATTGAGATTGATCACTTGCCCCATAATCCATTGCAATACCCACCCCCCCAAGAAGCCAAAGATGTTGAGTGCAGTTGCTGCACGACCGCTCATGGCATCTGCAAAAAGTGTGCGCACTTGTGGCAACATGATGACATTGAATGATGCCCCAAAGCCGAAGCTCCCATAGATATAGAGCAAGACGGTTGTCGAGGCAGGGATGGGCAAAAAGACAAAATACGCCAAAGAACTTAACATAATTATTTGTGCAATAATCAATACCCGCACACCGCCAAATCGATCAGAAAGCACACCACTGACTGCGTATCCTACGACTGCACCGATACCAAGCACAAGCAGCAATAGCCCGACGTCGCTACTGGTTGCGCGGGCGACATCAAACGCAAAGGGCCCTGCCCAGAGGGTTTGGACGGCGAGCATGCTTCCAAGCATGGAAAAATAGAGTGGTGCCATGCGGATGAATGTCGCGTGTGTATAGATTTCTTTGTACCCTGCCATCATGTGCATGCCTGGTTGGCGCACGCTCGCAGCCTGTGGCGCATCGTGACCGATGGCGCGAATGCCCAACGCGATGCATGCCACAATTGGTGCGCTCCACACAAAGACGGTGCGCCAGCCATAGATATCTGCGAGATATGCCATTGGTGACGTCGACAACAGTCCACCACACGCCCCTAGCGCCACCATGATGCTTGTCATGGTGGCAAGTTGGTTTTTGGGAACCCAATTACCAAACGTTTTAACCGCTCCCATCAGCCCACCTGCGGTGCCGAGTCCGATAAGTGTGCGACCGAGTGCGAGTGGCCAAAAACTCGTCGCGGTGGCAAACAACAGGCACCCAATCACTGTGGGAATCATCAACAGCGGAATCGCCGTGCGTGAGCCATAGCGGTCAAGTGCGGCGCCAAGTGGTAACTGCATCAGCGAGAATGAGATGTAATAAATACTGGTCATCGTGCCCAACTGGTCCGCAGAGAGGCTGAGTTCACGCATCAAATCAGCGGAAATAACCGCATTCGCGGCACGCAGAAATGATGCAACCATGTAGCCAAATGCAAACGCCGCAAAGACATAGCGAAAGCGCATGGTTAGTCCTTTGCGGCAGTTGGGACAACTGCCATACAGGTGATTCGTTCAGTGACACTTTCGGTCTGGCTACTGATGATGCGCCCACCAGTTGAAATGGTGCATCCAATTGTGCCATCGCCACGATTCGTCACTTCAATGCGTAATTCGCGGCCATGCGGTGCGCGAAAACTAAAGCGCCACGGTGGTGCCCCGACTCGTGAATCGATGTATGCCAAATCATTCAGGTAGCTAATTTCCACTTCACTTGTGCTCCCAGTCACTTCGTACTCGATGCGTGCACTGCGTGGACTGAGATCTACTGCTTCTTGCTGTGCTTTGTAGCGGTTGCCAAAAATCCCCACGCCTAGCGCTAATGACATAAGCACGATTGCCATGATCAGGGCACGGCGTTTGCCAGTGGTGACATGGTGTTGTTCATTGAATTGGTTCATTGCCCCTCGTATCCTGGTATTTAGTGAATAGTGCACGTATTGTGCACCACTTCAGTATAATAGTTTTATGAGTCCACGCCAAAAAGAGCCGCTCACATATGAACATGCGTTGCTAGGATTTGTGGTGGCGAAACCACTTCACGCATATGCGCTCCATCACGCCCTGGTGCGTTCTCCACTTGGGCAGGTATGGCATCTCAAGCAAAGCGCCTGCTATGCAATGATTTCACGCCTATTGGATGAGGCATATATTGCTGCACACAATGAGGAACCGACTGCACGTGGTAAACGTCTGCTCGGCATCACTGATGCAGGACACTCTGCACTCGCCACATGGATTGTTGCACCGGTTGCACATCCACGTGACATGCGCATCGAGTTTTTGGCCAAGCTCTACTTTGCGTCGCAACAATCTGTTGCACACCGTAGCGCTCTCATCAGTGCCCAACAAGCCAAAATTACCCATTGGTATACCAATGCGATTGTTTCGGATCAATTTACTGCAGATGTCCACGCCTATCGTCGTGGGCAAATTGATGCTATTGCGCTCTGGCTCAACCATCTCACTCATCACACATAACTGCTCTATAATGAGGTGAGTTGTAGCCAAAGGATGCACGATGACCACCCAGATACCGAGTGATAACCGATTTGATTTTTCTCAACGTGTGCGATACATGGAATCGTTTGCGGAAGCAGTGCTCGATTTGCCCGATGAGCACGATGAAACCATTAGTTTGGCGTATGGTGACGCAGACCCCGCCCACTTTCCTGTTGCGGCACTCATCGATGCGATGACGCACATGATGCAATCGCGCGTCGATGAAACACTTAATTATGCCCCACCTGACGCCGATTTGCTCAAACTTATTCATGCTCGAATGAGTCGACATAATGTTAATTTGCCACTATCACAGTACATCACTGTTAATGGATCGAGTCAAATTATCGGTCTATTGCCTCAAGTATTGTGCGACCCCGGCGATGTGATTATTGTCGAAGGCCCAACGTTTCTAGGTGCAGTCGAAACATTTCACAATTTTGGTGTGCGTATTGAAATGATTCCCGTACGTGCGGATGGTATGGACCTTGACATGCTCGAGGCGCGCTTAGGGCAGTTGCGCAACGACGGTGTTGCCGTCAAATGCATCTACACCATTCCTACCTTCCAGAATCCGACAGGTACGCTGATGCCACTTGCAAATCGCATGCGTTTATTGGCGATTGCAGCAACATATGGCGTATTAATTGTAGAAGATGATGCATACGGTGATTTGCACTTCAACAACGCGCTGCCACCAAAGCTCATTGCTCTCGACACACATGACAGCGTGCTCTATGTCGGCACATTTTCCAAAATACTTGCGCCCGGTGTGCGTATGGCCTGGGCATGTGGTCCAAAGGCCTTGATTCAACGGTTGCATCGCTGGAAGGCTGAAGGAAGTAATGGGCCATTCATGACTCGTTTGGTCGCGCATGTTTCTCGGGATGGTTGGCTTGATCGCCACATTGATCACTTAAACGCCTTGTATGAATCCAAGTGTGCAGTGCTTTTGGCGGGGATACGGGCACATTTTCCAAGCGATATTCGCTATGTGGTGCCTCAAGGTGGATTTTTTGTGTATGTGCATCTCCCAGCGGATTTGCCGGTCGCCAAAGTCATGCCAGCTGCACTGGCACGCAACGTGTCATTTCTGCCAGGCACCACCTGTTATGCCCATGGTGAGGGGACGCATGAGATGCGGTTGTCCTTTAGTTATCAGTCTGCTGAGCGAATTGCGCTTGGTATTGAACGGCTTGGTGCCGCACTTGCTGCGGTGCGAGCAGGGCAACCGTAGCAACTGATTTCTGTTACAATAGCAGCGTCATGCCATACAAGAGGAGTCACCAATGAGTAGCGGAACTGGGTTGTCACTTGACGCATTGTTTGCCACTCGTGCCAAGGCGTTTCGAGAAGGTCCAGATTGGGCACCAGAACCCGAAGGAACTATTAGTATTTCATTTGGGTTTGCTGATCCTGAGCACTTTCCTGTTGCAGAAATTATAGAAGCGACAGCCGAAGTACTTGCCGAAGACGTCAATGGGGCCCTCAACTATGGCCCAACGTATCCAGGGCTTGTGCGCTTGGTCGTTGACCGCCTCAAAACTCGGGGGGTAGCACACGCTGCACCATCGAACGTGATGATATCGTATGGCTCGAGCCAGATTCTGGCATTGTTGCCGCAGATTATGGTGGATCCCGGAGATGTGGTGATTGTTGAGGGACCGTGCTTTATGGGAGCGGTGCGCTCCTTTCAAGAGGCGGGTGCCAAGATAGAAACGGTGCCAGTGCGTGCAGATGGGATGGATATCGATATCCTCGCTCAGTTGCTAGCTGATTTGACACAACAGGGGATTCGCCCCAAATTCATCTACACGACACCAACGTACCAAAATCCAACCGGTACGTTGATGCCACTTGCCAATCGCAAGCGTCTCGTGGCATTGGCAGCACAATATGGTGTGCTGATTCTCGAGGATGATGCGTACGGCGATTTGCGTTTCGAAGGTGAGGCGTTGCCCAAGCTGATTGCACTAGACACAGACGGATGGGTACTCAACTGCGGTACGTTTTCCAAGATTTTGGCTCCTGGGGTGCGCATGGCATGGGCGTGCGGTCCTGAGGCGGTTATTAAGCGACTACAGAAGTTTAAAGTCGAAGGCTCGAGTGGTCCGTTTTTAACGCGCATGGTTGAGCGTTTTGCTGCGGATGGTCGACTTGATGCCCACATTGCAGAGCTGAATGAAAACTACCGGCATAAACGTGATGTGATGTTGGCCGCAATTGCACGCGAACTGCCTGCAGATGTGACATACACCGTGCCGCAAGGAGGATTTTTCATCTATCTCTACCTGCCAGCGGATATGCCTGCTGCCGCAGTCCTTGCGAAGGGCCGTGAGTGTGGCGTGACTGCGCTTTCAGGGGTTGGATGCTATGCTAATGGCCAAGGTGCGAATGAAATGCGTCTCGCCTTTAGCTATCAGCCCGAAGACAAGTTGGTCGAAGGAATTCGCCGCCTTGGTGCGGCCATGAAAGCAGCACGTTCACAATAATGACGTCACTCCATTCTTCACAATCCCTGCTGAGTGCACTTGTGCATCGGGTCGAGCGTGTCATGCTCGGCCCGATGCGTAGTGATGTACGCTACAACGTATGGGTCGAAACTATCGCTGCGTTACTCTTTGGGATATTCTGGGCTGTGGTCGTTGGATTTATGCCGGTCATTTTACGCAAAATGGGTGCCACCGAGTCACATCTGGCCGTCTATGTCGTCTTCATGTCGCTCGGGTTGCTCTTTACGCCAGTGACCGCATTCATCTTTCAGCGGTACAACATCATCAAAGTATCTACCTGGATTTGGGTGTTTGGGCGTAGCATGTTTCTTTTGACGCCATTTGTAGCGACCAACGTCAACCTTTTTATGGTGTGCCTTGGGATATTTTGGATCTGTGAAACAGTTCCTTCTCCGGGGTATGTGCGTCTACTCGAACAACTTTACCCTGATGAATTACGTGGTCGGATCATGAGTTTTGTGCGTATCGGTATGACGCTCATGATTCTCTTGATGACACCGGTGGCAGGTTGGTTGCTCGATCAGGTGAGTTTTGTTTACATATTGCCGGCGATGAGCGTGATTGGGTGGCTTGCCTCTGCCGTGTTTGCCCGCTTACGCACGGTGACGCCTGCACCCACAGCCGACCAAGCAGTCAACATGCCGCGTACTTCACGCTTGCCATTGCGTCAAATCATGGGTGAGATTGGCCGTAACCGTCCTTTCATGGTCTTTCTGGCGCTCAACGTGCTGTTTGGTTGTGGTACGCTAATCGGCTCACCACTTTATGCCGTCGTGCAAGTCAATCGGCTTGAAATGAACTACACCGAAGTCGGCTATCTCAATTTGGTGCAGTCGATTACCTGGTTACTCGGCTTCTTTTTTTGGGGGCGTATTACGGATCGGCGTGGCCCCATTTGGGTATTGGTCATCAGCATGTTATGTGGCGCCATGTTGCCATTTGGATTCATGGTGGCACAATCGGCGTGGTGGCTGGTGCCTGCATTCATTGGTCAAGGACTACTCCTCGGTGGCTTTGATTTGGGGTTCACCAACACTGCAATTGCCATTGCTGATCGCAAACGACTTGAAGTCTACTTTGCGGCAGTACATATGGTGTCTGGGGCACGTGGTATTTTGGTACCGTTATTGACTCCTATTCTTATTGCAGCGCATGTGACAGAGACAGCAATTTTTGCTGTTGGTGGTGTGCTGATTGTTATTTCTGCAGGTATGGCGTATTGGATTCGTATTCCTGCACCGCAGGAACCGCACACACAGGGAACAGAGTGAGGTGTTGTTGTGAGTCTTGTTGATGATGTCCGTGTCCGCGAAATGGGTGAAATGCCTTCACCACTTCAGTTAAAACAAAAATATCCGCTCTCGGCGCAGATGATGACGACCGTCTATGAATCGCGTCAACTGATTCGACGCATTATCAATGGCAGTGACCCGCGCCTATTGGTGGTGGTTGGACCGTGTTCAGTACACGATATTGCGGCGGCACACGATTATGCACGACGCTTGGTAGATATATCAGCACGGATGCGCGACCGCATGTTGATTGTCATGCGTGTCTATCTCGAAAAGCCGCGTACTACCGTGGGGTGGCGTGGGCTCATCAACGACCCACATCTTGATGGGTCGTTTGATATGGGTGCAGGGCTAGAAATTGCCCGGCAATTACTTGGTGATATCACCGCACTCGGCTTGCCCACTGCTACCGAGATGCTTGACCCGATTAGTGCGCAATACACGTCAGATCTCGTGGTGCTTGCCGCAATTGGTGCCCGCACCACCGAATCACAGATGCATCGGGCGTTGGCAAGTGGGCTCTCAATGCCAGTCGGATTCAAAAATGGTACAGACGGCTCGATTGATGTGGCCGTCCATGCCTGTATTTCTGCAGCAGCACCGCACAGTTTTTTGGGGATTACCCAGTCGGGGCAAGGTGCCGTCGTCAAAACAACCGGAAATCCGGATGGGTTTGTCATCCTTCGTGGGAGCCGACAAGGGAGCAACTTTGATGCGGCCAGTGTGCAAAAAACCATTGATTTGATGCATGCCGCAAAAATTCCACCTGCAGTGATGATCGATTGTAGTCATGCAAATTCCGGATCCGATTATCGCCGTCAACGTGCTGTCTGGCAAGCGGGCCTTGCACTGCGGGCAACTGGCATGCGTGAATTGATTGGAATGATGGTTGAGAGTAATTTGTTCGAAGGAAAGCAGTCAATTCCTACTGATCTTAGTCACCTCCAATATGGTGTATCGGTCACCGATGCATGTGTGGGGTGGGACGAAACAGTAGCAATGCTTGAGGAGGTCTACCACCATGTATCACCTTCCTGATGTCCGTGCAGGCAGAAGTGCAGCACTGCAGGCCGATGCACATGATCCACTTGCCCATTACCGGGATGCGTTCGTCATCGCTGACCCCTCAATCGTCTACTTTGATGGTAACTCGCTTGGTCGCATGCCCATTCACACCGCAAATCATTTGCAACACGTGATACACCAAGAATGGGGTGATGGGTTGATTCGTGGCTGGGGGCGTGGTTGGTATGAAGCCCCGGCCCGCATCGGCGACAAGATAGGCCAGTTGATTGGCGCCAAACCTGGACAAGTCTTGGCGTGCGATTCTACGTCGGTCAATTTATACAAGGTGGTGATGGCGGCTCTGGCTGCCCGTGCAGATCGTAGCGAAATCGTCAGCGATGCCTTGAATTTTCCTTCTGATTTATATATCCTCCAAGGCGCAATTGCCCAGTTCGGGCATCGACACACGCTCAAACTCGTCGCATCACGCGATCACGAAATCACGGTGGCCACCGATGATTTGTATGCGCTAATTACCCCCAATACGGCCGTTGTCGTGCTGTCGCATGTCACCTTTAAAAGTGGCTTCATCTACGATATGCAGGCTATCACCGCACGTGCGCATGCCGTTGGCGCATTCGTCATCTGGGACCTCAGCCATTCAGCAGGTGCGGTGCCGATGCAACTCGACGATTGGCACGTGGATTTTGCAGTGGGGTGCTGCTATAAATTCCTCAACGGTGGACCTGGTGCACCTGCATTCCTGTATGTGAATGCTGCAATTCAATCCATGGTAGAGTCACCGATTTGGGGATGGTTTGGCCAAAAATCACCCTTTGCCTTCGACTTGTCGTATACCCCAGCGCCTGGATTGGCGCGCTTTTTGGCTGGTACACCCCCCATGCTCTCTTTGTCTGCTGTTGAAGCGTCCGTCGACATGCTAGTAGATGTGGGAATGTCTGCTATTCGTGCCAAGTCCGTGGCACTGACTGAGTACATGATCGCCTTGTACGACACTGTGCTGGCGCCGCTTGGCTTTGCGCTCGGGAGCCCGCGGGATGCGACGATGCGCGGATCACATGTCAGCATTCGACATCCCCACGGGTATCAAATAAATCAAGCCCTGATAGCTGAAATGAACGTCATCCCTGATTTTCGTGAGCCTGACAACTTGCGGCTGGGTCTGAGCCCGTTGACCACTTCGTTTGTGGAAGTGTGGGATGGGGTCGCGCGCATCGCTGAGGTCATGACTAACCAGCGCTATCAACACTATGATGCGACGCGCAAAGCGGTCACCTAGCTGATTTAGCGCTTTTGCAGTACACAGAGTTGTGCCCGGCGACCGAGGATGACCACGGTGTGACTTTTGTCGAGATACATCCCGCTGTTGCGCTCTAATGCACGATTAATCGCACGCATGTCACTCGTGAGTAGTACGGCGCGAGCGCCCACCGTCATGACTCGGCGTAATTCTTTGACAACTGCAGGATAGAGGCGACGATTGTCTTCTGGTGTGCTGATTTGCACGCCAAATGGCAAGTTACACGTCACTGCAGTCACCGATTGCTCGTCAATGGGCAACTGACGGGCATCCCACTGTTGAATATGGATTGGTTTGTAGCGCGGGCCAATGTTGGCTAATGCTTGTGCAACAGCATCTTCATTCATATCGCCACCCAAGAGTTGCGCGTATCGACTATGCAAAGCACGCTCAATGAGCGTTGTTGCAGCACCACACATCGGGTCAAGAAACACATCAGTTGGTTTGGGTTTGGTCAGCAGTACCATGGCGGCTGCTGCGGTTGGCCGGAGTGATGCGGCAATGTGGTTGATTTTGTACTGCCGATGACGCATCGTTTCATCGCTGACACGCAGTGCAACAAATGCTTCGGTGCCGATTTGCGTAACCCAAAATTCGAGCCCGTCTTCACTTTCACGCCAGCGAAAATCGGTGCGTTGCGTGATTGCTTTTTCGACGGCTTCTTGCAGGTCGACTCGACGATAGGGCATTTCGCCTTGTTGGCGTGCCACCACGCGAAAACGTAACTTACCCTCACCACCGCGTTTGGGATACAAGGCACGTACTTGGCGGGTGGCATTTGCGATAAGCGGTGTATTCATAAGCTTGTCGCGAATGATTTTGAGCGCGTGATACTGCGGTGGAAGTTGCGTGAAGTGATGAATCAACAAAAACACATCATCCACGGTGCGCAACGCAAGGAGATCAGCCACGTCACCAGCGTAGGTAATCACGGTCATGCCGTTGCGCCCGGCATGGGTGACGTGATCACCAATATGTGCGTCGCCTGGTAATGTCTTCAGTTCTTCTGAGACGATGGCATCAAACCCTGGCAAGGTGTGCAGGATGTATGACGGTAACTGCTGTTTCATGTGTACCCTGTATCACTCCCATAAAAAACGCACCGAGTGGTATGTCTACCACTCGGTGCGCGCGTATTATTCAGCGGGCTTGAGAATCTGCTCGATGCGTTGCATGACGTCGTCACTCAATTGCGCAACGACTGCGAGTGCTGCCATATTTTCGTGTACTTGTGTTGCTTTACTCGCACCAGTAATGACACTACTCACATGAGGATTCTTGAGACACCACGCTAATGCGAACTGCGCAAGCGAGCAGCCAAGTTCTGCGGCGACGGTGGTGAGTTGTGTCACAATAGCCGCCTTGTGGCGGTCGGTGAGACTTTGCTGTAACCATTCATAGCCTTTGACGGCACCACGACTATCACTTGGAATGCCATCACGGTATTTGCCGGTCAGTAACCCCGATGCAAGTGGGCTCCAAATGGTGGTGCCAAGGCCGATGTCACGGTACAAGAGGGCATATTCTTTTTCGACTCGTTCGCGATGGAACATGTTGTACTGTGGTTGCTCCATGCTCGGTGGGGTCATGTTGAGCTCACGTGCGATCCCGTAGGCCGCACGAATCTCATCAGCAGACCACTCTGAGGTGCCCCAATAGAACGCTTTGCCTTGCTTGATGACAATGTCCATGGCGCGTACGGTTTCTTCGATGGGTGTATTTGGGTCAGGGCGATGACAGTAGACCAAATCAACATAGTCCATCTGGAGCCGCTTTAAGGCGTTGTTCACTCCTTCGATAACGTGTTTGTGCGATAAGCCTGTATCATTTGGTCCTTTGCCACCCCAAAAGATTTTGGTCGAGATGACCAAATCTTCACGGCGCCACCCTGCATTTTTAATCACATTCCCCATTACAACTTCGGCTTGACCACCTGCATATCCTTCGGCATTATCGAAAAAATTCACGCCATGCTCGATGGCTGCAGACATACACGCGTGAGCAATTTCTTCACCGACTTGTCCACCGTAGGTCACCCATGCGCCGAGAGACAACGCACTGACTTTGATACCGGCACGACCAAGACGTCGATATTCCATGGGGTACTCCTTTATATTACTTGGCTATTGTACCAAAACTAGCGCGTTGATGCCGTCTCTGCCGCTGTCTCCCGAATTGGATAGACATAAAATAATAACGCACCACCCAACCGCATCACCCCAAGCACAATTACCACTACCTGTGCACCCAACCAATCAATGAGGGGCGCGACAGCGAGGCTGCTGACCAGCAAACCGGCATTCATGACCGTCACAAAGAGCCCCATTGCTAATGCTCGACGTTGCGGTGAGCAGACTTGGAGCAAGATATTAAAATGACTGATATCAATGCCAGGATTAATCATGCCAATAATCAGCGAGAAGAGTAAAATTGCGGTGAGATTCGGTACGAAGCCAATGGCAAAGAAGTAGAGACAACTGCAGAGTGCTGCAATCGTTAATATGCGATGAAATCCGTATCGTTCCATGAGTTTTGGCCAAAACAGGTTGCCGAGAATGGCGCCACCATTGGTGATTGCAAACCAGATGCCCAACCACGCATCATCTGCACCGAGTGTGCGCACAAAATAGATAGGTTGAAAGGGGATAGCTGCCCATGCTGCCAAATTAAAAATGAGCGTGTTGATGGTGATTGCACGGTATGGCTGGCTTTCTTGCAGTAATGACCAGATACCACGCCACGAGCGATCGACGGCCGCACTCGTATCAATTTCGGTGTCTGGAATTTCCATTTGCATGACATAATATGTTGACGCCATACTCGTCACAATTGCAATCACAAAGAGGAGTTGATAGTTGAAATAACTTGTGTCGGTATGCAAATAATCCAGCAAATAGCCAAACGCATAGGTAAACACCATCATGGTGGCACCGAGCGTAACATTCCGTAGCGAAAAGAGCCGTGCCCGATGGTGAATTGGGATGATGTCCGCAAACATGGGTAACCATCCGGCATTAAAGAGCGCCACGGGCACATTGGCCACAAGTAAGATGATGACGACTGCTTCTGCGCGGTATGCTGGCAACCACGGTACAAAGAGCAAAAGCGCATTAAGCATGCGGAAGGCAAACAGGCTGGCGAACATCCATGGTTTACGGTGCGATGTGCGCTCCATTAATGCAGCAAATGGGATTGTGGTCACCGCATTAACCACTGCCGCCGCCGAAGTAATGAGGCTCACGATAAAATTCGATCCCCCCAGACGAATTACGAACGCCGCGGCAAACGAGTAGGCTGCGGCAGCGATTGCCGCCCAGAATAATTCAATTACGAGCAACCGAATATTGCGGTCGACGGCACTTTGTTGCATAGCAACTCCTCTGGTAGTTTCTTGTACCATCATACTGCATCTGCACATGCGGGAACAGCGAGAGTAGAGTATACTAGATATGACTAGTCGGTCATATGGAGGGGGCATGCCCAGCGATACCTGGTGGAATCTTGACCCGCGCAAACGGGAAGATATCTTGACGGCTGCAGTGGCAGAATTTGCCGTACATCACTACGAGGATGCCTCGCTTTCGGCGCTTGTAAAACACGTAGGTATTGCAAAAGGCAGTATGTACCAGTATTTTATGGACAAACGTGAGCTCTATGACTATTTGTTGCATTATGCGCATGAAACATTGCAACGTGCCATCGTGGCGGAGATGCCCCACCATCTCACCCCTCAATCTGATATGTTTGCGATTTTGCGTGCATACCTGTATGCCATAGGGGCGGTAACACATGCATATCCACTCCTCACGCAGTTGGTCAATCGGTCGTTGCATGATACGCATGCGGGTGCACACAATGCGCATCAACTCTACGAACGCTATATCATCACATTTGCACATGAGCTTGTTGAAAGCGCTGTGCAAGATCGCTCGCTCCGTCATGATGTGCGCCCTGAAGGTGTGGTTTTTTTGCTCCTCCAAGTTATCCGTGGTGTGATGCAGCAACCTGCACGCGCACAGGATACTGCACTGCTCGATGAATTGGTTGTACTGCTTGATCAAGGATTGCGCTATCGGATGCGTCAATAGGGGGCATATGCCGAATACGCCAACACATGATTTTCTCACCGTGGCCAGCAGTGTGGTCATGACGCCAGCGCTCTTTTCGCTGATGCGTGTATCTGAGGTGTCGCAACCATCAGCAGTGATTGTGGCCAGCGTCGTCTGTGCGGCACACAATGTATCTGGTCTGCTTTTTTCGCCGGATCTCGATCTTGATTCGCGCATCCATCAACGCTGGGGTATTTTGCTTTTTGTGTGGAAACCCTATAAATGGATGATTCCTCATCGTCATTTTTGGAGCCATGGGTTAGTGTTACCACCGCTCTTGCGCCTCGGTTATTTCTTTATGATGCTCCTCGGCATCCTGTTTGTACTCGAATCAGTCTTGCGCTATGCAGGGTTGCCGCTTCCGACCTGGCATGCTGCGATTGCAACCCAGTGCATAGACTGGCTTGTGGCTCACCCCATCATTACGCTGAGTACTGCGGTTGGTTTTGTGACTGGTGGGGCCGTGCATTCTATTGCTGATTGGATCGTATCAAGTGGCAAAAAGCTGGTACGCGTGCTCTTTGCCACTCGACGAAGTCCTGCCTATGCACGCAAACAGGTGCCTTGGAGTGGGGTACATACCCGTTGGTTATTTGACCCCTTTAGCGACGATCATCCCCGACACTACTAACACGACACCCCCACACTGGATTTGACGTTCCAGTGTGGGGGTATCGTGCTTGATTACTCAAGTGTGATTTCGTAGATGTGACTTATCGCATGTACATCGTGGAGCATCGCAAAGCCGAACTGTGTGTTGATATGCAACATACTTTTGTTGCGTGATTCAACCCAAGTACAGACGTCGCGCACACCGAGCCGTGCTGCAATTTCAAGTGATGCATATTTGACGTGTTGTGCAATACCGTGACCACGATATGCGGGCAGCACGCCGGTCGCATGTTGCCACGCCACCAATTGATTCGCTTCGACGTAGAGGATTGATTCGGCAACATACTCATTATCAATCATTGCAATGACATAATGTTCAGGGCGAATAAACTCGCCTACCAAACGACGAAATTTGGTCATCGTAACAATTGGTTCATCGGGTAATGGTACATCGCGCGAAATTGCCGCATGCAACGTACAAGCACGCTCAATGGCATCCGGATCATGTTGCATCCGTTCTGCCAGCGTATGAATGCTGAGTGCCGCAGGTCGAGTTGGTAATGCAATTGTACCAAGTGGCATGGCCCGGCGATAGATCTGCTCAGTGCCGATAAGCTGTGCATGGCGATCGCATGGCAACGTGCTTGTATCACCAGGATGTGCCATCGTCTGCAGCGTCCGTGCACCAGCACTTTTGGCCCAACGAACAACTTCGTGCCAGAGTGCCAGTGTTGCATCGGCATGTGCATGGGGAAGCATGCGGACATGGACCCAAAATGTATAGTCGGGAACTTTCCAGGTTGGCCGAAAACAGAGTGCAATCCCTTCTGGATGATGTGTAGAACCCACCACCCAACGGCGGAGTGGGATACCAGCTTCAGCCATTTCATTGTCAAAGTGGATGATTTCTTGGGGGGAATCAAACTCGTAGGTGCATCGAATCGATGCAGGAACTGCAGCTATCACGGTTGCGTGTAGCTGGGCGGCATGTGTGCCGCGGACTACGGTCACAGGTGACTGTGCCGTATCGTACATACTCATATAATCACGCTTTCACTCGAAGAAACTGTGCAGGCCGCTCCCGTCCGCCGACAACGGAGTCACCGTCACGTGCGGGAACCAACATACTGTTGGGCTCATACACACAGCACCCTCACGAATCCTCTATAATTGTACCAAGGAATTTCGATTTTGTATAGATGCACCGATCTATGAGTGATGCTATTGCATTAGAAGTCTTTCGTCATCGCTGTAGCGCCATTGCCGAAGAAATGGGTGCTGCCCTCGAGCGCAGTGCTTTTTCTGCGAATATTCAAGAGCGCCGTGATTATTCGTGTGCCCTGTTTAATGCCCACGGTCTAATGGTTGCGCAGGCTGCCCATATTCCCGTGCATCTCGGTGCGATGCCACAAAGCGTGAGTGCTGCCATTGCTGCCTGTGGACCCCTAGCCGACGGTGATGTTGTCATTCTCAATGATCCACATGCGGGTGGCACCCATTTGCCCGATTTTACCACCGTTGCGCCGATTTATGTGGCGCACGAGTTGATGGGATACAGTGCTACCCGTGCACATCATGCGGATGTTGGTGGGATGGCACCCGGGTCAATGCCATTGAGTCGCTCTCTTTTCCAAGAGGGACTGATTATTCCACCGGTCAAAGTGGTGGCTGCTGGCGCTGTCAATACGGCAGTGGTGGCCATCATTTCGCGCAACTCGCGCACAAGTGCAGAACGGAGCGGTGATCTGCAAGCTCAGTTTGCCTGCCACACTATCGCTAATCGCCGAATGGAATCGCTGTGTGCGCGGATGGGTGCAGACGTGGTCCACACCATGCTGGATGCATTGATTGCATATGGTGAGAAACGCATGCGCGCACTCATCCGTGCCATTCCAAATGGCGTGTATGCGGCGCACGATTTTCTCGATCATGATGGAGTGTCAGCAACGCCGTTGCGTATTGCAGTAACACTCACTGTACACGATGACACTGTGGATATTGACTTCACCGGCACTGCTCCTGCCTGTCTTGGTCCACTGAATGCGCCTGTCGCAGTGACTGAATCAGCGGTCTTGTATGCGTTACGTTCACTTGATGGTGATGATATGCCAGCGAGTGCAGGTGCCTTTCGCCCACTGCGGTGGCATATTCCAGCAGGGTCGTTGCTTAATCCGCCACCTGGTGTTGCGGTGGCTGGTGGGAACGTCGAAACATCGCAACGGGTTGTGGATGTCATCTATCGGGCACTGTCATTGGCACTGCCAATGATGATTCCTGCGCAGTCAGCTGGTACCATGAACAATTGGACCATGGGAGGAGTCACGGACAATCAGCACCCATTTGCCTATTACGAGACACTCGGTGGTGGTATGGGCGCTCGTCCGACGCTCCCTGGGCTCAATGCCGTACAAACCCATATGACCAACACGCGTAATACCCCCGTCGAAATGTTTGAACGCCTCTATCCGGTGCGTGTGCATACGCTGGCAGTCCGTCGGCAGAGCGGTGGTGCTGGGCTCATGCGTGGCGGTGACGGTCTTACCAAAGAAGTAGAATTTTTGGTTGATACCACACTCTCCCTGCTCACCGAGCGGCGCGTTCATGCACCTGCAGGAAGTGCCGGTGGCCAGGCAGGATTGGTCGGGGTAAATCACATCATTGCCCCAGATGGAACATCAAGTGTCGCTGACAAAGGCACGTTTGCAGTGTCTGCAGGTTCGCGTCTACGGATGGAAACCCCAGGTGGCGGTGGATATGGAGCAGCACAATGACATCTCTACGCACGCGATTCGCATCGCATCCCGATCGGATATCGTATCTCCTGTTTGCCCTCTATGCACTATTGTATCCAGGCTCACTCGTGGCAGTGTTATTTGATTTTGTTCCTGCCAATGGCGCATTCTTTGGGGGTGTGCTCATGACCATTCAAGGGTTGAGTGTGGCCGCATGGCTTTGGTCTGGGCTTGGTAAGGCGGCAGCTCCAATTATTCTTGGTATTATTGGTGGTTCGCTAGGTGTGGAATACGTGGGTGCCACCTATGATGTGCCGTTTGGTGCATACGACTATACCGACCAGCTCGGTTGGCGCGTTGCGAGTACTGTACCCGTGACCATCCTCTTTGCGTGGCTCTTCTCAACGGTGGGAACATGGGCATGTGCCTATATGGTTGTGCCACAGGCGTCGCGCATGGCGCGTGCTGCCCTTGCCGGTCTGTGCATCGTGATTTTTGACCTGCAAATTGAACCCGTTGCTACCATCATTCATCAGTACTGGGTTTGGATTGATCGCGGTTGGTACTATGGTGTGCCGTGGATCAATTTTTTGGGATGGTGGATCACTGGTACCATTTTTGCCTATGTATTCGATTCGTTGTTCATTCAGCGTATGCAGACACATGTGCGACCGCACGCATTGCCGCTGTGGCACTTGTTTACGTGTATGGGGCTCTTTTTGGCCATGAACACACATGCAGGAAACTGGCTCGCTGCATCTGTGTCACTTGTTGGGATGGGTGCTATTCTTCTATTGCGGCGCCGTTGGGTTGTATTGACTGATCCGCATCGGCACTAACGCTGGGATAGCGTCTGTTGCCTCTATAAATGCATCAATGTTGCCGTGTACGGGTGTATCTTGTGGGTAGTAATCAATCACTGTGCTACTCATACTGCACAAATACCCATACGTATGGACGCGTGCGACGAGTTCGGTTTGTTGTGCCGGTGTGCCAAATTCGGGACTGAGATAGAGTGGGAAGCGATTGAGCAACCGTTCTGCAGGGTTGGTAGAGATCGGGATGTCAACGGTGTGTTCATGCGAAATATGATGCTGTGCCGGCCAGACATTGCTAATCGTGCTGAGCTGTGCTCCGGGCATACGGATCGATGTATGGCTGAAGCCCGCAGCTTTGCAGAGCGCAAATATCTCTGGTGTGCCTGACGTTAACCCGGTACGCACACTCCGTGGGACAAATCCCATATAATCAAAAAAGAGATTGCGTGCGTGTTGGAGCACGTGCTGTTGTGTTTCTGGTGGGAGTAGCCCAAACGGTTTCTTCTGGTTGAGGAGTGTCGACTGACTTGGTGCCACCAGCAGCCCAATTTCACAGCCACGGTCTACGCATTCTTCGAGGAGGGGCGCATGGGCACGGGTTGCTTCTGGTGAAGCAAAGAGTGTCGGCACAAAACCAGCCCGGCACATACGATTCACAAACGCGTCAATCGCGCGTCCGCTATGTTCCCAATCAGGTGGGGTGTCACGTGACATCCCGGCAGGGAGAAGATTCATTGTTACAAAGAGTGGAATCATGACACACGCTCCAATTACACCAACAGTACCATATGACATAGCTATTATAGGTGGTGGACTCGGTGCTGTGGCAGCAACGCTCGTAGCGTGTGCTGCTGGTCGGCGTGTCTGCATTATTGAAGCCACCCACTGGTTGGGTGGCCAATGTACTAGCCAAGGCGTATCTGCACTGGATGAACACCGTTATATTGAATCGTGGCCAGGCAGTACTTCTTATGTCGCATTTCGCCGCGCAGTGCGTATCGCAATGGCTATGCGATTTGGCGTAACCCCAGCTACTATCGACGGATTTAATCCGGGCAATGCATGGGTGAGTAATCTCTGTTTTTTGCCTGAAGTGGCCCAGCAGGTTATTGATGAGCTGCTCGCACCGTTTGTGGCAAGTGGTCTGCTCACGATTTACGTTGAATCAACGCTAGTCCATGTGCATCGAGTGGGCTATCATATCCAATCTGTAGATATCTATACCATTCAACAGCAACAGCAGCGTATCAGTGCCAGTTACTTCGTAGATGCAAGTGATGCAGGTGATCTGCTTGCGTTTGCACAACTTGCCTATGTCACGGGAGCGGAATCACAAGCGGATACTAGGGAAGTGCATGCACCGCTAGTTGCGCGGCCACACGAGGTGCAAAGCTTTACCTATGGATTTGCCGTTGAATTTGTGCATGGGAGCGACAATCGCATTCCCAAGCCAGAAGGCTATGCACAGCTGCGTGATCGTCAGCCGTTTACGCTGACACTGACTGGCAACGATGGTGAAGCACGTCCGTTTCGTATGTTTTGTGACGGACCGACAGGTATGCCGCCGTTCTGGACATACCGCCGCCTCTGGGATGGGAGCCATACGCAGCCACGGGGCACCGATATTGCCCTCATTAACTGGAACAGTAACGATTACCACGAACAGCGCATCATTGATCAGCATCCTGAAGATGTGGCAGCCGCGCATGATGAAGCCAAGCGATTATCGCTGGCGTTTCTGTACTGGCTCCAAACCGAAGTTCCGCGCGATGACGGCGGGTACGGATACCCAGAACTGCGCCTACGCCCTGATGTGATGGGCACAGCTGATGGTCTGTCACGGGTTCCCTACGTACGCGAATCACGGCGTAGTCCTGGGTTGAAGCGGATTGTGGCCAATGATATCCTTGTTGCACACCAACCCTTTGCACGTGCGCGTCACAATGACGATAGTGTTGGTGTGGGTTGGTATTTTATGGATTTACATCCAGCCCCTGGTAACATGACAAGCATGTTTGCTCCTACCCGGCCGTTTCAAATACCGATGGGTGCGCTTATTCCGCCAGATTGTCATAATCTACTGCTGGCTAACAAGACCATCGCCACAACACACCTGAGTAATGGTGCTTATCGGTTACACCCCATTGAGTGGCAGATCGGTACTGCTACCGCATGTATCGCACTCGAAAGCCTTGCAGCCGCGTTGCATCCGGCAGCATTGTATCGCGAAAGAGCCCATCGTGAAGCCGTACAGCGTCGTGTACTTGCATCTGGGCAAGCGCTCGCATGGAGCGTAGACATTCCGTTCGACCATCCGCATTTTGCTGCCACTCAGTGGTTGTTGGTGTGGGAGATTGTGGCCGATGGAACGCGGGCGCAGACGCTTGATATACATCCTGAAATACCTCTTTCAGATACAGAATTAACTCGATTACACATGGTGATGAAGAACCGTGGATACGCTGGTGAATTTACACCAACAATGTCATGGAATGATGTATGTGCGGCGATTAGTCCATATCTACCAAAATAAGCACTATTACGAAAACAACATTAGGACAGTAATGTTTCATTGAAGTGCATATACGGTGTTTTTTACGTATACCGAGTATAATATGCTCATGTGGTGATTGAATGGAGTTGCTGATGCGTTACATTGTGCGTCTACTATTGATTATCAGTACCGTATGGATCATAGCTTCCTGTGGTACTCCGCCAGATGCGGCATATCCATCGCCGTATCCATACCCGTATCCCATACAGTAATGTGGCGCATACTTATCATTTGCTGCCTCGGGCTGTCACTGAGTACCTGTCAGCGTACCACTCTTCCACAGGGGGTGCTAACCGGGTGTGGCCCACGGCTGCGTTTGGACATCGTGTCCACACATGCTGATCGCCAAAAAGGTCTGATGCACCAGACTGAATTGCCTGACAATTATGGCATGCTTTTTGTCTTCAAAGAAGACACACAACCCGCCTTCTGGATGCGAGATACCCCCCTCGCACTCGATGTGGTGTTCATGCGTGTGGATGGCACAATCGTGCAAATTAGCGCCATGCAACCCAATACAGATACGGCGCATGAAGCGCTCACACCAATTCGCTATGCACTCGAGACACCACAAGGCTGGATGATACGGCATGGTGTGCGTGTAGGCGACCAATGTTCTATCCAACTGCCTGCGATTACGATTGAATAACTTGGTAGGAGAGACAGCACTCATCGGCACTATCGAGTTGCCGCAGAGGTGTGGTGGCCACAAAGCCTGCTCGTTCAGCCACGCGCATCGAAGCCGCATTCTGGCGGTGCACAAGCACGTAGACTACAGTAATCGGCAGGTAGGTACGACAGATGTCAATCAGCATTGGTAGTACCTCACGCATATAGCCCGCACCCCAATACGCTTTCCATATGTCATACCCGAGTTCAACTTGTTGGCGCGATTCATCGAGGTAATGGTAACCGCACGTGCCCACAAATTGCCCAGTGGTGGCATCACACATCACCCAGCGCATGTATCGACCTGTGCTCGTGCGGTAGTGGCTAATTATGTCTTGCGCTTCACTATAGCTACAGGGCGGTTCTGTGAAATAACGGCACATGTCTGGATCAGAAAACTGGCGATATATGGCAGCAGCATCGCTGACCATTAGTGGTCGCCAATGCAGCCGTGTCGTTGTGATGGTCAGTGGCAGATGCATGTACGTTATGTTCTCACAGTTGAGTCAGTGCAGTCACGATGTCTGGGAAATGCATATCCACATAGGCAGGCAGTGAGGTCAGATGCCGCCCAATATACACGGTAGTCATTCCCAGTGATTTGGCAGGTGCAAGATTATGTAATGTATCTTCAAAGAAGACGATTTCTTCAGCACGACATTTGGTCTCACGGATGGCCACCTGATACGCAGAGTGATGCGGTTTTGGTTCAAATGCGAGTGCACGAATGTCAATAATCGGAAGTGAAAGTGTTGTGAGACCGAGTGCCTCAATCACGCGTGTGGCGTGCTCGACCGGTGAATTGGTAAAGATGACATGCATACGTGCATCCTGCAACAAGATATTACAAAGTGCGTGATTCTGTTGTACGAGCGCTTCTATTTCGAGCTGGTGAACGGTGGTGAGATAGTCTTCAACATCAACTTGGTGATGCAACTGGAGCCCACGGAGTGTCGTACCATAGGTCACGAAGTACTGCTGGCGCAAGTCACGCGCTGCTGCAAGTGGTAGCCCAGTTACCTGCTGAACATAGGAATTCATACGTACTTCGAGGGCTTCGGTCACCCCGGAGTTTGCAGGGTAGAGCGTATTATCGAGGTCAAAGAGCAGCGCATTGATTGGCATAGTGTCTACTACTCACCCACATATGTGACATCGTACGCAGTTGATACATCGATATCCTGTGCCAGAAGTCCAATCGCGCGCAACAGGGAATGTGTTTGTTCCCACTTTGCTGGATTGATTTGACCGAGTGTGGTCGCATCTGCATTCCACATGGCAATCGTAGCCTGCAGTATTTCAATGGTCACATCGCGATTGATTGGGTCTGCCTCTGGAATGAACGATAGTGATGCATCGTAGGCTGCTGCGGGATCATCGGCCACAACACGCATGCCCTTTTGTAGCGCTGCCACGAATTTTGCGACAGTTGAGGTATTTGCAGTGCTGTATGCCGTATTGATAATCAAGTGGTCGGATGCGATTGGTGCAAAATCAGCAACACGCAACACCGAAACTGGTGTGCCAGCACGAACAAGTTGGAGTGGTTCATTGTTTGCATAGCCACTAATTACCTGTACCGAATCATTGAGTAACAGTGGTACTTGGTTGAAGCCAATTTCTTTTATTTCAACCTGTGACTCATCGATTTGCCCGGCACGAAGTAATGCTTGTAGGCCGATATAACTCGCGCCGAATCGACCAGGAATCCCAATTGTTTTGCCAATCAAATCAGTAGGATTTGCTAATGGCGTAGTTGCTTTACTCATGAATGCAATTGGGAATTCTTGAGAAGTCGCCATCACAGCCGTAATCGGAAGTCCCTTGGCACGTGCAAGTAACACCGTATCAGCACTTGCGAGAGCGAATTGAATGCCGTTATTCGTTGCGAGTCGTTGTACGACATCGTTTTCAAAGTTATAGTCAAACGTGACACGCAACCCAGCGTCTGCGAAATACCCTTTTTGTTGGGCCATGTAAAAATGAGCAAATTGAATGTTGGGAATATATGGCATGCCAACAACAATATCAGTCAACGTAGCAGGGGCGGCAGGAGTGCTACAGGCACACATCAGCAAACTCACTACCAGTACAAGCACTCGACGAATCATGAAATTATCCCCACTATACACAATTATGTATATATTATAGCGGGGATTCGGTATGCATGTCGGCATCTGCAGTAAGCTGGGTATGGATGTGTTGAAAAACCGCGTGGATGAACAGGGTAATTATCACAAGCAGTGCAAGGGCCACAAAGACGAGTGTGGCATCAAACATGGATCGTGCGATGTTAATAAGTGCACCCAAGCCGTCTCTGCCACCCAGATATTCACCAACGACTGCCCCAGTCATTGCCAAAACTACGCTTGTTTGTACGCCAGTAAGGACTACCGGCAACGCAAGGGGGACTTCCACAAGACGGAGCATCTGCCAGCGTGTCGCACCGTTGAGTACCGCAACTTCACGCAGCTCGCGCGGGATAAGACGCAGGGCACTATAGGTTGCTGAAAACGTGGGGTACATGGTAATAACAACGGCAATAGTCACGCGCGCCCAGAATGGCGAATGGATCCACAAGAGTATCAGCGGGGCGATAGCAACGACTGGTAACGATTGACTCATGGTAAAAAGCCAATTAAACAGATCGTACCAGCGTTGTTGTTGGACAAACAACCATGCACTTACCGTACCAATGCATACGGCGATCGCCAAACCCACAAGTGCTACAGAAGTCGTGGCCCAAAGATGTCGCCAAATGGCCAGGCTATGCATCTCACGCCAGAGGCGCATAACAACATGTGACGGTGCCGGGAGCACGAATGCGGGCCAGATGGCAAGCGCTACCAGCAGTTCCCAACTCAATACGAAGATGGTCATACTGTAGAAGGTACGCTGAGTATGAAGTTGGCGAAACATTATGGTAAGTTCTTGGTGAATGAAGCACGTATCACGGCAATGGGGAAACGCACGGTTGCCGTGATAATGCGATTAATGCGAGTTGGTTGCTGAATGAGTCGCCAGAGCCATTTGAGACCAACCCGCTCCATCCATGCAGGAGCGGGGGCTACGATCCCGGCAAGCTCGTCAAACGTGCCACCAACTCCAATGGCAATTGGCACACCGAGCTGTACTTGATTGCGTGCGATCCACACTTCTTGCGCTGGATGGCCGTAGGCCACCAACAAAATATCAGGATTGGTCTCGCTGATCTGACTACAGACATACGGCTCTTCGATGATACTCGGCGAACCTGCATAACACCCTGCAACCGCAAGTCCTGCATAACGGTGGCGCAACGCTTGAGCTGCTTTTTCGGCAACCCCAGGTGCGGCTCCAAGGAAAAAGACACGCCATCCTCGGACTGCCGCAAGCTTTGCGATACGTTCAACGAGCTCAACACCAGTTACGCGTGTGCGGATGGGAGTGCCAAGACGACGAGCAGCCCAGAGAATACCAATACCATCAGGTGTGGCCAGTGTGGCATTATTCAACACCTGACGGACCCGTGCATCGTGTTGTGCTTGCATCACAAATTCTGGATTAATAGTTGCAATTTGATATATACCGCCAGCCACGATCATGCCATCAATGAGACGAACAACTTCATCAATAGTGACATCATCAACACCGACCCCAAGCACTGAAATGCGCTGTGGAAGTTGCAACAATTTGCCGGTATGTGAAGTAAACGAAGGTGTCATGCTGCTCCTTGGATACGAGCAACCACGGCAGCCCCGACAACATCTGTCGTTGATATTGCCTCACCTGTGGCCGCAATATCACGTGTCACAATTCCATCAGCGAGTGTAGCCTGTACCGCATGTTCTATAGCTCGGGCTTCTGGTTCACAGTTGAGTGAATAGCGGAACAGTAATGCGACACTCAAAATAGTCGCAAGTGGGTTAGCAATCCCTTTCCCAGCAATATCGGGTGCAGAACCATGAATAGGCTCATAAAGTCCCATGCGCGTCGGATTCGTACTCGCAGCACCAAGCGATGCAGATGGGAGCATGCCCATGGAGCCAGCTAACATGGATGCTTCATCGGTCAAAATATCGCCGAACATGTTTTCGGTGACAATAACATCAAAGTCGGCAGGCCGTCGGATCAGGTGCATGGCACATGAATCAACGAGCATGTGTTCGAGGGTGACATCAGGGAACTCGTTTTGCATGACCTGTGTGGTTGTACGGCGCCACAAGCGTGATGTTTCGAGCACATTTGCTTTATCCACTGAAACAAGCTTGCGTTTGCGCCCGCGTGCAATAGTTGCCGCCGTACGAATGATGCGCGTAATCTCTTCGGTGGTGTAGACACACGTATCAAACGCTTGTTCACCGCTCGGGTGTGCTACACAGCGTTTCTCACCAAAGTAAATACCACCAGTCAGCTCACGTACAACCACCATGTCTACCCCCTGTAGCAACTCAGGGCGGAGTGGCGAAGCGGGAATTAGACGCGGATGCATGGCCACAGGGCGCAAATTTGCAAAGAGTCCGAGGGCTTTACGGATCCCAAGCAGCCCTTGTTCGGGTCGAACCGTTGCAGCAGGATTATCCCACTTTGGGCCACCAACGGCACCCAACAATACGGCATCTGCCTGCTGACACGCATTCAGTGTGGCATCAGGGAGGGCACTCCCGGTGGCATCAATTGCACAGCCACCAAGCAACGCAGGTGTAATCGTGAGCGTATGGCCGTAGAGTGCCGCAACCCGCTCCAGCACTGCCACTCCTTGTGCGACGACGTCTGGTCCAATCCCATCTCCAGGAAGTGTGGTGATACGAATATGCATGACTAGAGTCCAATCGTATTGACACGCGCAGGATGCGCCGTTTCATAGGTCTGGATGTCTTTATCCTGGTTCATCAAAAACCCCATTTGGTCGACGCCATTCAATACACAGTATTTCGCAAACGGTTCAATCGGGAAGTGCATCGTGGCACCATTGGGAAGCGTCACTGTCTGCGTAGCCAGATCGACGGATACCCGTGCTTGACCTGGGTGTGCTGTATCAGCATTAACCAATATGTCATACACCTGAGGGGTAATTACAATCGGCAACAGACCATTTTTTAGTGCATTATTCTGAAAAATATCGGCAAAGTACGTGCTCATTACCGCCTTAAAGCCGAATCCTTGTAACGCCCACGGTGCATGCTCACGAGACGAACCACAGCCAAAGTTGGTACCAGCGACCAATACCTCTACACCGTTGGTAAAGGATTGGTTGAGCAAAAACTCGGCTTTGGGACGACCATCACTGTCATAGCGCCAGTCAGCAAAGAGACTCTCACCGAGTCCAGTCTTGTCAGTAGTCTTGAGAAAGCGCGCAGGAATAATCTGATCAGTATCGATGTTCTCGATTGGTAATACCGCATATCGTGCAGTGTAGGGTACAAATTGGTGCATATGTTTATCCTCGTGTTGGGCGGCACGTGCGTTTCAGAGGTGCAACTAGGCGATGATATCCCGTGGATCACAGATACGTCCCGTAATGGCCGCCGCAGCAGCAGTCAAGGGACTCGCCAAAAAGGTACGCCCACCTTTGCCTTGTCGACCTTCAAAGTTTCGATTACTGGTGGAAACCGCATATTGTCCCGGCGCAAGCTGGTCACCGTTCATCGCAATACACATTGAGCAGCCAGCTTCACGCCACTCTGCCCCTGCATCTTTGAAGATTTGGTCAAGGCCTTCGGCTTCCGCTTGTTTTTTAACAAGTTGTGAGCCCGGGACAACCATCACGCGTACACGTTCAGAGACACGGCGGTCACGCATCACTTGTGCGGCCAGACGCAAATCGGATATCCGCGAATTGGTACAACTGCCAATAAAGACTACATCGACTGCTTGACCAATGAGTGATTGACCCGCTTCGAGTCCCATATAGGCCAGAGCTTTGGCTAATCCAGCGCGCCCCGCATCATCTGGCATGTCTGCTGCAGTCGGCACCCGTCCCGAAATCGGGATGCCCATGCCTGGATTCGTCCCATATGTAATCATTGGTTCGAGTTCGTCCGCATTGAGTTCGACGACCCGGTCATACTGTGCACCTGGGTCCGTACGCAACGTTTGCCAATCGGCAACAGCGGCATCCCACTGCGCACCGTGTGGAGCACGCGGTCGTCCTTTGATATATGCAAAGGTGGTTTCATCAGGGGCAATGAGCCCCGCACGCGCGCCGCCTTCAATTGACATGTTGCAGATAGTCATGCGCTCTTCCATAGAGAGCCCACGAATGGCTGACCCTGTGTATTCAATAACATGGCCAGTGCCACCACCAACGCCGATTTTTGCAATCACCGCCAAGATGATATCTTTGGCGCCGACACCTGCACGCAACGTGCCGTTGATGCGGAGTTCCATGGTTTTGGGGCGACTCTGTAGCAGACACTGTGTTGCAAGCACGTGGCCGACTTCTGACGTGCCAATCCCAAAGGCGAGGGCACCAAATGCCCCGTGTGTACTCGTATGACTATCTCCGCACACAATGGTCATACCAGGCTGTGTGACACCCTGCTCTGGACCAATGACGTGTACAATTCCTTGTTTATCGGTGCCGAGTCCAAAAAGCGGAATGCCAAAGTCACGACAGTTTGCTTCGAGCATGCTGAGCTGGGCTTTGGCTTGCGTGTCAAGCACGGGAATGATTCCTTGTGCGTTGCGTGGTGTCGTAGGAGTCGAGTGGTCCATAGTCGCAATTGTTTGACCAGGACGGCGCACGGAGAGTCCGCGGGCACGTAATTCACTAAACGCCTGTGGTGACGTGACTTCATGCACGAGGTGCAAATCAATATATAACACTGCTGGTGTTTCGGCAGTTTGTGGTCGCACGAGATGGCGATTCCAGATTTTCTCGAATAGCGTTTGGGGGGCAGTCGTCATACCAACTCCTCAGCGATGTTGCTCAACCAGGCTGACAGATGCATACCTGTCAGCCTGGTTGAGCGTGCGTAGACTTAGACGTAGTCGAGCCATTTGTGCTTGTCGTCAACTTTTCCTTCGAACAATCCGAAAAAGCGCTCTTGGATGGCCTCAGTTAATTCACCGCGTTGCCCACTACCAATGACAATTTTGTCAACCGAGCGGATCGGAGTTACTTCGGCGGCCGTGCCTGCAAAAAAGAGCTCGTCAGCCAAATAGAGCACTTCACGTTGCATTTCCTGTTCACGGACCTCGATTTTGAGGTCACGCGCAATGGTCATGATGGCGTCACGCGTAATACCAGGCAAGATGTTGTTGGTGATGGGTGGAGTGTAGAGCACACCATCACGCACCACAAACAAATTCATCCCTGAACCTTCGGCCACATTTCCTTGCACGTCGAGGGCAATACCTTCGGCATAACCGTTGCGTGCTGCTTCGCTTTTAATGAGAAATGACGATAAGTAGTTGCCACCGGCTTTGGCCATGGTGGGAATGGTATTAGCAGCAAGGCGATTCCATGATGACACCATCACGTCTACGCCGTTCTTGAGTCCTTCTGGACCGAGATAGGCACCCCATTCGACAGCGGCAACCATCGCTTCAATGGGGTTGTTTTTTCCGTCGAGACCCAGCGGTCCTTCCCCACGCCACACGAGTGGACGAAGGTAGCTGTTCGTGTAGCCATTGACTTTGATGACATCCTTACACGCTTGTGTGATTTCTGCTGGGCTAAACGGAATCTCCATGCGGTATATTTTGCATGAATCCCACAGGCGCCGGATATGCGGTCCGAGTCGAAAAATCGCCGGGCCATTGGGGGTCGGGTATGAACGAATCCCCTCGAAGACGGATGAACCATAGTGCAAGGCGTGGCTCATTACATGCACTGTGGCTTGTGACCACGGAATCATCTTGCCCTTAAACCAGATCTGCTTCTCAGACATCGTGTGCTCCTTTGTTACTACGGATATCAGTCGCATTATATATCATTCACGCGACGTGGTGCGTCGGGAAGACCGAGTAGCCGTGCCTTGTTAGGCGATTCGCATGCACTCCAACGGTATACCAATATGCCATCAATAGAGACTGCAACAATCTCGCTGCGCTCCACCGCACAGCGCCTCACGTCAGGTGCTGTTGATCAGTATGGTAGCGTTTACTCACATATTATGTCGACATCACTACACGTATTCCAACCAGCGATGGATGTCGTCGACACGACCATCAAAAAGCCCGAAAAACTGCGCTTGGATGACCGTCGTGAGTTCGCCACGTTGACCATTACCGATGACGATTTTGTCGACAGAGCGAATGGGTGTCACTTCGGCGGCTGTACCTGCAAAAAAGAGTTCATCGGCTAGATAGAGCACTTCGCGCTGCATTTCTTGTTCACGGACTTCGATGTTGAGGTCGCGCGCAAGCGTAATTACTGCATCACGGGTAATCCCTGGCAGAATGCTATTGGTAATAGGTGGAGTGTAGAGCACACCATCGCGCACCACAAACAGATTCATCCCCGAGCCCTCGGCCACATTCCCATGCACATCGAGAGCAATGCCTTCGGCGTAACCATTGCGGACCGCGTCACTTTTGATGAGAAACGATGAAAGATAGTTCCCACCGGCTTTGGCCATGGTGGGGATGGAATTAGCAGCAAGGCGATTCCACGATGATACCATCACATCCACACCACTTTGTAGCACATCATGCCCGAAATATGCACCCCATTCAAAGGCCGCAACCATGGCTTCGATGGGATTGTGTGTACCATCGAGACCAAGCGGTCCCGCACCACGCCACACCAGTGGACGAAGTGAACAATTGGTAAAGTTGTTGACTTTGACGACGTCCATGCATGCGTGAATCAATTCTGCTTGGCTAAACGGAATCTCGATGCGATATATTTTGCATGAATCCCACAGGCGCCGGATGTGTGGACCAAGCCGGAAAACCGCAGGACCGTTGGGTGTTGAATATGCACGGATACCTTCAAACACAGACGAACCATAGTGCAGTGCGTGGGTCATGACATGCACATGTGCTTGTGACCAGGGAATCAACGTCCCGTTGAACCAAATTTGCTTCTCAGTCATCGTGCGCTCCTGTGGTATAACGGAAATGCGGCGCATCTATCATTCACACGGTGCACTACACTAGAACCCATAGCGCGCAAGGGGTAATTCGAGCGCATCCCAGAGAGCTTGCCAGCTCGCAGTCAAAATATTCTCCGAACATCCCACTGTGGTCCACCGCTCATCGCCGCGTGCAGATTCAATCAGCACGCGTGGGCGCGCCGCCGTTCCTAGATGTTCGTCAACAATACGCACTTTGTAGTCGACCAATGCTACATCCGCGAGCCGCGGATAGAACGGTGTGAGTGCCTTGCGGATGGCGCGGTCGAGTGCGTTCACTGGACCATCTCCTTCGGCAGCAGTATGCATTTCTTGCCCATTGACAAACAGTTTGACCATCGCCTGAGAGCGCATCTCTGTGGTGGCGTTCCCATCAACTATCACTGTGAAATCATGCAACACAAAGGGTGGGCGATATCCAGGTGTGGTACGCCGAATGAGCATTTCAAAAGACCCATCAGCGGCCTCAAACTGCAGACCCTGCTGTTCGAGCTCTTTGATGCGAAGCAGGAGCTCACGCTCGTTGCCACCAAGCGCCAGACCCAGCTTTTCAGCGTGCAAACGAATGTTGTTGCGTCCCGACAACTCACTCACCACGATGCGCATCTCATTGCCGACGAGGGTGGGATCGATATGTTGATAGCTGTCTGCAAATTTGGCAACTGCTTGGGCATGGATGCCACCTTTGTGCGCAAACGCACTTCGTCCTACATATGGGGCATGGTGATCCGGGTTGAGATTACAAATATCAGCGATGATGTGAGAAACATCGCTCAAACGGCGCAGTTGCGCTGGCGCAATTCCCGTATAGCCGAGTTTGAGATGCGTGTTGGCAATCAGTGGGATTAAATCCATGTTGCCACAGCGCTCACCGATGCCGTTCATCGTCCCTTGTACATGGGTGGCACCAGCGTCAATTGCGGCCAGCGCATTTGCCACCGCAAGTGCGCCATCGTTGTGGGTGTGGATGCCAATAATAGTCGGCACTGCGGCAGTAGTGAGTGTGTGTCGCACCAGCTCAACTATTTCGTGAATCTGTTTCGGCAATGAACCACCATTTGTGTCACACAAGGTGACAACCGTGGCACCTGCGTTGGCTGCAGTGGTGATGGTCTCGAGCGTGTATGCCGCATCGAGGTGGTATCCATCGAAAAAATGCTCTGCATCGTAGATTACTTCACGACCAAGGGCCACAAAATACGCCACACTGTCATGAATCATGCGCAAATTCTCTGCACGCGTCGTTTCTAGCACCTGCTCGACATGCAACACAGAACTTTTACCGACCAAAGTCACAACCGGGGTACCAGCATCTTTGAGTGCCTGAATATTGGTATCACTTTCACAGGTCGCACTTGCATGGCGTGTACTCCCAAATGCAGCCAACTTGGCGGTGTGTAGCGGAGTATGTTGCATACGGCGAAAGAATTCAGCATCTTTGGGATTCGACCCTGGCCAGCCACCTTCGATATAGTGCACACCGAGCTCATCAAGGACACGTGTTATTTTTACTTTGTCGTCAACAGAGAGCGAGACACCTTCACGTTGCGTACCATCCCGTAACGTCGTGTCATAGAGGAACAGTGTTGTCATGAATTACTCCGCACCGACCAGCGAGGATAACTACCAAACACTTTGAGAAATCCCGTTTGTAATCGCATGTTCTGCAACGCTGCAGCAATGTGTGGGTCAAGTCGATGACCATCAATATCGACCAAAAACACATATTCACCAAGCACTGCGCGTGATGGGCGCGACTCAAATTTAATCATATTGATGGCAGCATCAGATAAGATCTGGATGGGACGTACGAGCTGCCCTGGTTGATCTTTATCGTCAAAGCCGAAACAGAGACTCGTTTTGTCTTCGCCAGTCGGTGGATGATCGTCTTTGGCAAGCACCACAAAGCGTGTCACATTGTGTGCCATATCTTGAATATCCGCCACTAACACACTCGCTCCCGTCAGTTCGGCAGCACGGCGTGTGCCAATAGCTACCGCAGCGCGAGTAGCCGCAAGTGCTTCGGCAGGTGCCGCACTATTGGAAAGCGATGCAACAGTGGTGACATGCGGTAGCGTGTGTTCAATGAATTGTCGACACTGCCCCAGCGATTGCGGATGACCGTAGAGCACCTCAACGGTTGCGAGATCGGTACCGGCTCGTCCGAGCAGTTGATGGCTAATCGGTACAACTAATTCGTCGTGAATGCGCAAGGCGGTCTCATGAATGAGCAAGTCGAGTGTAACCGTTACACTCCCTTCAAGCACATTTTCGATGGGCAACACGGCCACATCGGCGCTGCCAAGCTCTACCGCCTGGAGCACCGCTGGCATCGACGGCTGTGCGACCAATATGTCATCAGCTGTGGCATACATGAGTGCCGCAATCTCACTATAGGTTCCTGCAGGTCCGAGATAACTGATGCGCATTGCCAATTCCCTTTGCAGATCTAGTAGCGCATGCAACAGCGCCTACCGCTGTGTATTCGCAAAGTTATCAACAGCATACCCCGGCGCACTCTGGTCGTACCCGTCCGCATACGCCGATTTTTCTGCATTAATATGCTGTTGCCGATACTGCAATAACTTATTGAGTGCGGCCATATAGGCTTCGGCAGCAGCAACCATCGTATCCGTATTGACCCCATACCCGTTAAACATATCGACACCAGGTTTGGTGATT